>CAMNDE010000001.1:0-114543 GCA_946534895.1 uncultured Clostridia bacterium
CGAAAATCATGGAGAGCATCATCAGCGACATGAGCACGCTCATGACATAGGAGAACATGGAAGTGAGCTCACCCGTGGTCAGGGCCATGGAAGGATGAAGCGGTTCAATGATATATTTGGCACCGAGCCAGGAAAGCATGACGATGCACAGATACACAATGGTCATCATGACGGGACCGTTCAGGGAAACGGCCTTTTCCGCATGCACGAACATTTTATAGAGGTTCCCGGCTGCTGCATTGAATTTTTCCGTTTCATAGTCTTCCCGGACAAATGCCTTGACTACCCGGATGCCGCTGGCATTTTCCTGAACAGATGCGTTGAGATCATCATATTTCTGGAACACCCGGTCGAAGCGTTTCATGGCAACTCTCACGATCAGTGAAAGACATAATGCAAGCAGAAACACTGCAATAAGGAAGATCAGACTCAGACGGCGGTTGGTAAGAAAACACATGACCATGGAACAGATCAGCGTCAGAGGAGCACGAACGGCGATTCTGAGCACCATCTGAAATGCATTCTGAACATTGGTGACATCCGTGGTCATGCGGGTCACAAGGCCTGCTGTGGAAAACTTATCAATGTTTGAAAACGAGAATGTCTGGATATTGTCATACATGGCATTTCGAAGATTGGCAGCAAAGCCAGTAGAAGCTTCCGCTCCGAAACGTCCGCCCATGATACCGAACAGGAGACTCAGACAGGCCAGGCCCAGCATGAGCAGACCGTTGGAATAGATGTCCGGCATGCTGGAACGGTTGATGCCCTTGTCAATCAGATCTGCCATGACATAGGGAATCAGTGTTTCCATCATAACCTCGCCGATCATGAAAATCGGTGTCAGGATAGAGGCTTTTCGGTACTGTTTTACATGGGACAGAAGAAGTCTGATCATATGTTAGCCAACTCCCCATCATTATTCATTTTCAGTGTTTTCCGTACTCTCTGTATCCGTGGTATTCTCGGAATCCTCTCCAAAATATTCTGCCCAGTATGTATCCTCATCCCATTCTTCATATTCTTCCTCTTCGACGGGCTCGGCAAGAAGCATATCGAGCACACCGCCGTCCGTTATGATATCCATAACAGCGGCCACCGTGCTGTAGGGAAGATGCTCAATCCATGGAATAATACCGCGTATGGCAGTGGACTGAATGTCGGAAACAAATGATCCCAGTGAAGTGTCATACAGTGAAAAAACGTTCAGACCGTCGCTTTCACCATATGTATGATAGGGCCATTCATCAGGATCAAACCGTTCGCAGGCAATATCGAGTGTCAGGAGAAGCGCTTCACCTGAATACATGCGTACCCGGCCTGGCTCTCCCTCAAAGCGGAGCTGAAGATGATCCGTGAGAAGTCGGTCCGTGAGAAGCCCATTCTCATCCGTGCCAAGGAATGGGAGTCCATCGAGCAGCGGACCGGAAAGAGACATGTCCGATGTCCAGGGAACCGAAACCGGCCAGGGAGCTGAAAAATCATTGTTTTCCATGTGTCCGCTCAGAATCAGGTTTTCTCCTTCGCCGAGAGAAAGATCACAGGTGGTATCCCATGTGGATGAATCATCATTCCATACATTTCTGAGGAAAAACCTGGCATCCGTTCCCTGAATGAAGCCTGGCAGATTAATCTCAATAACCTTCTCCAGATCTGTATTGAGTCTACGGTACATGACCGTGTCTCCGGCAGTCCAGATTTCAAATCCGTCCTGATAGGCAACCCGCATACCGTCCTCAGGGATAAATGCCTCAAGATATTCCGGGATGGTTTCAAAAAGGGGAGAAAGCCGTTCGCCCGCCTCATTCAGTGTCTCCATGGCATAAAGCCAATACCGAAGAGAACGGTCTTCGTAAAGAAGCTCATTGAGCTTTTCAGCTCCATTCATGATGCGTTCCTTGGTCACGGCATGGTCCGTTTCCGTTTCATGCATTACAGCACGGATAATTGTGCGCGTTTCCCGCCACGCATCCTGCGTTACCCAATGGTATATCAGCGCAAGTTTCTGGAAATTCAGATCCATGTGTGCGTTAAGCTTCATGCCGAATTCCAGGGCAGCCGGGACATTGATCAGGAGCGGCTGATTGTTCCATAGGTTGCTTTCCACTTTAAACAGGCCTTCCTGACCATAAAGGTGATACGTTGTATCCGTTCTTACATCATCGGCATACTGAACATGTCCAGCAATGTCAAAACCATCTCTGCTGCTGATATAGGTGCCGGAAAGGCGCAGGGGAGACAGAATCAGGGACATCTGTTCCGCAACAGTTCCGGCCGCCGTACCTGGAACCGTAAAAGATGCTGAATAATTGTAGCAGTCCCAGGCAAGGCACGATACCGGAAGAAATACCAGAATAAGCACACAGGCTGCAAGACGTTTGCGCATATGGTCTCCTCTCTCTTTCCGGCTCAGGGTACATCCACCCAGTCCGGTACATCATCATTCACATCGGCATCCATATCAGCATCGTTTTCCACTGAATCAACAAGAGAAAGCTCTTCCTCAGCAGGAGACGCTGACGGTGAAGGGACGGGAATGAAATCGAAAAAGTCCAGTGTCAGATCATCATCATCATCTGAGTCCACTCTCCATGTCTCTGGATCCTGATTGATGAGATGTTCATATGCCTGGTTCAGAGCTTTCTGTGTCGTGATATTCGCAATGCCGTTGCTTTTTATGTCATGCTCATTCTGAAACAGCTGCAGAGCCGACTGGGTTGAAGGCCCGAAACGTCCGTCAACCCGCTCGGCGGAAAGAAGACCCAGCCGATGCAGTTTCTCCTGAAGCTGGCGGACTTTCTCCCCGGTATTACCGGCACGCATCGTCCAGTCCGCACAGTCATGAACGGTCCCAAAACCGAGTATCCGCTTATAGGTCAGAGGATACTGGGCATGAATCACAGCAGAAGGTGTGTTTCCCTCAATAACATGAATGGTCACTTCCTGCGTGGCACTGTTTCGGGTACAGTATTCCACCATGGCCACATGGTCGGTATTCTCATCATTGGTCCATGTGAAAAAAACCCAGTCGCCGGGCTCAGGAATGTAGGATCCAGTGGAAATAAACTCGTTTTCGCCTTTGAGCCACTGATATCCCCATCCTTCAAGATTGCCCCACCTGACAATATACCTTCCATGATCGACAAACCAGTTTTTGCCCACATTGGAAGATGAATACATGGGATAGACTTCGTTCAGCATATGAGAGCCTGTGCTTTCATCCACCTCATGAACGCACCAACACAGAAACTCCGCACACCACTGGGCATAAGGATCTCCGCTCCATTCACCATACTTGGTATATCCGTGCTCACCCTCTGTATACCCAAGTTCTCTTTCTGCGGTTTCAATAAGCGCCTGAATGGAATCAGAAACGTCATGAGCCGGCGTAATTCTGATTTCCTCAGCAGAAGACAGGGAGAAAGCCAGGGACAGCAGGATCAGGAACACACAACCAAATGCTTTCTTCATTCTGCCGCCTCCTTCCGTCTATAAAACTGAAGAAAATTATATCATGGCGAGATTTGTCAGACAAGCCAAAACAGCTGACCTGACAAGTATTTCCGTCGTTCTGTTTCAAATAATCCTGGCCTGTACCCGGGGAGAGAAGGCATCTGATCGGACATAGAAAAGCGGCATGACAAAGTCATGCCGCTTGGAAAGCAGTAAATATGGAAATTACTTGATTTCGCAGGTAGCGCCGGCAGCCTTGAACTTCTCGACGATCTTTTCTGCATCTTCCTTGGAGACGCCTTCCTTGATGGTCTTGGGAGCGCTCTCCACCATTTCCTTGGCTTCCTTCAGGCCCAGGCCTTCCACGACTTCGCGGACAACCTTGATGACCTTGATCTTCTCAGCGCCGGCATCCTTCAGCACGACGTCGAATTCGGTCTTCTCCTCTTCAGCGGCAGCAGCACCGGCAGCAGGGCCAGCGACCATGGCCACGGGAGCAGCGGCAGAAACGCCAAACTTCTCTTCCATAGCCTTAACCAGATCATTCAGCTCAAGCACTGTCATGGATTCGACAGCGGCAATAATCTCTTCATGAGTCATTGTTAATTCCTCCATTATTCATTCTTGTTCGTTTATCATGCTGCTGTTTTATCAGCAACATCCGGCGAATTTCTTACTCTTCGCCTGCCTGCTTTTTGCGGAAAGCCTCCACAACGCGGACAAAGTTTCCGATGGTGGCGCTCAGGCTGCCAACCAGTCGTGCCAGAAGGACATCGCGGCTGGGCATCTTTGCGAGACGTTCAATAGTAGCAACATCCACAACCTGACCATCCATGATACCGCCGGTGATCTTCAGAGAAGTAAGCTTGTTCTTTTCAATGAATTCGCTGACAATTTTCGGAGCAGCAACTGCATCAGACATGCCGAAAACGAAAGCATTAGGTCCATTCAGAAGATCGTCAGCACCTTCAATGTTCAGCTCCTGCAGAGCCAGACGCACCAGGCGGTTCTTCAGAACACAGTAATGCACATCGCTCTCGCGGCACTGCTTACGCAGGGCAGTCACCTGATCCACGGTCAGACCGGTGTAGCTCACGAACGCAACAGACTTTGCATTCTCGAACTTCTCTTTGATTTCACTTACAACCTGTTCTTTGATCTCACGATTCTTGCTCATCTTTCTTGCACCTCCTTTATGGTTTGGAGTAAAAGAAAACCCTTGCACAGGCGCAAGGGATGAGCTTACACTAATCCTTTACACCTCGGCAGGCAGAGCCATTGCTCATTTACATCCTTCAAGAGGATACCGGCTGTCTCTGGCATAGGTTTCTTTCAAAACCGTGTTGCATGTTATCACACATGTTCATGAAAGTCAACAACGATTTTGCAGGCAGATTCAAACGCCTTCCGGGACAAGGGAAACACATGAAACATTCCTGGATACACAGTGCATCCGCATCAATAGTATGATTCCGTTTCGGAAAATACAAGATATTGTACCAGAATTCATCTTTTACAAATTAGACACTATTTTGTTTCAATTTGATCACCATATTTGATTGACAATTTAACAAAGTTGTAATATATTTTATTCGCATGACTGGGGTTTTTATATCCGCAGTTTTCATTTTCCCGGAGTAAGGAAGTGAATGCAATGTTCCGGGGCAGAACACAGAACCGGTTTCTGATATTACTGCTGCTCCTGCTGCTTCTACTGCCCGCAGCAGCACTGGCCGCAAAGACAGGAAAGGTGAGCTGTTCATCACTGAAACTCAGGGAGAAGGCATCCACAGAGGCGAAAGTGCTGCAGACTCTGCCGAAAGGAACAGAGCTGATTATTTCCAGCACGAGCGGCGATTGGTATAAGGTCAAGTATGGCAAGTATACCGGTTATGTAATGAAGAAATACGTGAAAACCGGAAGCAGTTCCTCCTCTTCCTCCTCCTCTTCATCTTCTTCATCCTCTTCCTCCATTCTGAAGCAGCTCAAAAAAATAGGCAAGCCCAAAGCCTGTGAGCCGGGAGACAGTGGTAACAATGTAACCAAGCTTCAGAAATGCCTTGATGTGATGGGATACTATTCTGGAAGCATTGACGGCGATTATGGAAACGGCACCAAGAAAGCCGTGAAAAAACTTCAGAAAGCCAAGGGACTTAAACAAACCGGCATTGCAGACAAGAATACGATCGCTGCCATGTTCGGAGAAAAAGTATCGTCATCGTCATCTGATTCTTCCGGAAGCGGTACTGCAGAGCGTCTGGACTGGTTCCATGGCGGAGCAGACAAGATTCCGAAGCGAACTACTTTTACTGTCAAGGACTGCAAGACAGGCAAAACATTCAAAGCCAAGCGATGGTCTGGTGCCAACCACCTGGATGCTGAACCTCTTACCAAAAGCGATGCCCAGGTCATCAAGTCGCTGTATGGAGGGCACTGGTCCTGGAAAAGGCGGCCCATCCTGGTAAAATACAACGGTCACGTTTACGCCGCTTCCATGAACGGCATGCCGCACGGTACACAGACCATTACGGACAACGGTTTTGAAGGTCACTTCTGCATCCACTTCTACGGGAGCATGACCCATGGCACCAAAAAAGTGGATTCCACACATCAGAACTGTGTTTCAAAGGCAATGCACTATAAATGGTAAATACAGACTCCGGTAAATGAAATACCGAAGTCTGTATTTTTTTATGTAAAGTCTGACAGGACTTGGCGTAATGCCCCTGTCTGTGTATGGAACCGTGCGTTCTTTTAATTGACAGGCAGAGTTGAAACTGTTAGAATTGTGCGGACCATGAAGGGAAACAGCGTATGGCGTGGCATTCTTTCAGAGAGGAAGTCGACTGGCTGAAAGCTTCCGAATGCCTGCATGCGGGGACACTCCCGGAGTCTTTCGGTGAAAACCGGACGCAGATCTGCGTTACAGATCACGTTAAAGAAGGCAGGGAAACCTGCGAAGCAAGGGTGGCACAGCGATGATTTTCGCCCCATGCAGGCAACTGCATGTTTTTTTTGTTCCGGCGAAAAGTGAAGGAGGATGCTGATGTTGACACAGGCCCCAAGAGGGACACGGGATGTACTGCCCACACAGAGCTATCGGTGGCAGTATCTTGAAGCAAAGATGCGCAGGGCTGCGGCAGAAGCCGGGTTCAGAGAAGTCCGGACTCCGGTTTTTGAACACACGGAACTGTTTCTGCGCGGTGTCGGCGACACCACGGATATTGTCCAGAAAGAAATGTATACTTTTCTGGATAAAGGCAAGAGAAGCATTACGCTTAAGCCTGAAGGCACGGCTGGCGCTGCCCGCTCTTTCCTCGAAAGCAATCTGTACGCCGAACCTCTGCCCTGCAAAATGTATTATCTGAGCGCTCCAGTATTCCGTTATGAAGCGCCTCAGGCAGGTCGGCTGCGCGAACATCATCAGTTCGGCCTTGAATGCTTCGGAGCAAAGGAGGCAACAGCTGACGCAGAGCTGATTATTCTTGCCTACAGATATCTTTCCGGCCTGGGTATTTCCAATCTTTCCGTCAACATCAATTCCATTGGCTGCCCCGAGTGCCGTCCGAAATATAATGAAGCATTAAAGAATTATCTGCGTGAACGGACTGACTGCCTCTGTCAGGACTGCAGGAACCGTTTGGAAAGAAATCCTCTGCGCGTCCTGGACTGCAAGGTTCCCACCTGTCAGGAGGTTGTAAAGGATGCGCCGCGTCTGCTAGACTGGCTTGATGACGACTGCAGAAATCATTTCCAGCAGCTGCAGGACTGTCTTGCAAAGGAAAAGATACCCTTTGAAGTAAACAGTCATATTGTCCGCGGCCTGGACTACTATACCAAAACCGTTTTCGAGCTGATCACCAAAACCCCGGAGGGCAATCTCACCGTCTGCGGCGGCGGACGCTATGATCACCTCGTAAAAGAACTGGGCGGTCCGGATCTTCCCGCCGTGGGGTTCGGCATGGGCGTGGAACGCGTACTCATGCTCCTGGATTCCGAAGGCATCAGTATTCCCGAGCCCGATCTTGTGGACGTTTTTGTGACCTACATGGGAGACCATGTTCTCGATGCTTTCTCTCTTGTGCAGCGGCTCCGTGAAAGCGGTCTGAAAGCAGACATGGATCACACGGGCAGAAGCCTGAAAGCACAGTTCAAGTATGCCAACAAGCTTGGCGCAGCAGTTTGTGCCACCCTTGGAGACAGTGAAGTCGCTGAGGGCGTGGTAAACCTGAAAAACATGAAAACCGGTGAATCGAAAACCGTTCCGCTTGCGGAAGCTGCTGAACATGTGAAAGCCATGGGCGGGACAGTATAAGAAAAAGGAGAAATCTCTATGCAGAACAGGACTCATACATGCGGGGAACTTCGGAGCACCCATATCGGTCAGCGCGTTCAGCTTTCCGGATGGATGGAGAATATTCGTGAAGTCGGCGGCAATCTCGCCTTTGTGATTCTCCGCGATTTTTATGGTGTGACCCAGGTGGTCATCGAGACAGAGGAAATGATGGATGTTGTGCGTGAACTGAACAAGGAAAGCACAATCTCCGTCACGGGCACCGTGCGTGAACGCACCAGCAAGAATCCAAATCTGCCGACCGGGGACATTGAAGTTGTGCCGGATGAAATCCAGGTGCTCGGCAAATGCCGGTATAATGCACTCCCGTTCCAGGTGACGCGCTCTACGGAAGCAGACGAAAGCCTGCGTCTGAAGTACAGATACCTGGATCTCAGGAATCCCGAAGTCAAGAAAAACATCATTATGCGCTGCAATGTCATTGCAGACCTGCGTGCTGCCATGATCGCGCATGGTTTTCTGGAAATCACCACGCCAATTCTTACGGCATCTTCTCCCGAAGGTGCCAGAGACTATCTGGTTCCCGCCAGAAAGCATCCGGGCTGCTTTTATGCACTTCCGCAGGCACCGCAGCAGTTCAAGCAGCTGCTGATGACTTCCGGTTTTGACCGTTATTTCCAGATCGCGCCCTGCTTCCGTGATGAGGATGCCCGCGGCGACCGCAGCCCTGGCGAATTCTATCAGCTTGACATGGAAATGGCCTTTGCCAGCCAGGAAGATGTGTTCGAGATTCTGGAGGATGTACTTCCGCCGGTATTTGCCAAGCACGGCAAATATCACACGGCTTCCGCTGCACCTTTCCGCAGGATTCCTTATCTGGAAGCAATGGAGACTTACGGATCGGACAAACCGGACCTTCGCATTGATCTGGTCAGTCAGGATGTGACTGAGCTTCTGGGCGGCATCGGTTTTGAGCCCTTTGCCGGCAAGCGGATCAAGGCCGTTGTCGTGTCGGATATGACCTGCACCCGCAAGCAGATCGACAAGCTCTGCCAGGATGTGGAAGTGGTGAGCGGCTCCAAGCCGTACTGGTTCCGGATGGATGACAAGGGTGAACTGGTGGGCGGAATTGCAAAATTCCTGCAGGGCTGCAAGGATGATGTTGTAAAGACACTGGGACTTGCCCCCAATACTTTTGTCAGCCTGAGTGCCGGCCCTCAGCTGGCTGCCCAGAAAACCGCCGGCGTACTGATCCGCCAGCTCGGACTTCTGTGCCCGAACCATATGGACGCAGAAAAATATGAATTCTGCTGGATCGTGGATTTCCCCATGTATGAAATCGGCGAGGAAAGCGGAGAATTGGAATTCTGCCACAATCCATTCTCCATGCCCAACGGCGGTCTGGAAATCCTGAAGAAAGCCGCTTCCGGCGAAGTGGATCCGCTTTCCATTACTGCTTTCCAGTACGACCTGGTCTGCAACGGAGTGGAGCTGTCTTCCGGCGCCGTGCGTAATCACGATCCGGAAATCATGATCGAAGCATTCAAGCTGGTCCGGCTTGGCGAAGAGGATGTCAAGGCCAAGTTCCCGGCAATGTACAATGCCTTCTGCTACGGAGCCCCGCCGCATGCCGGCATCGCTCCCGGCGTGGACCGCATGGTCATGCTGCTGGCCGGCGTGGATACGATCCGTGAGGTCATTCCTTTCCCCATGAACAAAAACGCCCAGGACGTGATGATGGGCGCTCCCGGAAGAGTGGAACCCAAGCAGCTGGAAGAACTGCATATTGCACTTGTCCCGGAAAAGGAAGCATAACAGGACCAGTCCGTGCCCGGAGCTCTTTCCGGGCACGGATTGATTAACATTTCCGATTCTGCTATACTCGTCACTGGATGACCGGTGCGGTGGGATAATCTGCAATCGGTTCCCATACATGTCAGGAGGTGCACATAACGTGGCCGCTAAAAAGGAAAATCTGCCGGTAAGCGTGGATGAAAATGTTGAACAGACCAGTTCCATAACCTACGCTCCGGAAGTCATCAATATTATCACCAGTGCTGCCATCAATGAGATTGAAGGAATTGCCGGCATGAGCAATGCTTCGGGAAGCATTCTCAACCGTAAAAGCGGTTCCAACAAGGGAATCAAGATTGAGATGGGGCCTGAGGAAGTTTCTTTGGACCTTTATGTGATCATTGAATATGACCGTCCGATCCAGAAGGTGGCACAGGAAGTTCAGGAGAATGTTCGCAAGGCCATTGAGAGCATGACCGGACTGCATGTGGTGCGCGTGGATGTTCATGTCCAGGGTGTCAGCTTTGAAAAGGAAAATACTGCTCTTGCAAGCGGGGCCAAAAAGGCTGTGCTGGGTAAGGGCAAGGATTCTGCTGAAGCGCCTGCACCGGAGACCCCTTCTGAAACGGAAGAAAAGCCAAATTCTGTGGAAGAAAACAGTGAAACCTGATAATCCTGGTTCATTGAGAGCGCAGAAGCAAGGAGGCGCTGAAGGTGAAGAGAAGTATTGGCCTGCGGATTCTTCTGGCCGTATCCGGTCTGATTTTTCTCGCAGAAGCCGCCGCGCTGATCGCAGACAAGTTTTTTGATGTTCCGGTATTCGCATATCTGGAAAAAATATCTCCCGCTTCCGGAACCCTATGGCTTGTGATCATTCTTGCCGCCGCTTTTTTGGCATGCATTCTGGCCGTCATGTGCTGGACCGCCATGTTTGACCGCAGCAGCCGCAGGCATTATGTGCAGCAGCATACAGAGTCCGGCGCTCTGGATATTTCCATGGTGGCCATAGAATCGCTTGTGAAAAAATGCACTGACTGCCATGAAGATATTCAAATCAAATCAACAAGACTGGAAAACACACGCGGCGGCCTTATCATCCGTCTGCGTGCCTGCCTTGCAAGCGGTGTCAATATCCCGCTGACAGTATCCGCCCTGCAGAAACAGATCCGCCAGTATGTAACAGCATGTTCGGGTATTGATGTCCGCGAAGTGGCCGTAACCATTGAACAGACAGACGGCAAGCCTTCCGATGAATCCTGTCTTGTGCCAGGTCCTGATGCAGGCAAGGTGATCAGGGATCCTGACCCCACTCCTGTCAGCGTGAACGCTCAGGAAAGCGCAGAAAACAGCGAAGAGCGGCTTCTGCACCAGCGTCTTTTCGGACATCAGGAAGTTGAAGCCTCTCTGCCGGAGGCCCCCGATTACCTGGCCGAATCTTCAAAGGAAGAAGAACCGGCAGAAGATATGTCCGATTCCGAAGAGCCCGTTGAGCCGGATACACAGAATGAATGGGCGGACGACAGCTCAGAGGCAGACTATGTTCACGATGCAGATACCGTTCAGGCTACCGAAACGGATGAAGATGTCCTGCAGACAGAGGATCCGGATTCACACGAGCTGGAATGGACCCTTGATGATGTAGCGGAAGACGGCACAGTGCCGGACATGGAAGCTGAAGAAACAGATTCCATGGCTTCCGAAGAGAAAACACAAACAGGCGAGGAGCGTCAAGATGTCACGTAAGGTTGCGCGCAATGCGGCCATGCAGATGATTTATGAGCATCTTCAGGGCGGAGAAGGCGGAGAAGAAACACTGCTGATGGTTTATGATCAGCTCAGGAATGAAGGCACTGCTCATCTGGACCAGGAAGATCCTGATGTTTCAGATCGTGCCTTTATTCAGAACGTTTTTCAGGGCGTCATGGACCATCTTGACGAACTGGATGCGGAAATCGAGAAATTCAGCACCTGGCCGCTTGATCGGCTCAGTCTGGTGGATCTGACCATCATGCGCATGGCTGTATGGGAAATCCTTTTTGAAAATGATCCGGACGTTCCCGGAAGTGTCGCAATCTCAGAAGCCGTCGAACTGACCAAAACCTATTCGGATCCGGAAGACGGCCGGTTTGTAAACGGAATTCTCGGCTCCGTCCTGCGTGCCAAAGAGGGAAAAGCATGAGCGGCAGCATCGTCCTGGGATTCGATACGAGCTGCTATACAACTTCTGTAGCTGCTGTCACTCTGGAAGGGGATATCCTGTGCTCATGCCGCCGTCTTTTGTCCGTGGAACAGGGACAGCGGGGACTCAGACAGTCAGATGCATTGTTTCTGCATACGCGCCAGCTTCCGGAATTAATGGAAGAAATGGCGCCGTCCATCAGAGGTATGCAGGTGGCAGCTGTCTGCGCATCTTCCCGTCCAAGAGATGACGAATCATCATATATGCCTGTATTTCTTGCGGGGGATGCCCAGGCACGGACATTGTCCGCAGTGCTCGGGATTCCCTTTTTTCATACCACGCATCAGCGCGGGCATTTCAGAGCAGCGCGCGTAGGTACTCGACTCCAGGATGGTCCGGCTCTGTTCATGCATCTGTCCGGCGGAACCACTGAGATTCTCAGCTGTTCAGCAGATTCGCTGCAGCTTTTGGGCGGGTCCGGGGATCTGCATGCCGGACAGCTGATTGATCGTACCGGGGTTGCCATGGGACTTCATTTTCCGGCTGGTCCGGAAGTGGAAAAGCTTGCCATGGAGGGCTGGAGCGAACACAGAATTCCACTGAGCATGGATAAAGTAGGCATTGTCTGTCATCTTTCCGGTGCGGAAACTCAGGTTCAGAGATGGTTGAAGTTCGGTACGCTCAGTCATGAGGATATAGCCGCTGAGGTCTTCGATTTTCTTGCGCGGACGGTATCCTGCATGGCACTGATGGCAGAAAAGCATACCGGGATTCATCAGATTCTTATTGCAGGGGGAGTCGCGTCCTCCAGTCTGCTCAGGGACATGGTCAGGAACCGTGTGAGCAGACAGTCCGATTTGACGGTGTACTTCGGGAAGAATGAGCTTTCCGGAGATAATGCCGTCGGAGTTGCCTTGATTGGCAGGGAAAAGTTCTTGGCGGAAAGGCAGGGTGAACACGATGTCGGCAGCAATTCTTGATGGAAAAGCTCTGGCGGCTTCCAGGGAGACATGGTGTCAGGAACGGGTCAGCAAACTGAAAGAGGCAGACATCTGTCCGGGGCTTTCTGTGGTTCTTGTGGGCGAAGATCCGGCCAGTGTGGTCTATGTGCGTTCCAAGGAGAAAGCGTGCGAGCGGGTGGGAATCAGATCCTTTTCCCGGCATTTGTCCGCAGAAGTATCCCAGATTGAACTTGAGGGTGTGCTGAAAGAACTGGCTGCAAACCCGGAAGTGCACGGCATTCTTCTTCAGCTTCCTCTGCCGGGAAATCTCGATCCTGTATCAGCCATTTCCTGCATTCCGCCTGAAAAGGATGTGGATGGGTTTACAGAGCTGAGCGCCGGAAAACTGCTCAATGGGGCACAGGGGTTCCGCCCATGTACGCCTGTAGGTATTCTGGAACTTATCCGCCAGAGTGGAATTGACATGGACGGGAAGCACGCTGTGGTGGTAGGGCGCAGCGTGATCGTTGGAAAGCCCTGTGCCATGATGCTTCTTGAGCAGAACTGTACGGTGACGATTTGTCATTCGCACACAAAAAATCTTACAGAAATCACGCGCCAGGCAGATATCCTGGTCGCTGCCACAGGGCAGGCGCATCTGATTACGGGCGATATGGTGAAGCCGGGCGCCGTTGTAATTGATGCCGGCATTGCCCGGGTAAATGGCAAGCTGACAGGGGACATCGAGCCGGAAAGCGTGAAGGAAGTAGCCGGATTCCTTTCTCCGGTTCCCGGCGGTGCAGGCCCCATGACCATATCAGCACTGCTGTCCAATACCATTGATGCAGCGGAGAGACTCGCTCATGGAACAGCTTGAAATCCTGTCAGTAAGCGCTTTCAACCGGATTGTACAAAGCATGCTCGCAAAGCACATGTCAGGGGAGTTCCGCGTAAGCGGACAGATTACCGGCTGGATGCGCGCAAGCTCCGGGCACATATATTTTTCCATCAAGGATGAAACAGATGAGATTGTGCGATGCATCATCTGGCGTTCCACTTGGGCTGTCCTTTCGGCCAGATTCGCCGGAAGACAGCCAAACGGGCTTCAGGTAGTTTGCACGGGTTCCGTTTCTTTCTATGCCCGGGGCGGTACCGTAAACCTTGTTGTCAGCCGTATGGAAGACAGTGGAATGGGCTTGCTCTGGACCAGATTTCTCCAGATACGTGCAAAGCTTGAGGCGGAAGGACTGTTTTCCCCGGAAAGGAAACAGGCGCTTCCGCCATTCCCGCACAAAATTGCACTGGTCACATCACCTGCAGGGGAAGTACTGAAAGATGTGTGCAAGGTTGCCGCGCACCGCAATGCATCCATTCCCATTGTCCTTGTCCCTGTGCCTGTGCAGGGGGCCGAAGCTGTTCCCGCCCTGGTTCAGGGCATTCGGCTGGCGGTGGCCATTCCTGACGTGGATGTGATCATCCTTGCCCGAGGCGGAGGATCCATGGAGGACCTGTGGTGCTTCAATGATGAACAGGTCGCCCGGGCAATCGCGGCATGTCCGCTCCCTGTGGTAACGGGAATCGGGCATGAACCGGATGTAACCATTGCGGACTTTGTGGCAGACCGGCGTGCATCTACTCCGTCCAATGCTGCCGAAATTGTGGTCCCGGATGCAGAACAGATCCGTCAGCGGATTTTTCTGCTTCGAAAGCATCTGGATCATGCATCGGAAAGAACCGTGTATTCGCTGGAACACAGCCTCCTTACGCTGAAAAGCAGGTTCATGAAGCGTTCTCCAGAAGGATATCTGAATGAAATTCTGAGAAGCCAGGAGCAGCTCAGGCACCGACTGACCCTGGGCATGACCGGTACACTCAATCAGCTGCAGATGCGTCTTCTTGACGATTCGAACCGTCTCGAAAGCGGTGTCTCAAAGACCATGCAGAATCTGGAAAAACGGTTCAGCACCGCCCGGATGAGACTGGCTGTTAAGTCTCCGGAAACAGAAGTTGACAGGCTTGCGCGTCTGACTGCACTTCTGCATCTGAAAATTCAGTCCGCGGCAGAAAAACAGTGGACCAAGACAGATACTGCGGTAAAAAGCCTTCAGAGCCGTCTGAGCAGCACCAATCCGGAAAGAGTGCTGGAACGTGGTTACGCATTTGTGACTTCCGGAAAACAGGTGGTTACCTCCAGTCAGAATGCACCGGATTCCATGACTCTGCATTTCCGCGATGGTACGCTCGCTGTTGAAAAAAAGAAAGAGGACGATGTGCATGCAGGATAAGATTTCATTCGAAGACAGACTGAAAAATGTGGAAGACATAGCTGAAAAGCTCGAAAGCGGAAAACTAGGACTGGAAGAAATGCTGCAGGCTTATCAGAACGGAATGAATGCTCTTGAAGTGCTGGAGAAAGAGCTCTCGGAAGCAAGACAGAAATTAAGCCAGATCCGTCAGAAGTCAGACGGCACCCTTGAAGAAGTTCCGCTTGAAGACAGCGGAAACGCCCAGGGCCTTTCATGACAGAGGAGGACAGCATGTATACAGTCAGCGAACTGAGGCAGAAAGTTGAAAAGCAGCTGGAGCCCTCACTGAACAGGCTTGGAATGATTCCTTCTCCTCTGAAGGAAGCCATGACCTATTCGCTCATGGCGGGCGGAAAGCGTATCCGTCCCGTTCTCCTGCTTGCTGCCTGCGATGCCGGTGGCGGGGATGTGGATGCAGCGCTTCCATTCGCCTGTGCTCTGGAAATGATTCACACCTACAGCTGCATCCATGATGATCTTCCTGGTATGGATAACGATGTCATGCGGCGTGGAAAGCCGTGCAATCATGTAGTGTATGGCGTGGGAATGGGAATTCTGAGCGGAGACGGACTTTTGAGTGCGGCGGGAGAAATCCTGTTTCAGGAGATTCTCGCCAGCCCGTCGAAAGGACGCATTTCATGCGCAAACAGTATCTTCCATTACTGCGGTGTCACCGGCATGGTTGCAGGACAGAACACAGACCTTTTCATGGAAGGAAAACCTGTCACAGAAGAGACCGTACGATACATTCACACGCACAAAACAGCTGACATGATCACAGCCGCCGTTGAGGGTGGACTGCATCTGGCAGAAGTCAATTCAGACATGCTGCTTGCCGGGACCAGTTTCGGTAGACATCTTGGACTCGCATTCCAGCAGATGGATGATCTGCTGGACGTGGAAGGCGATGCAGCCCAGATGGGAAAGACACTGGGAAAAGATGCTGAAGAAGGCAAGCAGACCTGGATTGCTCTGCGCGGAGTAGAGGGAACCAGAGAAGATATTCACCTTGAAACCGGGAAAGCACTTGCCAGCCTGGAAATATTCCAGGAGCGCGGAAAGATTCTTCGTGAAATTGCCTTGTCCATGCTCGGACGGAATACATGACAGGAAGTGACTTGGAGTGCAAGCAGGCGCATTACTCAACAACCGATGTCTATGGTGTTCATTTTTTGCCTGGCTCATTGCTCAGGCTCTGAAAATACCCATTGCCGGTCTGCTCCATGAAAAGATTGATTTCAAACGTTTTTTTGCTTCCGGCGGGATGCCGAGTTCCCACACAGCCATGGTGGTTTCTCTGGCATTGATGGTGGGGGACTCCTGCGGATGGGATTCGGTATACTTTGCCATGTGCTCAGTATTCGGAGCTATCGTCATGTACGACGCTGCGAATGTGCGTCTCGAAACCGGGCGCCAGGGGAAAGTGATCAATGATATCCTGCACAGTGCCCTGTTTGAAGGCAGGCCGATCACAGACAGGGAAATGAAGGAAATCGTTGGACATACGCCGCTCGAGGTCCTTGGCGGCGCCATTGTCGGCATAGCGCTGGCATGTTTCTGGATTTTCGTTTTATAAATATTTGGAGAGGAGCGTTAATCATTATGGATCGTTTTCTTGAAGAGGTTGTGGTGAAAAAAGGCAGGGCTCTCGAAGAAATCTTCTTTTACATTTCGTTTGTGATCATGATCATTGCTGCCATTCTCGGCATGTTCGAAGTGTCCATGTTTATTCAGACCATTACCACCGGACAGATGTATTGGCTTTCCCTGATTTTCGGTCTGTTTCAGCTCGGCATTGCCGTACTCCTGTTTCTCTATCGCGACAGACTGCGCACAGAATATGAGTATACCTTTACCAACGGTGTACTCGATTTCGCTCAGGTGTTCAACAATAATAAGCGTAAAAGCCTTGGAAGCCTGAAAATCAACAATGTGGAAGCTTTTGGAAAAGTAAGCAGTCAGTCTTTCCAGCGTTACATTTCCACTCCAGGCATCAAGCAGAAAAGATGGTTCCTCAACCGCGGTGCTGAACTGTACTATTTCTACTTCGTCAAGGACAGCAATAAGAACATCATCGTCCTGGAGCCCAGTGAAGAAATGGTGAGTTACATCAAGCAGTATCTGCCTTTCGGTGCTTGGCAGGAGAACTGAGCATGCAGGTATATTTGGACAACAGTGCCACCACTCAGCCCTCTGAAGCAGTGATGGAGTGCGTGGAAAAAAGTATGCGCAGCATGTGGCACAATCCTTCTGCGCTGTACAGGCCCGCTATGGAAGCCCAGAAGCAGGTGGAAGCAGTCAGGTCTCTGTGCCTGAATGCAGCAGATGCAAGAAAGCACGATCTTGTGTTTACCGCAGGCGGAACTGAAGCTGACAATCTTGCCATTCTTGGTTATCTCAAAACACAGCGGTGTCATGGCAGGGTCCTGGTAAGCAGCGTGGAGCATCCCGCAGTCAGTGCATGCCGGAATCAAGTGGAAAAAATGGGATTCCAGATGCAGGAGATTCCCGTCACCTCTTCCGGCGTGATTGATCTGGACGCTTACCGCAGCATGCTGGATGATAGTGTCTCCCTGATCGTCATCATGCAGGTAAACAATGAGACCGGTGCCATTCAGCCGCTTGAGGATATGGTTCATTTACGGGATGCCCTTTGTCCCGATGCGGCCATTCATGTGGATGGCGTTCAGGGATTCCTGAGGGTTCCCATTCATATGAATACACTGAATATCCAGTCCTATGCCTTCTCCGGACATAAGATTCACGCACTTAAGGGCATCGGGGGACTGATCCTTCAGAAACAGCACAGAATCATGCCTGTGGTCTACGGCGGCGGACAGGAACGTGGTCTTCGCTCCGGAACAGAAAACACATTTGGCATTTTCTCCCTGGGTGCAGCTGTGGAGCATTTCCCGCCGGACGGTCCTGAACACATGCTCGCACTGAAACAGCTGCTGTGGAATCTGATCCATGATGCTATTCCTGCAGCCCGGATCAATGGTCCGGCTCCTGAAGAAGGCAGTCCGCATATTCTCAACATTTCTCTTGAGCCGGTCCGCTCGCAGACCATGCTGTTTGCGCTTGAGGGGAATGGAATCTATGTTTCTGCCGGCTCCGCCTGCGCCAGTCACAAGCAGAAGATTTCACCGGTTCTGAAAAGCATGGGCGTATCCCAGTCCAGGGCAGACTGCGCACTCCGCTTCAGCCTGAATCCCTTCCTGACGGAAGAGGATATACGGTATACCGCCGAATGCGTATACAAACAGTATTCTTTACTATCGAAATACATACGAAAATGAGGCAACTTCATGAGAGAGATTCTTCTTGTACGCTACGGCGAAATCTTTCTGAAAGGGCTGAACCGCCCATTCTTCATGAACAAACTTGTCAGGAATATTCGTGATGCGGTCCAGGATCAGGGTGCCCGAGTCTGGCTTCATGACGGCAGAATTTTTCTGGACGGCTTTGAGGACGCGCAGACCTGCATTGATAAGGTGACAAAGGTTTTCGGGGTTCACAGCGTATGCCCGGCCATCGAAATGCCCAAGGATGACTTTTCGAAAATTCAGGAACAAGCTGTTGCCATGATGTCCGGTCTGAGCGGCACATTCAAGGTCAGCAGCCGCCGGTCGGACAAAGCCTATCCCATGGATTCCCCAGCGCTCAATGCCGAAATCGGACATGCCGTTCTGACCAGCTGCCCGTCGCTGAAGGTGGACCTGCACCATCCGCAGCATGTGCTGAATGTGGAAATCCGCGAACAGGCCTATCTGTATGTGCGCGTGATCATGGCTGTCGGAGGCATGCCGATCGGTACCGCTGGTAAGGCCACCCTGCTTCTTTCCGGTGGTATTGACTCACCCGTGGCCGGATGGATGATTGCCAAAAGAGGTGTGGAACTGAGCGCTGTCCATTTCCATTCCTATCCTTATACGTCCGATCGTGCCAAGGAGAAAGTGATAGATCTGGCCAGGACGCTGGCTGCCTATGCCAAGCAGGTCCGGCTCTATATCGTTCCCTTTACAGATATTCAGATGCAGATTCACGAAAAATGTCCGGATGATTATACGACGCTGATCATGCGGCGGTACATGATGCGTCTCGCCCAGGAATGCGCGCGTCGGGAAGATGCACGTGCCCTGATTACCGGTGAATCACTGGGGCAGGTGGCAAGCCAGACGATGGAGGCGCTCTGCGTGACCGATTCCGTGGTGGATATGCCGGTGTTTCGTCCTGTGATCGGTTTTGACAAGAGCGAGATCATTGATATCGCAAAAAAGATTGATACGTATGAGACCTCTTCTCTCCCATACGAAGACTGCTGTACCGTCTTTACCCCTCGGCATCCGGTAACGCACCCGAAGCTCGACAGGGTGGCCGCTGCGGAATCTGTTCTGGACAGCGAAACCCTTATACGGGAAGCAATGGAGAAGGTGGAACTGGTCGTTCTGTGATCCCTTCACCAAGCAGAAAGTGCCGGTATCTACTTGCCACAGACCTTTGTCTGTGATATCATCAAGCCTGATGAATGCAGGAATTGCATACATTTTGGAAAAAATTTTGTCATGATAAGGAGAGTGTCATCCGATATGGCCAAGAAGACTATCGACGATATTCAGGTAGCTGGCAAACGGGTTCTTGTGCGTTGCGATTTCAACGTTCCTATGAAGGACGGAAAAATCACCAATGACAAGCGTATTGTTGCAGCGCTTCCTACAATTGAGAAGCTCATCAAGGATGGGGGCAAGGTCATTCTCTGCAGCCATCTGGGAAAACCGAAGAACGGACCGGAAGCCAAGTTCTCCCTGGCTCCTGTTGCTGCCCGTCTGTCTGAACTCCTGAATAAGCCTGTCGTGTTTGCTGATGATGACAACGTCGTGGGCGAGAATGCGAAGAAGGCCGTTGCAGAAATGCAGAACGGCGACGTGGTGCTGCTTCAGAACACCCGTTTCCGCAAGGAAGAGACCAAGAACATTGAAGAATTCTCCAAGGAACTGGCTTCCCTGGCTGACTGCTATGTGGATGATGCCTTTGGTTCCTGCCACCGCGCTCATTGCTCCACTGCCGGCGTGACCGCTTTCACAAGCCCCAATGTTGCCGGCTATCTGATCGGAAAAGAGCTGTCCGTGATGGGCAAGGCTCTCGAAAATGCCGATCGTCCCTTTGTCGCCGTTCTGGGCGGTGCCAAGATCGAAGACAAACTGAACGTTATCAACAACCTGCTTGAAAAGGTGGATACCCTGATCATCGGCGGCGGCATGGCGTTCACGTTCCTGAAAGCCAAGGGATACGGCGTTGGAAAGTCTCTTCTGGACGAGAGCAAGATTGATTATTGCCGCGACATGATGGCCAAGGCCAAGGAAAAGGGTGTCAACCTGCTCCTGCCTGTTGATACTGTCTGCGTAAAGGCTTTCCCGGATCCCATTGATGCACCTGTGGATACCGTTGTGGTTCCTGCTGACGGCATTCCGGACGACATGGAAGGTGTGGATATCGGACCTGAAACCCGCAAGCTCTATGGTGACGCTGTGAAGGGTGCTGCCACTGTGGTCTGGAACGGCCCGATGGGCGTGTTCGAGAATCCCACCCTGGCTGCCGGCACGCTTGCCGTGGCTCAGGCAATGGCAGACAGCAATGCTGTGACCATTATCGGCGGCGGCGACAGTGCTGCTGCAGTCGAGCAGATGGGGCTGGCAGACAAGATGACGCATATCTCCACCGGCGGCGGTGCTTCTCTGGAGTATCTCGAAGGAAAAGTCCTGCCTGGTGTAGCCTGCCTTGACGAGAAATAATTCTTGTTTTCATGGCGTTCCTGCCAGACGGCAGGAACGCTGATTTCAATTACAAATATATGGAGGAACAGAACATGCGTAAGGCAGTTATTGCTGGAAACTGGAAAATGAACAAAACACCCGATGAAGCCAAGGCTCTTGTGACTGAGCTCAAGCCACTTGTAGCCGATGCCAACTGCGACGTGGTTGTATGCGTACCTGCCACCGATTTTGCCGCAGTCAAGGAAGCCGCACAGGGTTCCAACATTCACCTCGGTGCTCAGAATGTTCATTTTATGGCCAGCGGTGCATATACCGGTGAGCTCTCTGCAGATATGCTTCTCGCCAGCGGTGTGGAATATGTCATCATTGGCCACAGCGAACGCAGACAGTATTTTGGCGAAACGGATGCAACCGTGAATCAGCGCGTACTCGCCGCTGTGAAAGCCGGCCTGAAGCCCATCATCTGCGTTGGTGAGAAAAAGGAAGAGCGCGAAGCCGGCTATACCGATGCGCTTGTTGCCTATCAGACCCTGATTGCCCTGACTGGTCTGACAGATGAGCAGGTAGCCGATGCCATCATTGCCTATGAACCCGTCTGGGCTATCGGCACGGGCCTGACCGCCACGGATGAGCAGGCCAATGAGACCATCGGTGTGATCCGCAAGGCAATCGAAGGCCGTTATGGCAAGGCTGTGGCTGACGCAGTGCGCATTCAGTACGGCGGTTCCATGAAGCCTTCCAATGTCAAAGGGCTGATGGCTCAGCCTGAAATTGACGGAGGCCTGATCGGCGGTGCTTCACTGAAGGCTCCGGATTTCTCGGCTATTGTGAATTACGACAAATAAGACTGCAGAGGATTGAATCATGATCATTCGCAATGCCAGTCTTTTCCTGAATGACCGTTTCCAGCAGGGACCGGATGTCCGGATCCATAATGGAACCATTCAGGAAATCGGGCACTCACTTGAATGCGGTCTGTATGAGACAATCCAGGATCTGGCAGGGGATTACCTCCTGCCAGGTTTTGTTGATGTACACATTCATGCATTCAGAGGGCACGACACCATGGCAGGTGAGGATGCCGTACGTCATATGTCAGCTGACTTGTTCAGGTACGGTGTTTCCGCTTTCTGTCCCACCACCATGTCTGCCTCAATGGAAGATACGCTCCATGCCATCCGTGGAATCCGTGCTGTCAAAAACCACCCCGGTGAACACGGCGCAAGAGTGCTCGGCGCCCATATGGAAGCGCCCTTTCTCCAGCCCAAACAGGCCGGCGCGCAGAAAGTGGACTACTTCCTGAAGCCCTCCATGGACAGTCTGCTGGAGTATACCGGAAATGATCTGGATATCGTCAGGCTGATCACGGTTGCACCGGAGTTGGAAGGAGCAGAATCCTTTATCCGGGAAGCCGTCGGAAAAGGCATCCGGGTTTCTGTCGGGCATACTTCTGCCACAGCTGAAACAGTACATGCAGCGGGCGATTGGGGAGCTGATCACATCACACATACCTTCAATGCGCAGACTCCAATCCATCACAGAGCGCCAGGCGTCCCAGGCGCTGCGCTCACGGATTCCAGGTTCTACTGTGAAATGATCTGTGACGGTGTACATCTTCACAGAGACACTGTCCGACTGATTGCTTTGTGCAAAGGTGAATCACGTGCCGTTGCGATCACAGATGCCATGGAAGCAGCATCCATGCCGGATGGAATCTATGAACTTGGCGGCCAGAAGGTAATTGTCAAAGGAAATGAAGCACGGCTTCAGGATGGAACCCTTGCCGGATCTGTGCTTACCATGCCCCAGGCCTTGTCAAATCTGATCCATCTGTTTGATGTTCCTCCGGAAAAGGCTGTACGTATGTGTACGGCCACGCCGGCTGACTCCATTGGCGAACATCTGGCCGGTCATTTGACCGTCGGAAGCCCGGCTCCACTTACCAGATGGTCTCAGGACTGGAAAATGCGTGATGTTTTGTACTGATCATAAAAGAGCGCCAGATCGTAATGTGATCCGGCGCTCTTTTCAATTCAGCATCTGCCCCGCTTGTTCAGTTCATCCTGTACATAGCCTGCCAGAATATCCACGATTCTCGCATTTTTGCCTCCGCCCGCCACAATGACATCTGCATCATTGATATAGTTGCGGATATAGCGATCATACATCGGCTTCACGGTTGTCAGGTACTGAAGGCCGATACCATCGATATCCCTGCCGCGTTCCTTAATATCACGTTCAATTCTGCGGAGGAGACAGATGTCAGGTTCAACCTTCATATACAGCTTAAGGTACATGAGATCCCTAAGACGTTCATCATGGAAGCAGTGGATGCCTTCCAGAATCATTACATCCCTGGGCCATATGAGTTCTTCTGTATCAGCTCTGCGATGCAAAGCATAATCATAGCATTTTTTCGTGATCGGCTGATCATGCATGAGTGCTGTAATATCGGCAAGAAGCAGATCATGATCAAAAATCTCCGGCTCATCATAGTTCAGGAGCTTACGTTCTTCAAAACTCAGATTTGGATGATCCAGATAATATGCATCCTGCTGCAGTACAAAGCAACGGTCTCCCAGTCGTTCTTTCAAGGCTTCGGCGAGAGTCGATTTCCCACTGCCGCTGGCTCCGCAGATTCCAATAAACAGCACAGAAAAACATCCTTTCCTGACAAACTTGAGCGGTTACAAAAAACCCGCTGAAACCAGCGGGAAGTTTTACTCAGTTCAGATCGTCCGCATCATTTTCAATGGTGACATCTTCAACACTGCGGATGGCCCAGCGCGCCACGGTCATGGACATATCCTTGTTGCCGACGGCCAGGGTGATTGTATCGTCCTTAATTCTTGTAATGGTTCCATAAATGCCGCCGATCGTGCAGATACGATCTGAAACCTTCAGATTATTCAGCATTTCCTTGACTTTTTTGTCCTTCTTCTGCTGAGGACGGATCAGCATAAAATAGAAGACAACAAAAATCAGAATCATGGGAAGGAAGGTTGTCAGCAGAGCAACGATTGTATTCGGTGCAGCTGCCTCAGCGGTGGCCGGATCGACTGCAGCTTCTTCTGCTGCGGCTGTAAACAGTCTGTAAAGAAAATCCATTGAACATTTCTCCTTTGCTTATCTTCTCCAAGATTATAGCAAACTTATGCTGTTCATACAAGGGATGTCCAAAACGGAAAAAACATGGATTTTACTCGAAAACCGGGAATATTTGCGCTTGCTGAACTTGCGTGGTATAATTTTTATCTGCAAAGATTGCAAATATGGAACCTGGAGAAACATGGCAATTTTTGTTATTTGGTCTGACTGACCGAAATTGGATGAGGTGATGATCTTTGTCTTCTGACCCATATGAAGGGCCTTTATGTTTTGCTATCCTGTTTCTTGTGATCCATGCATGGTGTATTTCCGGAGAAACTGCACTGAGAGCTCTTTCCGAGCGTTCCGGTGGAGGCGATGAAGAAAAGCAAGATCGTATCAGCAGACTCTCATACGCGCTCCTGGAGAATTCTCAGAGATCCATCATGTCGCTACAGATCTTCAGACTGCTGTGCTGTCTGTTATGCGGTAGTTTTGTATGCTATGCATTTAAAGACAGACTGGCTTCTGTCCTTGCGGGGCCTGGCAACACAGCGGGTGTTCCTCTGCGGCTTCTGTCGGTATTTCTGCTCGAGTGCATTGCCATGTTTCTGCTCAGCATTTTCGGAACATATCTTCCAAGCAGAATTGCCTCCGAAACGCCGGACCGCACATTCCGTCGCACCAGCATTATGCTATGGCTGCTTGCACAGATTATGAGGCCGGTCGTCTTCATTACCGAAAAGATTTCCGGACTCCTTCTGCGGACTCAGGGAATCGACAATGTCATGATGGAAAACGAAGTAACGGAAGATGATATTCTTCAGATGGTGGATATTGGGGAAGAGAGCGGTACGATCGAAGAAGATGAGAAGGAAATGATCGCAAACATCTTTCAGTTCAACAATATCACAGCTGAAGACATCATGACGCACAGAAAAGATGTTGAGTTCCTGTGGGCAGATGATGAACAGGAAGAAATCCTCAGGATTATCCGTGAAACAGGTTATACACGTTTTCCTGTCTACGGCGATGATATGGATGATATCATCGGTACACTCAATGCCCGGGACTTTCTGCTCAATGCGGCAAAGGACAGACCAAGTCCGCTACGCGAAATCATCCGTGAAGCCTATTATGTTCCTGAGCATATTCAGGCTGATGTCCTTTTCCGGGAAATGCAGCGCAGAAAAGTCCATATGTCCGTTGTCATCGATGAATATGGCGGAATGAGCGGCATCGTCACAATGGAAGATCTGCTTGAACAGATTGTCGGAAATATTTATGATGAGTTTGATGAGCAGGCAGAGTCCGAAATCACCAAGGTGGATGATAACCTGTGGAGGATTTCAGGTTCGGCACTGCTGTCCGATGTCAGCGAAGCTCTGGGCATCACGATCCCTGAAAATGAGGATTTTGATACCCTTGGTGGACTGATCTTTTCTCAGCTCACCACCATTCCCAAAGACGGAACCCATCCTGAAGTGGAAACATGCGGACTTCACATTCGGGTAGAAAAACTGGAAGATCACCGTGTGGAATCTGCTATGGTTTCCATTATCGAACCTGAGGGAAATCAGGAATCCGATCAGGTAGCCATATAAATAAAAGCCGGTTTTCCGGCTTTTTCTATTCAGGACTTGAATGGGATAAAATCGCTTGTTCTCAGTATGATTTCAGCAAGCAAAGATTGTTGACACAATCCAAAGATTGACTTAAGATTTCAACGTATCGACATGTCTGTTTTTAACAGAGTTATGATCGAAAAAAGTATGGGGGTTGCCGTTCATGCGTAAGTTTTTCTGTCTGGTCCTTTCATTGTTGCTGGTGACCAGCTTGATCACGGTATCCGAAGCTGAAAGCACAAGTCTTGAAGTTAGCTTTCTCGGAATGACCCTGCTGCCGGATGGGCAATGGCGCAACGAACTGATCAGTGCCATATTCGATGTCTATCAGGATGATGTGGCCATCGGCAAACTGACCGTCAATGCGTTTGGCAGTACAAGACTTACTCTCAATAATGGCAATAATGTAATCCTGATTCCTGAGGTTGAATCGGTCACCAACGGCTATGCTGTTGAAGAGACAGGATATTCCGTATCTGTAACCGAAGGAATGAGCAATACTGCCCATATTATAGCCTATGCAAATTCCGGTATCTTCAAAATCCAGGCAGACGGCGTTCATACGTATCGGATTGAATCAGAAGAGACCTTTTTGAAGGAAGAGTCGGATCCCTTCTTTTTTTCCGATGACAATGATTTCATCATGGATGTCACTACCAATGATCAGGGCGTCTATGAACTGCTGGATCCCATTCCTGCGGGAACCTACATCATTATGGATGCCGATTCGGAAAACCATGACCGCTATGTCACGTTTCCGATCATAGCTTATCGCGGCAATTCAAATGAAATCACATTCATTGATATGGTGAATTATACCGCCGTCAATGAGGCTGCTGAACGTATGTCCGCTGAAACAGCAGCGCAGAATGAAGATGAACCTGCTGTTTCAGAGAATACCCCTGCAGCAGCTCCCACCGAAACGCCTGCACCTACAGCAGAACCCACTGCTGCGCCTACGGATACCCCTGCACCTACAGCAGAACCCACTGCTGCGCCTACGGATACCCCTGCGCCTACAACAGAACCCACTGCTGCGCCTACGGATACCCCCGCGCCTACAGCAGAGCCTACCGCTGCGCCTACGGATACCCCTGTACCTACGGCTGAGCCCACCGCTGTACCCACAGAAGTACCCGCACCTACAGCCGAACCTACTGCTGTACCTACAGAAGCACCTGCGCCTACAGCCGAACCTACTGCCGTACCCACAGAAACACCTGTGCCTACAGCTGAACCTACTGCCGTACCCACGGAAACACCTGCGCCTACAGCTGAACCTACTGCCGTACCCACAGAAACACCTGCGCCTACAGCTGAGCCCACTGAAGCACCTGCAGCCGATGCTGCTGGCGCTCTGCAGGAAAACAGCTCCGCCCAGAACCAGGAAGAACTGTTTGAGCTGGTTGTATCATTTGATTACGGCAACAGTAACGAGTTCACAGTATTCACCGGTGACATTCTGAACGATGATCGTGTTGTATATACCGCGGAAATCAGTGAAAACCAGCCAGATCTTTCCGCCAAGCTTCCTTCCGGAACATATTCTATCCAGATTGATCTTCCTGAGGGTGTATTCCTGCATCAGCTCAATGGATTTGATATTGACATGGACGGTAAGCTGACCTGGGAAGTGAATCTTGGAAGGAACACGTCTCAAACAGCCCTGCTTCAGAAATACTGTACCCTGACAGGCAGAGTCTGGCCGCCTGAGAACCTGAAACGCGGGTTTATCGAAAACGGTGCAGATGTTTACAATGCCGAAATCTCGGACGGCGATTTCACCGTCAAGTCCCTGAAGCCTGCTGTATATACCATTACCCTCCTGCTTTCCGAGAATACCTATACAGGAGAAGGCTGGACCTTTACAGCTGACGAAGCCGGGACCAAGGCGGTATGTGAAGTCACGATTGATGGTGAAAGCAGAATCGTACTTCCTGAAATTGAAATGAAGACAGAGGGAGCTGAGCCCGTTTCTGAAACAGATTCCAGTGACAATGCCGCAAACAATGAAGAACAGACGGCAGTAGAATCAGAAGATGAAAGCGGGGAGATTCCTGCCCTGTCTGATGATTCAGATAATATGGAAACAGAGGATGGAACAGAAGATACTTCTGAGCCGACCGGAGATTCAGAGTCCATTGAAGCAGAAAACACAGTCGAAGATGATTCTCAGTCCGGCAATGAAACGGAACTGCTCCCGTCTTCGGAAAATATCAGTGCATACTATGAAGAAATGACTGCCAAACTGGAAGCTGTTAAAGAACAGTATCCCGAGACAGCTGCACTTCTTCTGGAAAACGCCGAAGCAAGTTTTATGATTCCGCGTGATATTCCTCTGGCTGAAGCTGAAGGTAACAGCACCATTGAAGTGTGTGCCTTCATCGATGCAAACCACAACGGAGAACGCGGACCATACGAACGTCCTCTGCCCGATACCGAAGTCGAACTGATTTACCAGGATGCACAGTACGGTGAAGTCATCATCGGCATTTCCCGCACTGACAGTGAGGGCATGGCCGTATTTAGCGGAATCCCGGACGGAAGTTACAGGATCAGAACAACGCTTCCTGTTTATTACGGATACGGTGAGCGGGGACGCAATTCGGATTCTCTGTCATCCAGTATCATGCAGCGTCAAAGCGCACAGCTTCAGGAAAGTGAACTGATCACGCTTGAACCCGGTGCCACATTGCATGTCGGCATTGGTGGAACTGCAACTTCTTCCATTTCCGGTCAGGTCTGGCTCGATACGAACGGAGACGGAATCCGCCAGGAAGATGAACCCGGTCAGGCCGGCATTCTGGTTGAAATGGAAGGCCTGAAGAATGGCCTGACTTATCAGTATCTGACTGATGAGGATGGATATTACAGCTTCAATCAGCTGCGGCTTGGCGGTTACAAAATCCGTGCCACGCTGCCTGACGGCTATATGTTCACCAATTATTCCAAGCAGGCGCGTGAGGATCGGTCAATCTTTAACTCGGAAGGCAAGACCGTTGCCACGAAGAATTATGATTTCAACAAGGTCACCCATGAAACAGAACAGAACATCGGCGTATGTGCTGATTCCGGCATCGACGGCATCTGTTTCCTGGATGCTGACTATGACGGTGTCTATGATGAAGGCGAAGCTTTCCTGCCTGGTGTAAAGATCACAGTTTACAAGCAGAGCAACAATCAGGAAATCGTCAGCGTCACATCCGATGAGCAGGGACAGTATTCTATGCCTGCCCTGCGTTCCGGAACCTATAAAGTCAAGGCGATCCTTCCTGAAGGCGTGTTCTTCTCAAAAACGGATGAAAGTGAAGGCGGCAATCGCTTCATGCGGAATCCCGGTCACAGAGAAACAATCCTTGAGCGGATCGATCTGCTTCCCGGAATGCACCTGCAGATGAATGTCGGAGCAGTCGTTCCTGCATCCCTGTCCGGCGCCGTATATATGGATGACGATTTCAGTGGATCCAGAAACGATAATGAAAAGGCTGTATCCGGACTGGTCGTGTCACTGCTCGGCCCGGATGGCAGTGTTGTCGCAGCAGACAGAACCAACAACAACGGGGCTTTCATCTTTGAAGGCATTGTACCCGGAACATATGTTCTGTCCATGAATGCCCCGGAAGGCTATGCTTTCACTCGATTTGCCGAGGGGAATATCATGATCAGCCGTTCCGGTGCCTATGGGACTTCCGAACCCATCGAAGTACAGATCGGCGGGGAATACACTGGACTGGACTGCGGCATCATTGTTCCCTGCGTTGTGGAAGGCGGCTTCTTCGGTGACGCCAATGACAATGGAACCTGGGATGCTGAAGAAGTCGGTCTCTCTGGTGTGAAAATGACGCTTACCGGAGAAGAAGACGCAGTCTACGAGACCTCTGTGAACGCTGACGGCACCTACCGTTTTGACGCGGTTCTGCCTGGCGCCTATGTTTTGAAGGCTGAGATTCCCGAAAGCGCAGTCTTTATTTCCAATCTGGACAGCAGCTGGTCGGTTGACGGTCAGACTGCGGTATACAGCAATTTCTTCCTTAACTCCGGAGAATACATCCGGATTCAGGATTGCGGTGCATTGCTCTACGGTTCTATCGGCGGTTTCATTTTCAGTGATCCGGAGGGAAATGGTGTTTTCCAGGAAGGATATGCCGGTATTTCAGGCGCTGAACTGGTGCTGACTTCTTCCAAAACCGGGGAAGCGCTCAGTATCCGCACGGAAAATGACGGTGCCTTCCAGTTCACCATGCTACGTCCCGGCGAATACACCATCTCTCTTACGCTGCCGGAAGGACAGGTACTGTCCCGCAACGCACATTTCACGCTTCCTCTGCGCTCTAGCAAGCAGGATCAGAAGGTCACCCTGTCGCTCGGCATGGGAGAAAACCTTGAAGACCAGCAGCTCGGAAGCGTTACGCCCGGTATGCTCTCTGCAGCTGTATGGCTGGATGAAAACGGAGATGGCAGCCGCGGTCTGAACGAACGTCCTGCGGGCGATGAAACCATTGACGTATTTACTGAGGATGGGGAACTGCTCCTCTCACTCACCTCAGATGGCGAAGGAAACATCGGCCCGGTATCCATTATTCCAGGCAGTTACAGACTGGTATATTATCCGGATGAGAATACCCTTTCTTCTCCTGTGGGAGACAGCGATTTTACATCTGGAACCGATACCTATGAAGCCAATATCGAGATTGGTGCCGGTGAAAGTGTCAATGTGCTCCTGGGGCTCATGAAATACGCTACAGTCAGAGGCCGTGCATGGATCGATATGAACGGGAATATCGAGCCGCTTCCCGGAGTGGAAGTTATTCTCCGGGATAATGACGGGCATCTTCTTCAGACTGTAACAACAAATGAAAACGGTGATTATTCTTTCCAGAAGCTTCTGGCCGGCCGCTATCTGATCAGTGCGACGGTTCCGGAGGGGCGCGTGATTGTGGAATCTGACGATGCCCGGCTGAGTGAAGGTTCCTTGATTTCCATCCTCACCAACGTCTCCGGACGAAGCGGCACATCTGAAGCCCAGGAAGTTGTCATGGGCACCGATCTTCAGCAGATGGACATCGGCTGTGTGCTTCCCGGAACACTGGGCGATTTTGTCTGGCTTGATCTGAACTTTAACGGCATGATCGATTCAGATGAAGGTGGCATTCCCGGCATCGTTCTTCACCTCATGCGCAACGGTGAAGAGATTGCCACCACCGTTTCTGACCAATACGGTTTCTACAGATTTGAAAACCTTTATCCTGCCGCCTATACCATTCATATTGACCTTTCTGAAGATGTCATGGCCACACGCAAGATCGACGGCATTCCCGGCATCACTTCCATATTGAATGCTGACGGAAACAGCGATCCTGTAAGCGTGATCAGCAATGCACCGAATTATACTGCTGATCTCGGCCTTTTCACCGTAAATGACGGTGTGTATCCTGAAGGATACGGACACGGCAATACACAGGACTGGACTCCGCTGGGATCTGCGGACTGAGTTCTGAAATCTGGAGGTATCTTTATGCAGATTTATAACAGCCTTACAAGAAAAAAAGAAACGTTTGTACCGATTCATGAAGGGGAAGTCGGCATATACGCCTGCGGCCCCACAGTGTACAACTACATTCATATTGGAAATGCCCGCCCGTTCATTACCTTTGACGTTTTGCGCCGACAGCTGGAGCGCGAAGGTTACAAAGTTACCTTTGTCCAGAATTTTACGGATATTGATGACAAAATGATCCGCCGTGCCCAGGAAGAGGGGATCACGGTCAAGGAACTGGCAGACCGGTTTATCCATGAGTATTATGTTGATGCCAAGGCACTGGGCGTAAGACCTGCAACGGTTCATCCCAAGGCCACGGAGCACATTCCTCAGATCATCGCCCTGGTGCAGCGCCTGATAGACAATGGTAAAGCATATGTCGGCAGGAACGGTGATGTGTATTATCGTGTTTCTGCTTTCCCAGGATACGGAAAGCTTTCCGGCCAGAACATGGAAGAGCGGGAAGCAGGGGCTTCTGAACGTCTGGACGTGGAAACTGACAAGGAAAGCCCTGCAGATTTTGCACTCTGGAAGGCTCAGAAACCCGGCGAGCCTGCCTGGGAGAGCCCCTGGGGGCTTGGAAGACCCGGCTGGCATATCGAATGCTCTGCCATGTCCATGACATATCTGGGCGAAACGTTTGATATCCACTGCGGCGGAAAGGATCTTCTGTTCCCGCACCACGAAAACGAAATTGCACAGTCTGAAGGTGCAACCTCCAAGCCTTATGTGCACTATTGGATGCATAACGGCTTCATCAATGTCGACAACCAGAAAATGAGCAAATCTCTTGGCAATTTCTTTACAGTGCGGGACATTGCAAAAGAGTTTGACCTTGAAGCCGTCCGTCTCTTTATGCTCAGCGCGCACTACAGAAGCCCGATCAATTTCTCACGCGATCAGATTGCTGCAGCCAATTCCAGCCTCCAGAGACTGTATACAGCCCGTGATCAGCTTCTTTTCCTGAAAAAGAATGCTGAGGACAAACCGATGACTGCCGAAGAAAATGCACTCCTGGAACGTCTCAAGCAGTATGAAAAGCGGTTTGATGATTCCATGGACGATGATCTCAACACGGCAGATGCAATCGGTGCGATTTTCGAATGCGTCAGGGATATCAATTCCTCTCTAAATGCATCCTCTTCTCTGAAAGCGATCGATGCTGCACTTGAGAGTTTCCTGGGGATGACTGACGTTCTTGGTCTTGTTCAGCGCAAGCCGGAGCAGGATGCCGTTCCGGAAGAAGTGATCAAAATGGCAGAAGAGCGGGCTGCTGCGAGAAAGAACAAGGACTGGAAACGTTCTGATGAGTTGAGAGATGCCATCAAGGCTGCAGGATACATAGTCGAGGATACGCCGCAGGGCCCCAAGCTCAGAAAACTGTAACCCAGTCAGCGGAGGGATTCGTGTATGTATCAGGCTTTATATCGGCAGTGGCGTCCTCAGACGTTTTCACAGATGGTTGGCCAGGAACATATTGTAACAACCCTCAGAAATCAGATCGTCAGCCACAGAATCGGCCACGCATATCTGTTCTGCGGCAGTCGCGGAACCGGAAAAACATCCACTGCGAAAATTCTGGCAAAGGCAATCAACTGCCTGAATCCACAGCAGGGAGATCCATGCTGTACATGTGAAAATTGTACGCGCATAGCCAGTGGTGAATATCTGGATATCATGGAGATTGATGCTGCCTCCAACAATGGTGTCGATCAGGTCAGGGATATCCGGGATGCTGTACAGTATCCGCCGCAGTACGGGACCTATAAAGTCTATATTATCGATGAAGTGCATATGCTCAGCACCCAGGCATTCAATGCCCTGCTGAAAACGCTTGAGGAACCGCCGGAGCATGCTGTATTCATTCTGGCCACAACTGAGCCGCAGAAGCTCCTTGCCACCATTCTCAGCCGCTGTCAGAGGTTTGATTTTGGAAGAATCCCTGCCCGGCTGATCGCCGGGAGACTTCGGGAAGCAGTGGATGCGACGGAAGACGGGGAAGCAGATGATGATGCCCTGCACATGATCGCGCTGGCAGCAGAAGGCGGCATGCGTGACGCACTTTCCATTCTTGATATGTGTCTCGGTTCAGGAGCACGGGTCACACTTCAGGTGGTTCAGAATGTGCTGGGCACAACCGGCAAAGAGTTTCTGTTCCGCTTCGGCGATGCACTGGCAGACCGTGATCCAGCAAGGCTATTGTCGCTGATCGATGAGCTGATGCGGGACGGAAAAGATCCGCTTGTATTTGGACATTCCATGGCGGACCATTTACGGGGACTGCTTCTTGCACGCACATGTCCGGATGATCTGGAGTCACTGCTCGAAATCACAAAGGAAGATGCTGCCAGCTACATTGAGCATGCTCGCAGATTCCAGACAGAACATCTGCTGCGCATGCTGGAGACCTTTTCCCTGCTGGATGGAACCATGAAAAATGTTTCATCCCCGCGGATCGCTCTGGAAATTACCGCTGTGCGTGGATGTGCTGCGCCGCCGGATGATGAACGGGATGCTCTGCTTGAAAAGATCGATTATCTTGAATCAGAGCTGAAAAAGGTCCAGCATCGTCTGGAAGAAGCGCCTCCTGCAGCTGCACAGAAGTCTGTTCCGCGTGCACAAAAGACTGCTCCGGCAAAGCCGGCTCTGGAACCTGTGGCATCGGGAGAGGCAAGTGATATCTGGAATAAGGCACTTCAGTACCTGAAAAAAGAAGATGTTCCCACATTCAGTTACTGCATGCAGGGGACTTTTGCCGGAAGAGAAAACAATCTGTTCAAGCTGGCGTTCTCCGGCGGCGGTGGTATAGGCTATATGAAAAGGCTGAATTCCGAAAGCACAAAAGCCGAAATCGCAAAGATTCTTACCGAGCTTTCCGGGACCCCATCACAGTTTGAAGCTGTCCTGAGTGATGCTGTACCTCAAAAGGATACATCGCAGAACGAAGACTATTTTGAGACGATGAACAGTGTTTTCCCAGGAAACTTCACCGTAGTCGAATAACAGATCAACCAGAAAAAGAGAGGTGAGACAGAGTGGACGGTCATGAGAGTAGCGGGGATGGAATAGGGTCTGCTCTGTCCGTAAAAGGTTTTAGGGGATAAAGCAGCCTTCTGTCTCTTCACCTGTGACCATTTTGTTTTTCAAGGACACACAGGAAGGAGAATGAGAAATGGATGATAAAAAACTTGAATCCCTGCAGGAAAACGAAGAAAACAATACTGAACTGGATGAACACAGTGCAGAACAGGAAGATGTATTCGAGCATCCTGACTATGAAAATGAGCTGAAATACATTATCCGTTCATCCCTTTCCGCTTCAGAGAAGAAAGACCGCCTCGCCGATTATCACGCAAATGATATTGCAGGCGTGGTAGAAGATCTTACTCCTGAAGAGCGGCATAAACTGTATGACCTCCTTGGTCCGGAAGAAGTATCCGAAATCTTTGCCTATCTTGATGATGCAGCAGAGTATATCGCTGAACTGACTCCGGATGATGCTGCTGACATTGTGCAGAACATGGATGCAGACGACGCTGTGGACGTACTCGAAGAACTCGACGAAGCCCATCAGCAGGCTATCATCCAGCACATGGATGACGAAGAGGCACGGGAAGACATCCGGCTTATTCAGTCGTATTCCGATGAAGAGATCGGCAGTAAAATGACAACAAATTATATTGCCATCTGCCGGGGGATCACCATCAAGCAGGCCATGAGGGCTCTTGTCCAGCAGGCTGCAGATAACGATAACCTTTCCACCATCTATGTAATCGAGGATGAACATACCGAAAAATTCTATGGCGCCATCAATCTTCAGGATCTGATCATCGCCCGGGAAGGAACTGATCTGGACACCCTGATCACCACTTCATACCCCTATGTCTATGATCATGAATCAGTCGCTGACTGTATTGAGCAGCTGAAGGACTACTCTGAAGACTCCATTCCTGTATTGGATTCAGATATGAAGCTTCTCGGTGTCATCACTTCCCAGGATCTGGTCGAAGTCGTGGATGAAGAAATGTCTGAAGACTACGCCAAGCTGGGTGGTCTGACCAGTGAGGAAGATCTTGATGAACCGCTCCTTGATTCTATCAAGAAGCGTTCGCCATGGCTGATCATTCTTATGTTCCTGGGGCTGCTTGTTTCTTCTGTTGTCGGAATTTTTGAACCTGTAATGCAGAAACTGGCTTTTGTGGTGGCTTTCCAGTCCATGATTCTGGATATGGCCGGCAACACCGGAACCCAGTCCCTTGCTGTCACAATCCGAGTTCTTTCTGATGAGGAATTGACCGGCAAGCAGAAGCGTCATCTTGTTTTCAAGGAATGCCGTGCAGGATTCTGCAACGGACTGCTGCTGGGAGCCATTACATGCGCACTTGTCGGTATATACCTCCACTTTACGCAGCCGGCCCTCGACTGGATTCATTGCTATGCTGTCAGCGGCTGCATTGGTCTTGCCATGGTTGTGGCCATGACCGTTTCCAGTATGACAGGTACAGTCGTTCCTCTGTTTTTCAAACGTCTGAAAATTGATCCTGCCGTCGCATCCGGTCCGATGATCACAACGCTGACTGACCTTGTTGGTGTTGTAAGCTACTATGGGCTTGTATGGTTGCTTCTGATCGGACTGCTGCACCTGTAATTCAAAACCGCATGCTCGTACATGCGGTTTTTATCATGTTCAGAACATTATCCTGTTTTCAGAAAATGATCAGCACCTCAAAGAAACCATGGTATTTTTTTCACAAACTGCAGGAATATGGGAACAAATCGAGAATGTCAGAAAATGGGTTGGATTTGGATTCAACCATATTGATGTCTGGGATTTAAACGGAAGGAGATCTGAAATGGCTAATTCGCAGGAACTCAAGCAGGCCGTCTTGCACGGAGATGCGGCTCGTATTGCCAAACAGCATGCAGACGGTAAGCTGACTGCCAGGGAGCGCGTTGCAAAGCTGCTTGATCAGGGCAGTTTTGTTGAGCTTGGAGTGCTGGTAGCAAAAGAACTTGATTATGCCGGGGTAGTGACCGGCTATGGCACGGTTCAGGGAAGACCTGTTTATGTATTTGCACAGGACTACACCGTGCACGGCGGTGCTATGGGTGAACTTCATGCTCAGAAAGTGAACAAGCTTCTGGATATGGCACTGAAGACCGGAGCCCCCGTTATTGCCATGTGCGACAGCGCCGGTGTCAGAATTGATGAGGGACCTGCCGGAATGGAAGCCTATGCATCCATCTATGCAAAAATGGCCCGTCTGAGCGGTGTATGCCCCATGATTTCCATGATTCTCGGTCCTGTATGCGGCGGTGCAGCAATGATTGCACAGCTTGCTGATATTTCCATCCATGCTGGTGATGTGGGCCGTCTGATGGTTTATGGACCTCAGGTGGTAAGCGCAGTTACCGGCAAGACAGTCGATGCCAAGTCTCTGGGCGGTGCAGAAAACTGCGCAAAGCAGGGCGGTGTTGCGATTGCCTGTGCCAATGAGGAAGAAGCAATCGCATGCGCGCAGAAGGTGCTGGATCTGCTTCCTTCCTGCAACGCGGACGATGCGCCTGCAGTTGACACAGATGATCTGAACAGAACCATGGATGTAAATGATCCTGATAATGGCGTTGAGCTCATGCAGGCACTTGCTGATCATGGCGACATTGTGGAACTGTATGCGTCATGGGGCGATTCGCTTCATACCGCTCTTGCCAGGGTTGGCGGCCAGACTGTCGGTATTGTGGCCAGCGAAGGCTCCGTGGATGACGGAATGCTTACTCCTGCCGCCTGTGCAAAGGGCGCCCGTTTTGTAAGATTCTGTGACTGTTTCTCCATTCCCGTGATCTCTCTGATCAATTCCAAGGGGATTCAGGTACCTGAAGCCAAATCTCAGTCCTGGACCATGATTACCGCTTCCCAGTTGCTTTATGCCTACGCGGAAGCAACCACTCCGAAGATCAGTGTAGTGGTCGGCAATGCCATTGGTCAGGCCTATGTTGCCATGGCGGGAAAAGCAAATGCGGATATCAGCTATGCATGGCCGGGCAGCGTTATTTCTGCCTTGACCCCGGAAGCAGCGGTTCAGGTGCTGTATGAGGATGAACTGATTTCCGACAAGAAGCCCGCTCTGGAGACCAGACACGAGCTCGAAGTCAAATATGCAACGGAAGTAACGGATGGCGGCAGTGCTGCCTCCAAGGGCTTCTTGGATGATGTGATCGTGCCTTCGGACACCCGCAAGTATGTGATCGCAGCTCTTGAAATGCTTGCTTCCAAGCGCGAAACTGTTCCGCCGAAAAAACATGGCAATATGCCTCTGTAAGTGGAGGGACATATATGGCAGAATCATTGAATCTGGCCGATGCTCTGTTGGTAACGGTCATTGGCATGCTTATCGTATTCTTCGGATTGACCGTGCTGATTTTCCTGATCAAGCTGCTTGTAAAAGTAACAGGCAACATGGGAGCCAAAAAAAGCACCCAGCCGGCAGCTGCAGCCCCTGTAGTTGAAACCGTTCCCGAAGAAACGGAAGAAGATGACAGCGAGATCATTGCGGTGATCACGGCTGCTGTCTACGCAATGCTTGATGAGGAAAAGAAAGACGGAAGCGGTTTTGTTGTCCGGCATATCCGCCGTGTCAATCATGCTCCTGCCTGGCAGCGTGCAGGCCGCGATGAACAGATATACAGCCATTATTAATCGATCGTTTCACTAGATGAAGGAGGATGCATTCATGCGTACATTCAATATTACTGTTAATGGACAGACTTATTCTGTGGAAGTCGAAGAGACCACCGGTGGCGAAGCGCCTGTGGTTCATACCGCTCCCGCGGCTCCTGCTGCTCCCAAAGCTGCTCCCAAGCCCGCTGCCCCCAAGGCTGCCGCCCCTGTCAGCGGTGGTGTGCAGGTAAAAGCGCCCATGCCCGGAACTATTCTGGATGTCAAGGTCAAAGTCGGCGATGCCGTCAAGAACGGTCAGGCCGTCTGTGTGCTTGAAGCAATGAAGATGGAAAATGAAATCCCGGCTCCCAAGGATGGGAAAGTAGCCCAGGTTCTGGTAACCAAGGGTGCTTCCGTTGAAACCGGTAACGTTCTGGTTGTGCTTGAATAACATATGATCCGCAGGAAAGTGAGTTGATAGAATGATCAACATAGGAAATGCTTTTGCGGATCTCTATGCTACTTCGGGCATTGCCATGTTCATATCAGATCCTAAAGCGTTGATAATGGTGGCGATCGCATGTTTTCTGCTGTATCTGGCCATCGTAAAGGAGTTTGAACCGCTCCTTCTGCTGCCCATTGCATTCGGCATGCTGCTGACAAACCTTCTCGGAAGTGAAGTGTTCCATGAGGAACTCTTTGCCGGCGGCCACGCCAACTGGAGCCTGTTCGGCGGAGCTGTATTGGTGAATGCCAAAGACCTCATTCAGGATGCCAGCAGTTATCTGGTAAACAGTGCCGGTGCCGTGCTTTCGCAGGACGGGAATACACTGATCGCACAGATTACCGGTGCAACCGGGGTAACCGGAAATGAACTCGTCTCTCTTGCAACGGTAATAGACTACATGGCTAACAACGGTGCTGAATGCACCATGGTTCTGAAGGATGCCTTCCTGTCTGGCACTCAGGTGTTTACTTCTGCCGGCGTTCTGTTTGCCAGTGCCGGTGAAACTGTTACTGCAGGACTTCTGGACTATCTTTATCTCGGCGTAAAACTCGGAATCTATCCGTGTCTGATTTTCATGGGCGTTGGTGCAACGACCGACTTCGGTCCGCTGATTGCCAATCCCAAGACGCTTCTCATGGGTGCTGCAGCTCAGCTTGGCATTTTCATGACATTTATCGGTGCATCCCTGCTTGGTTTCACCACCAAAGAAGCCGGATCCATCGGCATCATCGGTGGCGCTGACGGCCCGACTGCCATTTGGCTGACTTCCAAGCTGGCCCCGCATCTTCTCGGACCTATTGCCGTGGCTGCTTACAGCTATATGGCACTCGTTCCTGTCATTCAGCCCCCCATCATGAAAGCTCTGACCACAAAGAAGGAACGTCAGATCGTGATGGAGCAGCTTAAACCGGTTTCCAAGACACAGAAAATCATTTTCCCCATCGTCGTGACGGTCATGGTATCGCTTCTTCTGCCCAGCGCCACCGCTCTCGTCGGCTGCCTTATGCTCGGCAACCTTATGAAGGAATGCGGTGTTGTTGAGAGACTGAACAAGACCGTTCAGAACGAACTGATGAATATTGTCACTGTATTCCTCGGCATTACGGTTGGTGCAACCGCAACAGCCAGTACCTTCCTGAGCCTCAAGACCATTGAAATCATCGTTCTTGGAATTGTCGCCTTCAGCTTCGGTACCGCTGGTGGAATTCTTCTGGCAAAACTGATGAACAAGCTTTCCGGTGGAAAGATCAATCCTTTGATCGGTTCCGCCGGTGTATCCGCCGTTCCCATGGCAGCGCGCGTTTCCCAGAGAGTTGGTCAGGCAGAAAATCCCGGCAACTTCCTGCTGATGCACGCCATGGGTCCGAACGTGGCTGGCGTTATTGGTTCAGCCATTGCTGCTGGCGTTCTGCTCTCCCTGTTCGGCTGATGATGGGATTTTGATTATCAATAGGAGGAATTGCTATGGCTAAGGTAAAGATTACCGATACCATTTTGCGCGACGGGCATCAGTCTCAGGCCGCCACTAGAATGCGCACTGACGAGATGCTCCCGGCATGTGAAAAACTTGATAAAGTCGGTTATTACTCTCTTGAATGCTGGGGCGGTGCCACTTATGATGCATGCATCCGCTTCCTGAACGAAGATCCCTGGGAAAGACTCCGGTTACTCCGCAAGGCATTGCCCAACACAAAAACCCAGATGCTTCTTCGCGGTCAGAACCTGCTTGGCTATCGTCCTTATTCGGATGATGTTGTCGAGTTCTTTGTACAGAAAGCAGTTCAGAATGGTATTGATATCATTCGTTGCTTTGACGCCCTTAATGACCTGAGAAACATGCAGACTGCTGTCAAGGCGACCAAAAAGTATGGCGGTGCTGCGGAAATCGCTCTTTCTTATACCAAATCTCCGGTTCATAACGAAGATTATTTCGTAAAACTGGCTGAAGAAATTGAGAAGATGGGTGCTGACCTCATCTGTATCAAGGACATGGCCAACCTCCTCCTGCCGTATGATGCATATTCCCTTGTAAAGCGGCTGAAGGCAGCAACTGACCTGCCCATTGTCATCCATACGCATAACACAACCGGTACAGGTGCCATGGTTCTGCTCAAAGCCATTGAAGCCGGTGCGGATATCGTCGATACCTGCCTTTCTCCTCTGGCAAGCGGTACATCTCAGCCCGCGACTGAATCCCTCGTTGCCACACTGCAGGGAACAGAGTTTGACACCGGACTGGACCTGAGCCTTCTTGCTGATCTCGCTTCCTATTTCAGGACAGTTGCAGATCGTCTGACGGCGGATGGTTTCCGCGATCCGGGCCGTGTTCTGTCTGTGGACGTCAAAACTCTTCAGTATCAGGTGCCCGGCGGCATGCTTTCCAATCTGATTGGACAGCTGAAGAGCGCCAATGCAATGGACAAGTATTATGACGTGCTTGCTGAAGTGCCGCGTGTACGTGAAGATTTCGGCTATCCTCCGCTGGTCACGCCTACTTCCCAGATTGTTGGCACGCAGGCTGTTATGAACATCCTCTATGGTGAGCGCTACAAGGTTGTGACCAATGAGAGCAAGGGACTGCTGCGCGGTGAATACGGCAAGCTGCCCGGAAAGGTAAACGAAGAAGTCCGCAAGAAGTGCATCGGAAATGAAAAGGTGATTACCTGCCGTTTTGCTGATACTCTGCCGCCAGAACTCGAGAAACTCAAGAGTGAAATGCGTCAGTGGTACCAGACCGACGAGGATGTGCTCACCTATGCCATGTTCCCGAAGGTTGCACCGAAATTCTTTGAATATCGGGAAGCCAAGCAGCTGAAAGTGGACTCCACCATGACTAACAAGGCTGAAAAGATCATGCCTGTGTAATTTTGAACAGAGAGCTTTCGCGACCAGCGGGAGCTCTCTGTTATCATCTAGAATCATTTCCGGGGTGCTGTTCTCTGCTTTTCTTTGCTGTTATCCGGAAAGAATAGGAAAGGGAAGAACGCGCATAGATTTCCATGCCGCCACCAGGCCTGCAGATTACCACGGTTCGTCAAATGTCAGGCTTTCTACTTATCAAGAAAAACTGATGATCAGCGGGGGCATTGCTTCTTCGCGGGCCATGGAAAACATAATAATTTATTTTTTCACAAATTGCAGGAAACGGCGGGGAAGTGTTGAATGTTTGAATTTAGGAAAGGTTTTGGCCTTTTCAAAGACCCTAAGAATGAGATTCATTCTTTGGAATGGAGGAATTTATCATGAGCCTGAATCTTGAGTATCTGGGCATTGTGAATGCGAAGAACATCTATCGCAATCTGACGCCTGCGCAGCTGACCGAACATGCAATCATTCGCGGAGAAGGCACTCTTTCCAACACTGGTGCTCTGGTTGTAAAGACCGGAAAATATACCGGCCGCAGCGCCAATGACAAGTTCATCGTGGACACCCCTGCTGTTCATGACGATATTGCCTGGGGCAAAGTCAACAAGCCCATCGCAAAGGAAGTTTTTGATGCCATCTACAACAAGGTTGTTGCTTATCTGCAGAATCGTGACGTGTTCGTATTTGATGGCATGGCAGGCGCTGATCCCAAATACACGAAGAAATTCCGTATCGTGAACGAGCTGGCCAGCCAGAACCTGTTCATCCATCAGCTTCTGCGCCGTCCTTCCGCTGAGGAACTGAAGGACTTCACAGAAGATTACGTAATCATTGCAGCTCCTGGTTTCAAGTGCGTGCCCGAGATCGACGGTACCCACAGCGAGGCTGCGATTCTCGTCAACTACGAGGATAAGAAGGTTGTTATCTGCGGCACCCAGTATGCCGGCGAAATCAAGAAGTCTGTATTCTCCGTCATGAACTACATTCTGCCGAAGCAGGGTGTGTTCCCGATGCACTGCTCTGCCAACATCGGCAAGGATGGAGACAGCGCTGTCTTCTTCGGCCTGTCCGGTACCGGCAAGACCACCCTGTCTGCTGACCCGAACCGTGCCCTCATCGGCGACGACGAGCATGGCTGGGCAGACGATTCTGTATTCAATTTTGAGGGCGGCTGCTATGCCAAGTGCATCAACCTGTCTCCCGAAGGAGAACCTGAAATCTACAATGCCATCAAGTTCGGCTCCCTGGTGGAGAATGTCGTCATGGATCCCGATACCCGTGAGTTTGACTTTGACGATGATTCCCTGGCAGTGAACAGCCGTGTCGGCTATCCCGTCGAATACATCCCCAACGCGGTTCTCGAAGGCCGTTCTTCCTCTGTTCCGAAGACCGTTATTTTCCTGACTGCAGATGCTTACGGCGTGCTGCCTCCCATCTCCAAGCTCAACAAGAATCAGGCCATGTACTATTTCGTATCCGGTTTCACCTCCAAGGTTGCCGGCACCGAAATCGGCGTAACCGAGCCTGTTCCTACCTTCTCCACCTGCTTTGGTGAGCCCTTCCTGCCGCTTGATCCTTCTGTTTATGCTTCCATGCTGGCAGAAAAGGTCGAAAAGGCCGGTGCCAATGTGTACCTGGTCAACACCGGATGGAACGGAACCGGCAAGCGCATGAAGCTGAGCTATACCCGTGCCATGGTTACCGCTGCACTGACCGGTGCCATTGAAAAGAGCGAATTCGTGGTTGATCCCACTTTCGGCGTCGAAGTGCCCACCTGCATTGAAGGCGTGCCCTCTGAACTGCTGATTCCTGAAAACACCTGGGAAGACAAGGAAGCCTATAAGGCTGCCTGCAAGAAGCTGGCCAAGAGCTTTACCGAGAACTTCAAGAAGTACACTCTCATGAGTGAAGAAGTTGTCGCTGCAGGCCCGAAGGCTGACTAACAGCAATCGATCGTAATCCATAACAAAGCCGGTGGCCAAATGGCCGCCGGCTTTTTCGTCTGCATCTTTTTATTCTTTTGTGGCTTCCTCGAACTGATCCAGTGTCTGAGCAAATACCTGCATTGCTTTACGGAGAGGTTCAGGCGTGCTCATATCAATTCCCGCCAGTTTCAATGCCTCAATCGGCGGCACCGAGCAGCCGGCTGAAAGAAACTCGCGATAGTGCTTGAGCGCATCCGCGCCGCCGTTCAGAATCTTTTCGGAAATGGATACTGCGGCACAAAGACCTGTGGCATAGACATACACGTAGTAAGCGCGATAGAAATGGGGGATTCTCATCCATTCGTTGGCAATCAGATCATCCACCTTGCAGCCGTTTCCATAATAAAGCATATTGAGATCATAATATGCCTTATTCAATGTTTCCTTCGTCAGAGGCTGATTTTTCTCTGCCATTTCATGAGCTTTTCTCTCGAACTCAGCAAACATGGTCTGGCGGAAGCAGGTCGTCCGGAACTGTTCCAGAAAATGATTGAGCAGGAAAGCACGCTGGCGTCTGTCCGTAAACTTTTCCAGAAGATGCCGCATCATGACTGCTTCATTACAGGTGGATGCCACTTCCGCAACAAAGAGACTGTAATGACGTTTCGGCGCAGGCTGCTTCAGATTGCTGTAATAGGAGTGCATGCTGTGTCCCAGCTCATGCGCGATAGTGAAAGCACAGTCCAGATTATCATTATGATTGAGAAGGACATACGGATGTACGTCTGCAAGGGAACCCATGGAAAAAGCGCCGCTGGACTTGTCTTTTGTCGGATAGACATCAATCCACCGATGATCACGGGCAGTTCTAAGGACATCAAGATAGTCTTCCCCCATGGGATGAAGGCCTTCCAGAACCAGATTGAAAGCATCCTCGTATGGGAGAACCATATCCGCATCCTCAACGATCGGAGCATACAGATCATACATGTGAAGTTCATCCACACCCATGAGCTTTTTTCTGAGATTCAGGTATCTGGTCAGGAGCGGTATGGATTCATGGATGACCTGAATCAGATTGTCATACACCGCAACCGGGATTTCCAGGGGATCCATTGCCGCATTCAACGCAGATGCATAATGCCGTGCCTGAGCAAGCGCATTGTCCTTCTTTACACTTGTCCCATAAATTGCTGCAATGGTGGATCCGAAAGATGCATACGTGCTGAAAATATGGTCAAAGGACATTTTCCGGACTTCACGGTTCGTGCTTTCACGATATCTTGAATACGTTCCCTCGGTTAGCGGTTCGATACTGCCATCAGGCATCTGCATATCCGGAAACTTCATATCCACACTGGAGAGCATGGTGAAAATGTCATCTGGACCGTTGATGACATGGCCCATAAGTGCCAGAAGATGTTCTTCCTCTTTGCTCAAAAGGTGGTTTTTCTGCTGAATAAGAAGCCGGAAATACTCACTGTAATCAGACAGTTCCGGATTCTTTGCCAGCCCGGAGAGTTCAGATTCTGTCATCTGAAGCAGTTCCGGTTCCAGAAATGAAGTAGCACTCCTTGCCTGTACAGCCAGCATGCCAGCACGTCCGGACATCGCCTGGGCTTCGGAATTTCCATTATCGCATTCACGGGATAAGGACGCATAACTCATAACCGGCATCAGATGATGCAGCAGTTCATAATAGGCTTTCACGGCCTCCACAGGTTTTTCCGCAACATGGCCTTCAAATGTCCGGAATGAAGCTATGACTTTTTCTGTCTCTGCATAACCCTGCTCCCAGGCTTCCCGGCTTTCGAAAATATCCTGCAGGTTCCATGTGTACTTCTCAGGGATCTCACTGCGCAGCGGTATCTTGCTCATAAAACTCAATCCTCCTCATGATTTCTTTTTATACTCCAGATTTCGTACTGCAGACGGGGCTGACTGTGAATTGGGGATAAATGATATCTGATTGTTCGATAAAAGAATCGTGCCGGTTGAGCCCTTTACCTGACGCTTTTCCAGAATGAGACGCAACAGCTTCTCGGTTATCTCCGGACCACCGCCCTTCTGAAGGCAGTCCTTCCATAAGGTGAAATAACAATCTTTTCCATAAAGCGAACAGGAATATGCCAGGGGCGAGCTTCTGACCGCCCCTTTCCCGCAAAGGGGACATGTCGCATCTTTGATCACTTCACTTCGAACCTTGCCGCCTTTCCGCCGACTGTTTTTTTCGTCTTCCGGAAAATTGCCCGGATTGGTAGCATTGCGGGCCGCATCCACGAGGAACGAGGAAAACTTCCGAATACTGTCCATGAAATGATCGGAGTCCTGCTCGTGGGAAGTAATCCGGTCCAGTGCAAGCTCCCAGCGGCCGGTCAGTTCCGGAGAAGTAATCTCCTCCGGCATGACCCGGATCATTTCCACGCCTTTATCTGTGGCAAGCAGATTTTTCCCTTTTCTGATCACGTATCCGACCTGGATAAGGCGCTCAATGATCGCTGCTCTGGTTGCCGGAGTTCCAATCCCGGAGCCTTTCATCTGGCGTACGATCTCATCATCATCGGATTCCTTTCCGGCATTCTCCATAGCGGAAAGGAGACTGGCATCCGTCATCTGAGCAGGCGGCTTCGTCTGGTCATCCTTGATTCTGGTTTCCTTCACAGGCCGCGTATCTCCCGTTTTCAGGGGCGGCAGTGCAATATCTTCTTCCACAGTATCGTCCTTGGATTTTCTTGCACGGGGAGGTTTTTCCAGAACCGGCACGTCTCTCCATCCGTTTTCAATGATGATACGGCCATTGGTGCGGAAAGTTTCTCCCTCCACCTCGGTGATGACCCTTGTGGCATCATAGACGCACGGTTCATAAAACGCTGCTATGGTCCGCCTGGCAACGAGATCAAACAAACGCCGTTCATCTTCTGAGAACGATTCAGGATTGACTTTCCTCAGTGTCGGAATGATCGCATGATGATCTGTCACCTTGGATGCATCAATGGTTCTCTTGGTCTGCGGTATGTGTCCACCCGGCAGAGCTCTGCTCACATAAATCTGATATGATTCCGGAAGCCGCTGAAGTGTCTGTTCGACCTTGGGAACCATGTCCGGAGGAAGATAGCGTGAATCGGTTCGCGGATAAGTGAGTGCCTTATGGGTTTCATACAGACTCTGGGCAAGTTTCAGTGTCTTCTGCGCTGTAAAGCCAAGAAGCTTGTTTGCATCCCGCTGAAGTGATGTCAGATCATACAGCTGAGGTGGAAGGTCACGCTTGCGCACCGTTTCCGCTTCGCGGACGGTTCCTTCTTTATCAGCAATGCGCCTGGCAATTTCTTCAGCCTTTTCATGGGAAGCAATATGCGTATCTGGATCAAGGTCGCTCTGAAACCATATCCCGGAATAATCCCCAAAATCAGCAGTCAGAGTCGAGTAGGCATCCGGCTTGAATGATTCGATTTCCATTCTGCGGCGTACCAGGATGGCCAGAGTAGGTGTCTGGACACGTCCAACGGACAGAAGGACCTGGTACTTAAGCGTAAATGCCCGGCTTGCATTCATGCCAACCAGCCAGTCCGCCTCCGAACGGCACTTTGCAGATTCGTAAAGACCGTCATAGTCCCTGCCGGGCCGGATATTCTGAAATCCCTCCATAATGGCTTCGTCTGTCATGGAACTGATCCAGAGCCGGTCAAAGGGCTTTGAACATTTTGCCTTTTCATAGATATACCGAAAGATCAGTTCACCCTCCCGCCCGGCATCTGTTGCACAGATGAGGCGGTCTGTATCCGGTGAATTGATCAGCTTTTTGACAATGGAATACTGAGCCCGGGAAGAGGAAATGATCTTCAGCGGTATCGTCTCCGGAAGAATAGGGAGACTCTCCATACGCCATTTCTTGTACTTTTCATCAATCTCATCCGGTTCCTGCAAAGTAACCAGATGTCCCACTGCCCAGGTTACGGTGTATGTATCATTCATAAGGCAGCCTTCACCGCGGGTTGAACATTTGAGTACACGCGCAATGTCCCTGCCTACACTGGGCTTTTCTGCGAGAATGACGGTTTTCCCCATCAGCTGATTCTCCTTTCGTTCCCATATTGTATCATGACAGGTTGGCGGGTTCAACACACTTGCCCGGACACCATGCTTGTGATAAGATTCCATGTTGTTTCGAAATATATAGAAGGAATGATGCAATCATGATGACACAGAAGGATCTGGCCGCCATTAAGCGCAGACTGAATCCGGATAAGCGTTCCCCTGTAATGATCCGTGGATGCTATCTTGATCCCAAGGGCGAAATTCTCTCCACTTTTCATCTTCCGGTAGGCATGCTTGCCCAGGAAGAAAATGAAAAATATATGGGGCTGTTCAAAAAGACACTTTCCGGGACACCGGGACAGAACCTGATTCCAGTTTCCTTTTCAACAGAACAGGTAAACGGTGATGATGCTTACGCCCTCCTTATGGGCCTGTGCAGAACGGAACTCTCAGACGAAGACATGGCCATGTCGCTGTACGACTGCATCATCCGCTGGCTGAGGAGCGAGTATGCCGGAACTCAGCAATCCGTGGAGGAACAGCAGAAGGGAAACAACTGGCTGATCCTGCTGCTGTATGATTCGTTTGATGTGCCCTACACGCACCCGGACGGGGAAGATGATCTGGAAATGTCTGAAAACATTTTCAATTACATGCTCTGTGCCATCTGTCCTGTCCAGCAGGGAAAGGACCAGCTGAGCTATGATGCACAGGATGGCAAATTCCATTCTTTCCCTGCTCCCTGGGTCGCCATGCAGCCCGGCATGGGATTCATGTTCCCTGTCTATGAAAATGGCGGAGCAAACATTTCGTCAGCCCTGTTTTATACCAAGGATGTCACGAGGAATCAGGATAATTTCGCAAAAGAAGTCTTTCATGCCGAAATCAGCATGCCTGCTTCAGAACAGAAGGAGACCATCTCCTCCATCCTTCAGAACTCCTTGAAAGAAGAGTGCAGCATGGATGTTGTTCAGTCCGTTGCTGAAAAGGTTGGAGAAATGATCGCCGAACAGAAGGAAGACAAGCTTGCCGAGCCGCTTCATATGTCTGCACGCGATGTGCGCCAGGTACTGGAGCATTCCGGTGTTTCTGCAGAAAAGGCGGAAGCTTTCGAACAGCAGTACACAGAAGTATTTGGAGATAGAAAAGAAACTCCTGCCGTCAATATTATTCCTACCAGGGAATTCAAGGTAAAAACCCCGAGCGTCCAGATCAAGGTAAGTCCTGATCATGCAGATCTGGTCACCACAAAAGTGATTGACGGCCAGAAATATATCATGATCCTTGCCGACGGCGAGGTGGAAGTCAATGGCGTAAACATCGCCATTCAGTGAGGTGTCAAATGGCCAAGGCAGGCATTATAACCTTTTTGCACAATACCAACTACGGCTCCCTGCTTCAGGCCTTTGCTCTGGAAAAAGTGCTTGAAACCCTGAATGTGGAAGCCATTCACCTGGATTATTGTCCTGATGTCCCTGAAAAAATACGGAACATCATCAGAAGCCGGAATTCTCCTGCATTGCTTCTGGAAGGTATCAGAAAAAGGCAGATCAGACAGGGCAGGGAAGTGCTGGCCAAAAAAAGTCGAGCACTGACTGACTTTCGGAAAAACTGTCTCAGGCTGTCTGAGAAGCTTCCTGATATCAATGCGCTGACAGCATCGGTGAAAAACTATGATATTCTGATTGCTGGAAGCGATCAGATCTGGTCTCCAGTCTGGCTGAATCCTGCTTACTTCTATGATGTCCCCACGGATCGGCCCAAAATTGCCTACGCCTGCTCCATGGGTGTGAAGACAGTTCCGAATGCCTTCAAATCAGAAAAAATCCGGAAAATGGTCAGTACCTTCAATATGGTAAGTGTAAGAGAAGCCGAAGGCGCGGAAATCCTCAGGTCTATCACCGGCACTCTTTATCCTGTAATGCCTGATCCTGTTGTCCTGCTTTCCAGAGAAACGTGGAAAACCATGGGCAGCGGCCAGTCCGGCCATCTCTTCTGCTACCTGATCGGAGACAGACAGGAAGATGCGCGGCATATCCGGCAGCTTGCAGAACAGTTGAATCTGACCCCTCTGGTTTTTCCAGCTTCACCGACTTCTTTTTCCTGGCCGGATACTGCCGGTAATCTCAGTCCACAGTCCTTTATAGGGAGCCTGTTCACGTCTGCCCATGTACTCACGGATTCGTTTCATGGAGCGCTTCTTGCATGCATCGCAGGCGTCCCCTTTACTCTGATCCGCAGATATCGGGATACGGATCCCGCTTCGGGGAACAGCCGTATAGATCAGCTGATCCGGGATATGCATCTGACAGAGAAAAATGGTATGTTCCTTCCCGGACCTGAGCAGATAAAACTTCTGGAATCAAGACGTAATCAGGGGCTGGAATGGCTCAGGATGGCTCTGAACCAGACAGCAGGGATTCAATCTCAGCCGGCAGAGGAGACGTAAAGGAAAGCGTTTTTCCCGTAATCGGATGTTCAAATATCAATTCACAGGAATGCAAGGCAAAACGGCCAGGCAGTTCCAGAAGTTCCGTGCCATACAGAAAGTCTCCGGCCACAGGACACGAAAGCGATGCCAGGTGCACCCGAATCTGATGTGTACGGCCTGTTTCAAGCCGCAGTCTTACCAGACTGCGGCTTTTTCCTGATTCCAGGACTGTATAATGCGTCATGCAGGCTTTTCCCATCGGATGAACTTCCCTGCGAATGGTGTTCCCTTCTGCCTTGCGTATCGGCGAAACAATAGTGCCTTTTGCAGGAACAGGAATTCCCTCCGTAACAGCCAGATATTCCCTGAGAAAACTGTCAGTATGCAGCATGGACTGCATTCTGTGCTGGGCGTATCCGGTAAGTGCAATAACCATAAGCCCGCTGGTCCCTTTGTCAAGACGGTTGACAGGCCTGTAGATAAAGTTCTCCGGACAATGAAGATATGCGTATACGGCATTTTCCAGGCTGTCGTCCGGATGGTTTCGGCTGCTTTGGGAAGCAAGAGGTGCCTGCTTGTCAATCACCATTAAATGCTCGTCATGATAGCAGATTTTAAGCGGGATATCATAGGGCTGGACCTGATAAACGGGGCTGCTCTGTATCCATTCAACACTGATCACGTCCTGAAAGCGCACACGCAGATTCACGGCGGCAGGAGTCCCATTAAGAAGAATTCCCTGATTCCACTTTGCGCTTCGCAGGGATGTTTCGCTGATTCCGCACCGCTGCTTCAGAAACGTCTTTACAGTAAGCCCATCATCGTTTTCCCGGACCCTAAACTCCATTCCATCATCTCCATCCGTGTTGGAATCAGTATAAAGCAGAAGACTGCAATTGACAAATCTGTTTCAGACAGCTGGTCCTTGCTTTTCATTTGACGAAAACTAGTGTACAATAAACATAGAAAATGATACCTTGCATAGTAAGAATTCGATATTTCAGTCATCGAATGAACTTGGAACTCCGGGCAGGGCCATTTTCACAGAAACGGCTGTGGATTTCTGGTTCTGCCGGAATACTCAGTGACGAAATATCTGGAAAAAGGGGGATAAATCCATGCCAGTTTCAAAACGAGTTTTCCTTACAGTTCTTGACGCTGTCGGATGCGGAGAACTGCCGGATGCAGGTGATTACGGCGACGTGGGGGCAAATACCTGGGGGCATGTTATGGATGCAGTCCATCCTGCATTGCCAAATTTTCATTCGCTTGGTCTGGGACATATAGGTTCCATTCATTCAGTGCCTGACCCTGAAGCTGTGGGTGCATATGGGAAGTGCAGGGAAGTAAGCGCAGGAAAAGATACAACCACCGGACACTGGGAAATAGCCGGTCTTCGTCTGGAAAAGCCTTTTCCCACATTCCCTCATGGATTTCCGGAAGAGTTTATTCATGCTTTTGAAAAAAGGATCGGTCATAAGGTCATTGGCAACTATCCTGCTTCCGGAACCGCAATTCTCGAACAGCTTGGTGAACAGTCGAGAAAAAACCGGGAACCGATTGTGTATACTTCTGCAGACTCCGTATTTCAGATTGCATGCCACGAAGACGTTTTCCCCAGAAATCAACTGTATGAGTTCTGCACAATTGCAAGGGAGATGCTTCAGGGTGAGCTTGGCGTGGGCCGGGTGATTGCACGTCCATACATCGGTTCAGAAGGTTCTTTTGTCCGCACATCAGGTCGCAGGGATTTTTCACTGCCTCCCATCGGAAGGACTGTGCTGGATGTAGTGAAAGATGCCGGTATGACCACCCTTGGTGTGGGAAAAATTGAAGACATCTTTGATCATCGCGGCCTTACTGCCTCCAATCATGCGGCTGGCAATCCTGCATGTCTGGATGCATGGATTGATTACATGAAACAGGATTTCACCGGCCTTTGTTTCACCAATCTTGTTGATACTGATATGCTTTGGGGTCACAGACGTGATCCTCAGGGATTTGCCGATGCGCTGACTCAGATTGATGAACGTATTCCTGAGATCAAAGGACTTATGCATGAGAACGACCTTTTGATATTCACGGCAGATCACGGCTGCGATCCGACTTTCCATGGTACAGATCATACCAGGGAGTATATTCCGCTCCTCTGCTGGTGGCCGGGCATGACACACGCAGCAGATCTTGGTGTACGCAGCACCTATGCGGATATCGCTGCTACGATTACGGACTGGCTTGGACTTGATGAACGCTTCCAGGCCACTTCCTTTGCAGATGCGCTCAGGCAATGATTCGAAGCCAGGCGCAGGAAACAGCCATGTGCTGAGTTCTTGGCACCGGTGCAGCATTGCATTGAAATATATCAGGGGAAAGCACGGAAGCATGAACAGGCGATTGAATGCCCAAACTTCAGTCGGCGCTGAAGCGGATGTTGATAATACCCCTCATGGAGGCAGCGGAATATGCAGAAAACGCCGAATGTTTCATCCTGGACAAGCGAAATGAAAAAGGCATCAGCCCATGACCTGGAAATCTGTACCTATGTGCATGTACACAGTGAAAAAGTCCAGCAGATCCAGGAACTGTTGCCGGATGAAGTAACGTTGAACCGTCTGTCCGAGCTTTTCAAGGTATTCGGAGACAACACACGGATACGAATCCTGTATGTCCTCTTTGAAGATGAAGTATGCGTATGCGATCTGGCCAATCTGCTGGGAATGACGCAGTCTGCCGTCTCACATCAGCTTCGCGTCCTGAAAGATGCCAGGCTTATTAAGAGCAGGAGAGACGGAAAAACTGTCTTTTATTCCCTCGCAGATGATCATGTCAGAAGTCTGCTTTCCCAGGGAACGGATCATATTCATGAAGAACTCTGAGAGGAGAGGTGACTTTTCATGTCAAATCATGTCATTACGATCGCCCGTGGATATGGAAGCGGCGGACGCACTATGGGTAAGATGCTTTCCGAAGAGCTGGGCTGGAATTATTATGATCGCGAAATTCTCAGACTGGCATCAGATGAAAGCGGCATTAACGAGGAGCTCTTTGCCAAGGCTGACGAAACTGCGAAGCGCTCTCTTTCCTCTTTATTCCGTGTACAGCGGGACTGTCTTGACGGAACTGTTATTCCGCCTGACAGTGATGAGTTTATTTCCAATGAAAACCTGTTTCGTTATCAGGCAAAAATCATCCGGCGACTGGCGGAAACAGAAAACTGCGTCATTGTCGGCCGCTGTGCCAACTTTATTCTGAAAGATCAAAAGCACGTGGTAAATGTATATGTCCATGCACCTGAACAGTACTGCGTACGCACAGTCATGAATCTGTACGGAATCGACCGTGAAGAAGCGGAGAAGCGGATCCATACCATAGACAAACGCCGCAGCGAGTATTACAAATACTTTACAGGCAAGGACTGGCGGCTTGCGGATTCTTATGATCTGTGTATTGATTCTTCCCGAATGGACTGGACTAAGTGCATACAGATCGTAAAAGCATATTTGGAATGCATCTGATAATTTAGCATCGTCACAATGGAAGAATTCATCTTTCTGTTCCGTTTGTATATTATAGCAATGAGGAAGGGAGGCGGACTCTGGTGATAGTCAGGAAAGTCAATCTGGCTTTGATTGCCTTTGTCTGCCTTCTCTGCAGCATTACCTCGTGTAAAGCGTCTGAAGTATTTGGCCTTTTAGTTTCCGACAGCGGTGCAGTTTCAGTGAAAACAGATTCAGCAACCGATTGTGAAGTGAACGCCGGCACCTGGGTTCAGATTCTGGATACTGTTGAAAACATCAGTCACATCCATATTGGCGACGGACTGGATGGCTTCATCAGCACAGACAAAGTAAAGCGCGTGGAAATCCGGCATGCCATGATGGGTTTTGTTTCCAATCCCGGGAAACGGTCCTTTCTGAATCTCAGGAGTGGTCCTTCGTATACGGCAGATGTGCTCAATGTCTATTATAATGGTGTGCCATGTGTACTGCTTTCTGAACAGGACGGATGGATGCATGTTCGAATCAATGGCGTTGACGGTTATTTCCGAAAGGAATATGTTCATGTTTTCTCTGCTCCGTATGGGGAATCCGTTGCAACTGTGTCAACACCTTCCGGAACCGGTCTGAATCTGAGGAGCGGTCCGGGATATGAATACCGGGCTGTCGGTCAGCTGGATTCAGGTACCTATCTGACACTTCTGCAGAAAGGAAACCACTGGTGGATGGTCTCTGATGGTTCCCGTACCGGATTTATCCGCGCTGACTTTGCCACGGAAGGAATCATTCAGCCGGACTTCTATCCTTCTGATTCCGCAGGAGGCACCTACGCCCTCGTAACAAATCCCAAGTCCACCCAGGTCCTGAATCTCAGAGCACGACCGGGCAAGGCCTATGAATCCATCGGCCAGTATTCCAATGGTGCCCGCGTTACTATCCTGTACCAGGGACTGGAATGGTGCAAGGTGGAAGCAAAAGATGGCAAAACCGGATATATGATGACTGACTATCTTACGCTGTATAACGCCATGGACACGCCGACAATGAGTGTGGTCCAGGAAGACAGGACATTCGTGAATCTCAGAGAAGAACCCTCGCTGACAGGAAAGGTTCTCTGCGAAATCCCTCACGGAAGCAAGGTCATTATCCTTTCGCCTGACGAGTCCTGGTTCAGGGTGCGCTACGACAGTTTTACCGGTTATATTGCAGCCAGCTTTCTTCAATAATCACACATCCAACGGCCTTGTGTTTCCATCAGCATTGCCACAGAAAAACCCACCGGATTGCAAATGATCCGGTGGGTTTTTCTATCATGTGTAAATCTGACTTGTTCTGCATAAAACCGGAGAATCATATGTTCACTGGCCGACGGAGGAATTGGTGCGTATGGACATGGGAATACCCCACATATAATATGTGATGAAGAGTTCACGTACCGGATGGGCATTTGCCTGCGTCAGAATTGTGGCCTGCACTTTTCCCGATGAACGTGCATCGACGGAATATCTCGTTTCCTCTGCGATCTGAAGCATATCTTCTGCAACCGGTGAAACCTGTATTTCCACCTGATCTGCCTGGATAAAAGCCTTGTTATCAAGTTCCACTGTAAACGTAAGGAACTGATAATTCTCCACATCACCCGGGATATCGGATGAAAAGCGCGTCCCGGTCACAGCATTCAGCTGCATTGCATGCTGCAGATAGTCAAACAGTTCACCATACGATTCAGCTTCTGTCGCTGTTACCTCAACACCTTTTACGCCCAGTCCGCATGTCATATACAGATATCCTGATCCCAGCAGGGAAGCCATAAGTACCAACAGCAGAAATACTGCAAGTTTTTTCAAAAAATCGTCACTCCGTCATATTCAGTATTCTGTTCATTTCTTCGATCATTTCAGCATCTTTCAGGCTGAATTTGAACTCCACTCTGCGGCTTGCCTCCAGGTTCTCGCTGCCGTCTGGATTGTAAACCAGATCGTTGGATGACCTGCCTTTTGCAGTAAGAATACTCTGCAGAAGCCTGCGCTGTGCTGAGGAAAGATTACCCATGGTGAGACAGTATTCTGCCACCCGCAGAGCACGGTCCTGGCTCAGCTGCAGATTCTTCAGATATGTGCCTGTGGAATCCGTATGACCTTCTATGATGATTTCTCCGATATAATCCTTGTATTCTTCCCGCAGAAGCACGCTCAGATAAATCGGGACAAACTGATCCAGCAGGCTTTTTCCGTCTTCACGGATTTCTGAGGAATTCGTCTGAAAGAAGACCCTGCTCTCAAGTATGATATCACCCGTGTTCTGATCCACCTGTGCGGCTATATTGGATTTTGACAGAACAGATGACAGCTCCCGGATAATCTGGCTCCGAACGCCCACCATATCCTCAAGGCGCCTTGTCTGGGCATCAAACAGTTCCTTCTGTGCGCTGAGCTGCAGCTGCAGCTGATTCAGTTCCGTTTCCCGGGTCGACAGTGTTGCCCGTGCCTCATCCAGTTCTTCCTGCTTCCCGATGAGAATGATCGTCTGCTGTTCCAGCTGGTTCTGCTGATCTTCCAGATCCAGTTTGACCTGTGTAAGCTCTGCAGTGGCCTGATCCAGCTCAGACTGCTGAACAATCAGAATCGTTGCCTGTTCTTCAAGCTGTGTCTGCTGGCTTGTCAGAAGCACCTGCTGTGCTTCCAGCGCCCGTGTTTTTGCCTCAAGCGTTTGGTTGTACTGATACAGGTTGTAAACAAGGAAAAGCACAAAAACCAGAACCAGTGCCGCCATGATATCGGAATAACTGATCCAGCTGGAACCACTGTTTCCACGGCCGGCACGCCGATTATGTACATGCTGCCGAGCCATAATTATTCCTCCTTCGCAGATTGAACTGCCATTTCAGCCAGAATTGTCTCAATATGGTGAAGCATATTCTGCATGGTGCCGATCTGTTCGAGAGGGAGCGCATTGGTTTCTGCATGTTCAAATCGGCCGATCTGCTCAGAAAAGGACTGAGTCACTTCATTCATGGTCTTCTCAAACATTCCCAGTGAAGTGGACAGGCCTGACACCACCGTATCGACAAACTGCTGATAGCTTCGGGAGAGCTCCCTGGAAGAAGCTGAAAATGCATTGCCCGCCTCCTGAATCTGGCTGGAAGACTGCTTTTCCATGGTAGAAATATGCCCCAGCGCTGCCTCCTGTTCCTTTGAAAAGCTCTGAATGCTTCTTGAAAGTTTTTCCTGTGCAGCAGAAATGGTATTGAGAAGTCTGCTCTGTTCATCAGACAGCCCGGCAATCCGCTGCATGATCTCCGCCGTACGCTGTTCAAAAGTCTCATCCCGCTTGCGGGCATGTTCGAGTTCCTGAATATACTGTCTGAACTGCCCCAGAACCTGATCTGTCATTTTCTGCATGGATGTGACTTCGCCAAGCATGCCCCCCGTCGCTTCCAGGGACTCCTGAAGCCGCTGCACAGAAACTCTTTGGCTCTGATTCAGTTCATTCATTGTTCTTCCCAGCGCAAGGAACTGACCATCGAGAGAGTGGTTCATCTCAGTGATGAACTGTCCCACAATGCGCTGAATTCCGTCAATCTGAGCAGTGGTCGCACCGACCAGGAAATGATCCATGGAACGTGTAACCGGAACCATTGCATTACGGACAGCATTCTCCATGGCAGCCGGAACTTTGACAAGCATGGAGTCCGACACATTGTTGAGCATATGATTCCGGTCCTGATTCTGGCAGATCAGCTGAACATCATTGTCCAGCGGGCGCTGCATGGCAAGGGAAGTAAAGGATTCCACAAAATCATCAATTGCCCGGTAACTTGAACCCTGCAGTATCCTGTTCAGCATATTGAACGCCAGTGAGCAGGCAACACCTGCAACCGATGTGCCGAATGCGAACTGCATGCCATTGAGAAGATTCTGAATTCCATTCATCATGGATTCCGTGGTAGTGACATTAAGTCCGGACAGTCCCTGTGTCATACCCACAAACGTACCGAGAATACCAAGACTTGTGAGAAGGCTTGGTATCAGCTCCGCCAGGGTTGCATTGCCGGGGCCGTGGGTGACAGTATCATCGTTGACGTAGTCTTCCACATTGCAGGGAAGGCCACGCCGGTCAAGCTGTTCAGCATTCTGCAGAAATCTGAGCCAGCATCCCTTCAGGCGGCGACCCAGAAATCGTGACTCCTGCCATACCGGACGCTCGGGACTTGTTCCGGCCTCATCCTGGAGTTTCCGGATTGCCACACGAAGCGAGTGAGTTGTACCCCAAAGCGGAATCAGGCACTTGATGATTCCAATAAAAGCAACAACAGCTATGCATCCATATATAGCATAATCCAGCACGTGTGCAGGCATATGCTGAAATAAACCTGTAATTGCACTCATGATTTCTCTTCCCCGTATGATAGAGTAGTAGTTTATACAGCTCCTCTCCAAGAGCCTGTGCTCCGCAATCCGGAATGCCGTTTACCGTTCGTCTGTTCCTGGCAGTGACGGTTTTCTGCGTCGATACTGACGCTTCCAGAGGCTGGCACAACTGCCATACCGTAAATCCTGGACATATGCTGTCTTTCACCATCTCCAATGTCCGGACCGGTTTCAGCCGGCTTTTCCAGCAGCTTCCATCTGCATCAGAGGACGAAGCATGGCAAACGCACGGTCCTGGGCTACCGGCCATCGAAGCAATACCATTCTCGGCTTGTTCCTTACACTGGTATCAGTGTAATTCTATCTGAAAGCACTGAAAAAGTAAACTCTGTTTCTTCATATAAATGTAACATAAATGAAAACAGAGACTCTGCATTATCCGTTTTCATCCTTCAACATCAATTGACCATAGGTTTTTTCAATGATAAAATTACAAACTGGAACATAAGTATTACTGGAGGAATTCAGATGAATCTGTACTCTGAACGCATTGAAGCCATACTGGATAAAGTACAGAAGGCACCGCGATATACCGGCGGTGAGATGAATACGACTGTCAAGGAGTGGGAAAGTGTAAAGCTGCATTACGGCTTCTGCTTTCCGGATACCTACGAAATCGGCATGTCGCATTTGGGAATGAAGATACTGTATGGCCTCGTGAATTCGCAGCCGGACATGGTCTGCGAGCGTTTTTTCATGCCGTGGACCGACATGATGGACCTGATGCATGAGGAAGAGATTCCGCTGTTTTCCATGGAAAGCAGAACACCGCTGAACAGTTTTGATATGATCGGCTTCACGCTGCAGTATGAAATGAGCTATACCAATATCCTCGCAATGATGCGTCTTGGCAACGTTCACCTGCTTTCAAGCGAGCGCGAAAGGGATGAACCCATCGTGGTTGCGGGTGGACCATGCGCTTTCAATCCGGAACCGCTCTGTGATTTTATCGATGCCTTTATGATCGGTGACGGAGAAGAAGTCACCCTGGATGTGTGCCGGACCATAATGAAGTGGAAGGAATCCGGGCTTGACCGTACCGCGTGTCTTCGAGAGCTTGCGCGCATTCCGGGCGTATATGTGCCTGTTTTCTATGATGTGACATACTATGAAGACGGGACCGTCAAAGAGATCAAGCCCAATGCACCGGGCATTCCGGAAAGAGTCCGTAAATGCATTGTCACTGATCTGGACAAGACCTATTATCCCAAAGAAATTCCGGTTCCTTTTACAGAAATCGTTCACGACCGCATCATGCTTGAAATCATGAGGGGCTGCACCAGAGGCTGCAGATTCTGTCAGGCGGGAATCCTGTACCGTCCGGTACGGGAGCGCAGCCTCGATCGGCTGATTGAACTCGCTTCCTCACTGGAAAACAGCACCGGTTATGAAGAAGTTTCTCTCTCATCCCTGTCAAGCGGAGACTACACCTGTCTCGCGGAATTGATCCGTCAGCTGATGAAACGTTTTAAGGAAAAGCACGTTTCTGTTTCTCTGCCCTCACTGCGCATCGATTCGGTTCTCAAGGAATCGCTTGAGGAAACACAGCAGGAGCGGAAAAGCAGTCTGACGTTTGCGCCGGAAGCCGGAACCCAGCGTCTCAGGGATGTCATCAACAAAGGCGTTACAGAAGCAGATCTTATTGAAAAGGTGACCGACGCTTTTCAGGGCGGGTGGAGCAGTGTAAAGCTATACACCATGATAGGCCTGCCCACGGAACAGGAAGAAGACCTTGACGGTATTGCTGATCTTGGGCAGAAAGTGGTATCGTGCTATTTCCGGGTTCCCAAAGATCAGCGTGCCAAAGGACTTCGCGTCACGATTTCCGCATCCAGTTTTGTGCCCAAGCCGTTCACGCCTTTTCAGTGGTGCGCCCAGGACAGTCAGGATATGCTGAGAGAAAAGCAGGAATATATTAAAAACCGTGTCCGCTCCATCAAAGGAGTCACATTTCATTACCATGAATCACGGACCAGCTTTCTTGAAGCAGTGTTTGCCCGTGGCGACCGCCGCCTCGGACGCGTACTGCTGACTGCTTTTGAACATGGATGCATGCTGGACAGCTGGAGTGAAATGTTCCATTTTGAGACATGGATGCAGGCTTTTGAGGTATGCGGACTGGATCCAGCGTTCTACGCATATCGCGTTCGCGGACGTGATGAAGTCTTCCCCTGGGATGTCATTGATGCCGGCGTAACCAAGGCATTTCTCCTGCGTGAGTACGACAAGGCAATGCGGGCGGAAGTGACGCCGGACTGCCGTAACGGCTGCAATGGATGTGGACTTCAGAAGCTGGAAGGGGTGTGTCAGTATGCGAATGTGCGTCGTGTTTGAAAAAGGGGAACGTCTTCGCCATCTCGGCCATCTGGACCTGATGCGGACTGTGCAGCGTTCCCTGAGGCGTGCAGGCTTGCCTGTGAGCTACTCAAAAGGCTTCAATCCGCACATTCTTCTGAATTTTGCTTCTGCACTCAGCGTCGGCGCCATAGGGGAGCATGAAATCCTGGACGTGAGACTGGATCAGGACATGTCAGAAGAGGAGTTCCAGAATCGTTTTTCTCCCGCCTGCCCGCACGATATCCATATTCTCGCAGTGCATACGATCCCGGATACGCTGCCGGCACTGATGTCTCTGGTCAGGGCAGGAGAATGGGAGATGAAAATCACCGATCCTGAAGCAGAACAGATACTGATTGATCGTCTGGACAGCTTTATGAACCAGAGCGAGATTGAAGCAGTCCGAAAGACGAAATCCGGTGAAAAAATCTGCAATATCCGACCGGCAATCTATGGTGTGCGCATCACCGAACATAAGGCGTTCCATATGATACTTGAGGCAACAGAGGGCAGCGCATGCAAGCCTTCCATGCTTCTGAAGGCAATGTGCGACTTTTCGGAAATCGGTGTTCCCCGGGTTCTGCTCACGCGCATGCATCTGCTGGCTGAAAACGACGAGCATCAATTGGTGCCTCTGGAGAATCTGCTGTGAGAGAATTATTGATCGGTGGCAAGAATTCCTCTGTATATGCTCTTCTGGAAGACGGTAAACTTGTCGAATGGATTACAGATGCAGGAGACCAGGAAGCGGGAGAGCTCTTTGTAGGAAAAGTCGAACGGATTGTTCCCGGAATGAGCGCAGCATTCATAGATATCGCTCAGGAGAAAAACGGCTTTCTTCCCATATCGGACGATGAGCGGAGAAGTCTTCGCTGCGGTGCCTCCATACTTGTTCAGATCAAAAGGCAGGCCCAGGGCATGAAAGGTGCTTTTCTCACAAGGAATGTGGTTCTCCCCGGACGCTATCTGCTGTATCTCCCGCTGGACAGGGAAATCGGCGTTTCTGCCAAAATCACGGATCAGCTGACACGGACAGAACTCAAGGAGACAGGAAACCGGCTTTCAAAAGGGGAGTGTGGGCTTGTCATGCGGACCAGTTCTGCAGGCGTCCCTGAAGAATGGCTTGCAGAAGACCTTGAGCAGCTGAAAGCATCCTGGGAAAGCATTCAGAAAGAAGTCCGCAGCAGCTCCTTGCCCCGGCATATCACAGGGCGTTCCTGCCTGATCCGGCTCCTGGATGATCTCCTTCCGCGGGGACTCGACCGAGTGCTCACCGCAGACGCCGGACTCTTCAGTCAGCTGGGCAGCCGATACCCGGTGAATCTTGTGGACAAAGATCCCATTTCCGGATCTGACCTGGAACGCGAACGAAACAGGGCACTCCAGAAGCATGTGTATCTGAAAAACGGCGGTTCCCTCGTCATCGATGAATGCGAGGCGCTCAGTGTCATCGATGTCAATACACAGAAGTTTACAGGCAGCAGCAAAAAGATCGACCGGACCATGTTTGAAAACAACCTCATAGCATGTCCTGAAATCGTCAGGCAGATCCGGCTTCGCAATCTCTGTGGAATCATTCTCATAGATATGATCGATATGGAAAGCGATCAGGACCGTTCCGTCATCCTGGAGAAACTCCGGGAGTGCTTTCAGGCCGACCGGACCAAAACAGTCATCCATGGCTTTACATCCCTCGGTCTTGTCGAAATCACCAGAAAACGATCTCTGCCCAGTCTCCGAGAGCAGACAAGTCACATATGTGAACACTGCCATGGTACTGGCTATACTATTCAGGAGGAAAACCATGCCGGAAAAAGCTGAAAAAATCTCCCAGGAAGAGCTGGAATCCCAGAAATATTATATGGATCAGGTGCGCTTTCTTCCTGTCAGACCAAAAACCTACCATATCATTACCTACGGCTGCCAGATGAACGCTCACGACAGCGAGAATATCGCCGGCATGCTCAATGAAATGGGGTTAAAGGAAGCTCCTAGCAAGGAAGAAGCGGATTTTGTGCTCTTCAATACCTGCTGTGTCCGGGATAATGCGGAACGTCGGGCTCTTGGAAATGTGCAGTGGCTTCATGAATTGCAGAAAAAGCGCTCGGATCTCATGATCGGTGTATGCGGATGCATGATCCAGCAGAAAGGCATGCCCGAAAAAATCCTGAAACAATACCGTTTCATCAATCTGGCTTTTGGAACGACAAACCTGTATCGTTTCCCGGAGCTTTTTTACAGAGCCGTTACCGGAAATCAGGTAGTCATTGAGGTTTCTGAAAAAGACTGTATTGTGGAAGGCCTGCCCGTAAACCGCCTCAGGAAGGATGCTGCCTATATCAGCATCATGCAGGGATGCAATCATTTCTGCACGTACTGCATCGTGCCCTATGTCCGCGGACGCGAACGGAGCCGGGATATGCAGAGCATACTGAAGGAAGCGGAAGAACTAGCAAAAAACGGAACAAAAGAAGTCATGCTCCTTGGGCAGAATGTCAACAGTTACGGAAAAGGAACAGCGGGAGTGACATTCCCGGAGCTCCTCCGTCAGCTTGATCAGGTAGGCATCGAACGTATACGTTTCATGACCAGCCATCCCAAAGATCTGTCAGATGAGCTGATTGAAGTCATGGGGAATTCCAAGCATGTACTGCCTCAGTTCCATCTTCCGGTTCAGTCCGGAAGCAATGAAGTTCTGCGCAGAATGAATCGCGGATACACGCGTGAAACCTATCTGAAGCAGGTGGAGTCCCTGCGACGCGCAGTTCCAGGCATTGGACTGTCCACAGATATCATTGTGGCTTTTCCCGGTGAAACGGATGCGCAGTTCAGAGAAACTCTTGAGCTGGTGGATGAAGTGGGCTTCGATTCAGCGTTTACCTTTATCTTCTCACCCCGCGCCGGGACCAAAGCAGCCGAGATGGATGACCAGATTCCCGAAAGTATCGCTTCGGAACGGATTCAGAAGCTGATTGCACTTCAGGAAATGCGTCAGAAGCAGGAAATGCAGCGATTCATCGGACAGACAGAAGAGGTTCTGGTGGAAAGCATATCACGCAGATGTGAAAGGGAAGTGTCCGGCCGCGGACGTCATGGACTGTCCATCACATTCCCTGGTTCAGAAACGGACATTGGTGAAATACGCACTGTTCATATCACTGAAATAAAGAACAATACACTATATGGACACGTCTGAGAGGTACCTTATGAACCAGGTGATGGAAAAAGCACGCGAACTGGCCGAATCAATCGTGCGGAGCACGGAATACCGGCAGCTGCAGGAACGGAAAGCTGAAGCGGCGGATAACCACGCGACGGCCGCACTCATGGCTGATTATGAGGAAAAATACAGACTGTTTCAGCAGAACATGCATGCTTCTGACAGCAGTGCCCGGGAAAAAGCCCGGGAAGAACTGCTTCAGGCCAGGGAATGCATGGAAAAGAATCCTGTATATGTCAGACTCGAAGAATCCAGCATGGCCTTTGATGCCATGATGGACTCAGTAAATCAGGTCATGCGCCTGATCATCTATGGGGAAAATGAAGATGCGCAGGAAAACTGCTCCGGTACATGCCGGCAGTGCAATGGATGTTGCAGATAAAACCGGCATGTGAAGCAAGACAGATGGAGGTTCAATATGGCTTTGTCACCGATGATGCAGCAGTACATGCAGTTGAAGGAGAAGTATCCTGACTGCCTGCTGTTTTTTCGGGTCGGGGATTTTTACGAAATGTTTTTTGATGATGCCAAGCTGGTATCCAGAGAACTGGAACTGACCCTGACCGGAAAAGAATGCGGCCTTGAGGAACGCGCGCCCATGTGCGGCGTTCCCCATCACGCAGTAAACGTGTATGTGGAAAAGCTTCTGAATCTTGGATATAAGGTAGCCATAGGCGAACAGATGGAGGATCCAAGGTTTGCCAAGGGACTCGTGGAACGTGATGTAACCAGAATTTTCACGCCCGGTACGATCAATGATCCGTCCATGCTGGATGAGCATGTGAACAGTTTTCTTTTGTCCGTCTATTTTGGAAAAACCTCAGTCGGACTGGCTTATGCAGATGTTTCTACAGGGGAATTCTACGTTTATCAGTTCTCTTTCACGGAGGGAAAGCTCAGGGATGAGATCGACCGGATTCATCCTCAGGAAATTCTTTCAAATCGGTTGTCGGACCTGCGGGACATGATTCCTGACGGAACAAGTCTTTCTGATCCGGGGCAGGATGCATTCCGGCACAGAAAATGCGAAGAAATCCTGATGGAGCATTTCCATCTGCAGACGCTTGTCTCTCTGGGCCTGGACGACAGTTACCATGATGCTGTCTGTGCCGCAGGCAGCCTGATGCAGTACCTGAATAACACCCAGAAAAATACGCTGGAACATATCACGCATATCCAGGTATACCAGGGCAGCCATAAAATGCTGCTTGACCGGAACACAAGACAGAATCTTGAGCTTACCGAGAGCATGCGCACACATACCAGAAAAGGAACGCTCCTTTGGCTGATGGATAAAACCAGCACAGCCATGGGAAGCCGCCTGCTCCGTTCCTGGATCGAACAGCCGCTTACGGAAAAGAAGGAAATCGAGGAGCGCCTTGATGGCGTGGAATTTTTCTACTCGCATACAGTGCTGGCTGAACGGATCGCTGAATTGCTCCGGGATGTATATGATATGGAGCGTCTGCTCTCAAAAGTGTCCTACCAGTCCATCAATGCGAGAGACTGCCTTGCCCTGAAGAGTTCTCTGTCGAGGATTCCCGAACTGAAATCACTTCTGAATCTTCCGCTTCCGTCCTTTGTCGAGGAACTGCAGAATAAACTGGATCCGCTTACGGAACTGACTGAGCTTCTTTCCCAGGCCATCAGTGAGGATCCTCCCGTTTCCATCACCGAAGGTGGCATCATCCGGGAAGGATATAACAAGGAACTGGATGAACTGCGCTACGCTGCCACAAACGGCAAACAATGGGTGCTGGATCTGGAGCAGAAAGAGCGTGAGCTTACAGGCATCCGGAATCTGCGCATTCAGTACAACAAAGTATTCGGTTATTACATTGAAGTGACAAAATCGTTCCTTTCCCAGGTGCCTGACCGATATATCCGCAAACAGACTCTGACCAATGCCGAACGATTCATGACGCCTGAACTGAAGGAAATGGAGCAGAAAATCATCGGAGCTCAGGAACAGTCTGTCCGGCTGGAGCTGCGGCTTTTCTATGAAATCCGGGATCTCCTTTCCCGGCAGATGGAACGCATTCAGACTACCGCCCATGCTCTGAAGAGCCTGGATGCCTGCATTTCACTTTCCCGCATTGCTCAGGAATATCAGTATGTGCGTCCCAGTATTTCCGAGGACGGTACGCTGGACATCCGGGAAGGAAGACATCCGGTTGTAGAACAGACGCTGCGTGATGATGTCTTTGTTCCCAATGACACACAGATGAATCTGCATGATCAGCGAATGCTGATCATTACCGGACCGAACATGGCCGGAAAAAGCACCTACATGCGTCAGGTGGCATTGATCGTCCTTATGGCCCATATTGGTTCCTTCGTACCCGCTGCTTCGGCTGTGATCCCGGTTGTGGACAGAATTTTCACCAGAGTCGGTGCTTCCGATGATCTTGCCAGCGGTCAGTCTACCTTCATGGTGGAGATGGCAGAAACCGCCTACATTCTCAGAAATGCAACCCAGAACAGCCTTGTCATTCTGGATGAAATCGGAAGAGGCACTTCCACCTTTGACGGTCTGGCCATTGCATGGTCAGTGGTGGAATATCTGTGCAATCCTGAGCATTGCGGAGCAAAAACACTTTTTGCAACGCACTATCACGAACTGTCAGAACTGGAAGGACATCTCGAGGGTGTCAAAAACTACTGTATCTCTGTCCGTGAACATGGGGAAGATGTCATTTTTCTGCGCAAAATTGTACAGGGCGGCGCGGACAAGTCCTTTGGTATCCATGTGGCACGTCTTGCCGGAATTCCTCATCCTGTTCTGGTGCGGGCTCATGAGATCCAGGCACGTCTTGAGGTAAGCGATATCAATCAGAATACCATCGGACAGAATATACTCGGAGAAGGTGAGGATTCCAAACCCAAGCAGCAGCAGATGGATCTTTATGATTTTCAGAAAATGGAAATCATTGAAGAGCTGCAGAAACTGGATGTCATGGCCATGACCCCCATGGACGCCATGAATGAATTGTTCCTGCTCCGGGAAAAAGCACGCAAGCTGTAAGCAGGGGGAATATGCATGCAGACAAGTATCCGAATTCTTTCCGATGAAGTCATCGGAAAAATCGCCGCCGGTGAAGTTGTGGAGCGGCCGGCTGCGGCCATCAAGGAATTGATCGAAAACAGTCTCGATGCCGGCGCCAGCAACATCACGGTAGAGATCCGGGACGGAGGTATCGAGTCTTTCCGGGTGAGTGATAATGGTTCCGGTATATCGCCCGATAACATCCGTCTGGCCTTCGAACGGCACGCGACCAGCAAAATCCGGACATCAGAGGATCTGTTTCAGATCGCCACACTGGGGTTCCGCGGTGAAGCACTGGCTTCCATTGCCGCTGTCAGTCATCTCACGTGTACCACCAAGACAAAAGAACAGAACGAAGGCATACGCATCCAGCTTGATGGCGGAAACATCCGTGATATTGCTGCTGCGGCTTGCCCGGACGGAACAACCATGCTTGTCCGGGATCTGTTTTACAATACACCTGTGCGGCTGAAATTTCTGAAGCGGCCCGGGATCGAGGCCGGTCTGGTGGGGGATGTTCTGATTAATGCCATCCTTTCACGTCCGGATGTAGCGTTCCGGTTTATCAGCAACGGAAAAACGCTTTACCGCTCTCCGGGAGACGGGAATCTTGAATCAGCTGCGTACTGCATCTTTGGCAAGGAACTCCTCGCTCCAACCACCCGTTCGGTAAACGGACATATGAACGGCCTGATCGTGAAAGGCTATGTCGGTGTCGGAGAGAGCGGGCGGAACAACCGTAATGCGGAACATTTCTATATCAACGGCCGTGCCATTCAGTCGCCCGTGCTCTCACAGGCACTTGAAGACGGATGCCGGGAACGTGTTATGATCGGACACTTTCCCATGTGCGTTCTGCATATCACTATGCCTTTCGAGTCACTGGACGTGAATGTGCACCCCAACAAGCTTCAGGTCCGCTTTCAAAAGGAACCAGAAGTTTTCCAGGCGGTATCTGTTTTGGTCAGAGAAGCACTGACACAGTCCAATCCTCTGGAACGGCCTGAACGGCTGGAAATGGTACCCGAGGGAAAGTTCTCCAGAAGCGATGCCGTTGTTCTCAAAACAGACCTTGGCAAGTTGTCTTCCGCTTCCTCCTCGGAAGCGCAGAGCAGCAATCTGCAGCCGGATATGCCAAAATCCGCACCTTCAAATCTTTCCCTGAACATGCCCATGACCAGCCATTCCATTTCTTCATTCCCGGAAGTGAAGACGGTTCCCTCCACAGTCTGCCAACCGCAATCACCCGCTTTTTCTCCAGTACAGGATGAAGAGAGAGCTTCCATTCGTCCTGTGCCCACTCCGGCTCGGTCAGATGCCGTTATGGAATCCCCTTTGCCCTCAGAACCTTCTCTGGACCGCCCAAATAATGTCAGGGAAGAAGATACACTTTCCCGGTGCGCCGTACCTGTAGAAAAAACACAGACAGCACCTGAACCTGAACCGGAGATACTCTCTTTTCTTGATCAGATTCCCAAATCTTTGAAAATCCTGGGGGTTCTGTTTCATACCTATATTCTACTTGAATATGATGACCAACTGCTTATGATTGATCAGCACGCTGCCCACGAACGTCTGAATTTTGACCGCATGATGGCTGCCGTCGACGAACATAATCCCGGTCAGGAACTGATCAGTCCTGTGGTTCTCAAGGTTACGCCCCGTGAAGTGGAAGTTGCCGAACAGTATCACGAAATGCTCGCTGAAATCGGGCTTCAGGTGGAATCCTTTGGCGAAACAGAGATTGCTGTCCGCTCTGTTCCCATGATTCTCGGTATTCCGCAGACAGCAGAATATGTGAGAGAGATCCTTGCAGAACTGGAACGCGAGGGCAGTACAGTATCTATGGAACGGCGCAGGAAAAATATCCTTCAGAGGGCATGCAAGCATGCAGTCAAGGGCGGTGAGGTGCTTCCGGAATCCGTCATCCGGAATCTGGTGGAGCAGCTTGTGGAACAGCACGTCACGCCTACCTGTCCACATGGGCGTCCTCTGGTGGTTGCTGTCACCCATCAGGAACTGGATAAGAAGTTCCGCCGAATCCAGCCCACATAAGTGCGGAGCGTGATAAGCATGAAAAAAACAGAATGCTGGGTCCTGACCGGACCTACCGCAAGCGGGAAATCGGATCTGGCTGTCCAGATTGCACTCAAGAACCAATGTGAAATCATCTGTATGGACTCCATGCAGATCTACAGAGGAATGGATATTGGTACAGCAAAGCCTACACCGGCCGAACAGGAGCTTGTACCACATCATATGCTGGATATTGTCGATCCCGGAACTGCTTTTTCCGTCGTGGAATACAGGGATATGGCCTACGAAACCATTCATGAAATTGCCAGTCGCGGCAGGCTTCCACTGCTTGTGGGCGGCACAGGCTTTTATCTGCGCGCACTGCGCCATCCCATGGCCATGGGGGATGTGCCTGCCGATCCTGCGCTTCGAAAAGAAATGGAAATCGAAGCAGAAACCCCCGAGGGGAAAAAACGCCTTCATCAGAAACTGCAGACCATAGATCCTGTTTCCGCTGCACGTCTCCATGAAAATGATGTCCGACGCGTCATCAGGGCACTGGAAGTTTCCATACTCAGCGGAATCCCTTTCTCCCGGCAGCGTCAACCGGAAGAAGATTGTCCCATTCACTGCCGCTGCATCTGTCTGACCATGGACAGGGAAATCCTGTATGCCAGGATCAATCAGCGGGTAGAGAACATGCTGCATGCAGGACTTGTCCGTGAGGTCGAGCGTCTCCTGCAGCAGGGCGTATCGCCGGAAGCCCAGGCCATGCAGGGAATCGGATATAAGGAAGTAGTGCTATTTCTTCAGGGAAAATGTACCCTTGAAGAAGCCGCCGACATGATCAAACTCAATACCCGGCATTATGCCAAACGTCAGCTGACATGGATGCGGCGTGAAGAAGACCTGCTCTGGCTGGATCATGACAACCAGGCTTTCAGTAATTCGGAAAAGTATTTTAAGGAGGAACAGACCATTGGATATACAGCAGCTGATTGATCACGCAGAGAATAAACTGGCCGATGCCTTTCATGAGGCAGAAAGTGTGGAAGCTTTCTGGACGAAAAGAATTCTAAGTGCCTTCTCAGAACATCAGATTTCGTATCGGCATTTCGCAGGAAGCACCGGTTATGGGAACGGAGATATCGGCAGGGAAGCGCTGGAAAGCGTCTTTGCTCAGGTTTTTGGAAGTGAAGCCGCCATCGTCCGCCCGCAGATTGCCAGCGGTACTGCTGCTCTTGCCCTTGGTCTTTTCGGTCTTGTACGTCCTGGAGACGAAATCCTGTCTGCCACTGGTCGACCCTATGATACCATGGAGCAGATCCTCGGCATCAATGAAGGGGAAGTACCCGTGGGATCGCTGAAGGAACTGCATGTTTCTTATAGACAGGTGGAGCTTGCAGACGGTCACATCGATCTGGAGGCAGTTGAAAAAGCGATCGGACCTGATACACGGCTCGTGATTGCTCAGCGCAGCAGAGGTTATGCCTGGCGCCCCGCCATACTGCCGGAAGAATTCCGTGCACTTGCCGAAATCGTCCATAAGCATCCGGAGGTACGCCTCATGGTGGACAACTGCTATGGCGAATTTGTCTGTACAACAGAACCCAGTATGGAAGGCGCAGATCTGTGCGTCGGCAGTCTGATCAAAAACGCCGGCGGTGGTCTGGCTCCCACTGGTGGATATCTTCTTGGAACCCAGGAAGCTGTGGATATGGTCGCATCAAGACTGACTGCGCCTGGAATCGGACTCGAAGTCGGCTCATATACACCCGGCTACCAGATGTTTTTTCAGGGCTTGTTCATGGCGCCTCATACGGTCTGTCAGGCACTGAAAACAGCCATGCTGACCGCCCAGGTCTTTTCAGATCTTGGTATGGAAACCGCTCCTGGCCCTCTGGATAAGCGCTCCGATCTTATTCAGGCAATCAAGTTCGGAACTCCGGAACGTCTGATTCGGTTCTGTCAGGGGATCCAGATGGCATCACCCATCGATTCCATGGCATTGCCTGAACCCTGGGATATGCCCGGTTATGACGACCAGGTCATCATGGCTGCGGGGACCTTTATCGCCGGTGCTTCCATAGAACTGAGCTGCGACGGCCCGATGAGAGAGCCATATACCGGCTATCTGCAGGGCAGCCTCACCTATATACACGGAAAAATCGCTCTCCAGAAAGCACTCGAACATATGCTGGCCGGCGGCGCACTTTCCTGAATGCTTGACAGGTAAAAAGCGCACCCCGTATAATAGCGACTGTGAGTTTCTTTATCCATTTCTGATAGATTTCTTGCAAGGAGGACAATCATATGGATATTCAGGCTTTGAAAGATGTCTGTCGGCAGGTCCGGCGTGATATCATAATTATGACGAATAAAGCCGGAGCCGGACATCCTGGTGGATCGCTTTCCAGTGTTGAAGCCATGGTTGCGCTGTACTTTGACGTAATGCGCAATGTGGACCCCGAAAATGACAAGCGTCCGGACCGCGACCGTTTTGTTCTTTCCAAAGGCCACGCCGCACCGGCATTATACGGCACACTGTGTGAGCGCGGCTTCTTCGGCAGAGAAGAATTCGATCATTTCCGTCAGCTGCACGGCATTCTCCAGGGACATCCGGATACCAAGAAGTGCCCCGGCGTTGACGCGTCCACCGGTTCCCTTGGACAGGGCATTTCCATTGCTGTGGGTATGGCCCTTGGTGCAAAGCACATCCATTCAGATGTTCACGTCTATACCATCATCGGTGATGGTGAAAGCGATGAAGGTCTGGTCTGGGAAGCCTCGATGGCTGCAGCACATTATAAACTGGATAATCTGACTGTCATTCTTGATCACAATGGAATGCAGATCGACGGTACCAATGATCAGGTCATGAGTCTGGGCAATATCCGGATGAAGTTCGAAGCCTTCGGATATGATATTGTGGAAGTGGATGACGGAAACGATATCGAGAAGATGCTGGCAGCTCTGCATACACCTGCCTGTCCCGGCAAGCCCCGCCTCATTCTGATGCATACGCTCAAAGGAAAGGGAGTTTCTTTCATGGAAGGCCAGGTCGGCTGGCACGGAAAGGCACCCAATGATGAACAGACGGCAATCGCTCTGAAAGATCTGGAGGGTTGAGCATATGGAGAAGAAATCTATTCGAGTAGCTTACGGTGAATCGCTGGTGCGCCTTGGCGCTGAAAACGACAAGATTGTTGTTCTTGATGCTGATCTTGCCGAAGCAACCATGACCAAAGGTTTTAAAGCAGCTTATCCTGACCGCTTTTATGATTGCGGTATTGCAGAAGCCAATATGGTTGATATGGCAGCCGGCATGTCTACCATGGGCCTGATTCCTTTCTGTTCCACTTTTGCGGTTTTTGCCGGACGCAGCTATGATCAGATCCGCAACGGCATCTGCTATCCCAAGTTTAACGTCAAGCTTGGTTTTTCCCATGCAGGCATAACCCTTGGCGAAGACGGCGGATCCCATCAGGCAATCGAAGACATTGCTCTTATGAGAGTCCTGCCCAACATGACTGTATTCGCCCCCTCCGATGCCAATGAATGCTGGGAATGCGTCAAGGCTGCCGCAGCCATCGAAGGTCCTGTCTTTATCCGTACGGCACGTCTTCCTTCTCCCGTATATGATCCCGCTCCCTTTGAAGTGGGCAAGGGCCGCGTGATCTGTGATGGAACTGACTGCGTAATTTTCACCTGCGGCATCATGCTGGAGCATTGCCTGAATGCGGTGGAAATCCTGAAAGAAAAAGGCAAGAATCCCGCGCTTGTTTCCTTCCATACCCTGAAACCTTTCGATGGCGCTCTTGCTCTTGAGTATGCTGCCAAATGCAAAAATGTCTTTACCGTGGAAGAGCATTCCATCATCGGCGGCCTCGGTGATGCTGTTGCTGCTGAGCTTTGTGGAAAGGGAAGCTTTGTTTTCCGCAAAATCGGAATCAACGATGTTTTCGGTCAAAGCGGCAAGCCTGCTGATCTGCTCAGAGAATACGGGCTCACCGGACCGCAGATTGCCGAAACGGTCCTCGAATCCTGCAAGTAATTTTTCTCTCACTGGAAAAGGCCCCAGCCGGGGCCTTTTCTTAATGTTTCCTTAGGGTTTGATGAAACCGGAAGGAATTGCATTCCTGAAGGAGAAACTTTGACAACACATCAGGAATAAGAACGAATCCTGATGCAGCTTCCCTGTATATGATACTGATCGTTCCAGATCATCGGGAAAGCAGAAAAAAGGAGGAAACTGTACCATGAGTTATAATATCAGTAAAAAACTGAATGATGCCTGGATAAAAATCAATGAAGGCATCAGCAGCGCCGCGGATACTATTTCAGGCGCCAGCAAGAACCGGATCCAGGAAATCCGTCTTGAAGGAAAAAAGCAGGCACTCAACACAGAACTCGTATCGGCCATCGTGGAACTTTACCGTAACGGTGCACAGCTTCCGGAAGAGATTGCGCAGAAAGCTGCTGAGCTTTCCGGTATCATGCAGGAACTGGCTGCCCTTCATCCTGCAGCTGCCGCCGCCACAGCCGCCGATTCCAAAAAGGATGAGGATGTACCGGTTATCACCGTTGACGATAAAAACGATCCAGTCCAGTCCGAAGATTCCTCTGTATCTGCTGAAGAAACAGCAGAACCGGAAGAAGCTGAGATTGTTTATGAAGCAGAGGCTGACAGCGTGCCGGAACAGACAGACGATACAGCCGCTCCCGAAACTCCGGATGATATCAGTGATCCCGAACCGGCATCCGAGTCCCCCGAGGCTGAACCTCAGCCAGAATCTGCCCCGACAGAATGCGAAGAGACAGCGTCGGAAAATGCAACAGCTTCTGACCCTGCTTCCACAGAGCAGATCGTCGACGATATTTTGGAAAAGGCAGATCAGAAAGTTGATAAGATACTCCATGAGCTCGACACTGCAACCGACAGTGTCGTAGATCATATCCAGAACAGCGATGAACTCAAAAATGTTCAGAAAAAAGCAGGAGAAGCCGCAAAAGGCATGAGCGAGTTTGTGGAAAAAGCTGCCCAGAGTCTTGACCGCGTCGCAGAAAAAGCCGGAAATGCCATTTCTTCTTTTCTGGAAAATGTAACCAGAAAACCGGATGCGCATTCCGAGCAAGCCTCTTCCGCTCCTGAGGCACAGGATGTCCCGAAAGAAAACGATAAGAATACAGACCAGTAATCGAAACAGCCCGGCAGACACTCTGCCGGGCTGTTTTCAGCTTAAAAATGATATCTGACGTTCCATGGATACATATGACATATCGGACAGCCAATGTTTTTGCAAATAACCCGCGGGATCCTCCAGAGACAGGGCCAGCCAGTCATTCCTGGCTTCAAACGGAAGAATGACAGGCATTCGGTCATGAAGATGCGAAATACTATCCGACGCACTCCGCGTCAATACCGTAAAGCAGCTTTCCCCATTTTCCATGCGATATATTCCTGCCAGCATGGCCGCATTAAGGTTTTCAGGCCATATCCGCATCTTCGCATGCGGCTTGATTCTGTGATCCCATTCAAAATACGAGGTAAAGGGAATCAGGCACCGTCTCTCCAGCATGAGATCCTGAAACATTTCTTTCTCCATAGCTGATTCAGACCTTGCGTTAATGATCATTCTGCTCCCGGCTCTGAATCCCCACTTCATCAGGAACGGCCTGCATTCACTCCTGCTGCGATTTCTTGCCAGTACCAGCGCTTTCTGTCCTGGACGGACTTCACCAAGCGCCGGCTTTTCGCTGTTTTTGCTCACTTCCCGGAACAGTGCTTCAATCTCGGGCGGAAGATGGTCTTCCGGTACAAAAAAGCGTCCGCACATAATTCATCGATCCCAGATCACATCAAACCATGTGACATAGGTTTCTCCCGGGGAAAGCAGTGTCACAAAAGGCTTGTCTTCAAATCTGCCGCTCTCTGCCCTGGTTGCAGGAATACCATGCCATGGTTCAAGGCAAACATAATCAGCATTTTTCCCGCCGGCACTCCAGATGGCGAGTGCTTCCATTTTCGGAAAATGCATCGTAAGTCCATGCCCGGTTTTCCGGTTTTCCAGCCGCACTGACCGGGAATTCAGCCCGGAAAACAGCCAGGAATCCCGGATATCAATCTCATGGTGATTCAGAGGAAGAACATGTCCATCATGGAAAAAGGGGAGTTTTTCTTCACCATCAATGGCTCCGCCGCCCGGCGTTGCTGCAATCACGCCATCTTCTTGTTCTGAGAAAATAACGTCATAATCATCAAATACAGCATTCTCTTCCATGGGGCAGATGAATGCCGGATGTCCGCCGACACAGAACGGCATGGTTTTCTGATCGCGGTTTTTCACCCGAAAAGACGTCCGGATGCCATGATCAAAAAGCTCGTAGGAAACAAGAAAATCAAAGCAGAAGGGATAACATGCATGCGTCTCTTCATTGTCCCGGAGCAGCAGCTCCACAAAATCCGGACCATAAGCAGACCGTTCAAACACAGGATTTACCCGGGTAAACCCGTGTTTCGGCATTGCATAGGCAACACCATCGATGATGACTTTCCCGTCTTTGGGAGCACCGCATACAGGGAAAAGAACTGGAGCATGCTGATTCCAGACCGCCGGATCAGCCTGCCAGATTTTCTCCCTGCCATCGCCGTTCATAAAGGAAACCAGCTGGGCTCCTTCTGTGGTAATTACAGCTTTCGTTTCTCCATAGGAAAGATGAATAAGTTCAGCCATACAATTTTCCTCCTTTGGGAATACTCAGTAAGCGATCGCATAATACACGTTCAGGAAACGCTTTCCTATATCGAGCCAGGCTTCAGGAACAGCCATGCCGGATGCATAAGGATAGAGGATGATGAACAACAGCAGAGCAAGCAGAAGAAGAACGCAGGTCACATATCGTACTGTCCGCGGAAACAGACCATACAGATAATACAGGCTCATGGTTACTGACAGAATCAGGAAAGGCACAGATGCAAAATAGTGATAAATATATGTGCCTCTGGGAACCAGAACCCATGGAAGAAACTGGGCAAGAAGAGATATCATCAGAAACGCAGGAGAAATATCCCAGGAGTGACTGGACCAGTGTACGATGCAGCCAGAGCCCTCCCTCGTATCATAGTGTCTGGAGAACCATAACAGTATCATACACAGTACCCCCGCCAGACCCGTATACCATACAGCCGGATTCCCAAAGCAGAAGATGGACAGACTTCTGCCCTGAGGCATAAACTGAGCCATGGCATAGTACATGGGGCGTTTCATAAGCGGCCATTCATACCACGGAGAATAGAACGGATGATCCATTCCAAGTCCGGGCGTTGAGTGATAGCTGAGCATGCCTTCCTGAGCGCTTACAACCAGCTGGAGATACTGGCCAATGCCCTGAGGATTCCGGTAACTGAAATACGGGATGTAGGAAAGCAGATAAATCACCAGTGGGATTGCGACGAAAAACAACAGGCACCACAGACAGAGCTTGACAATCCGTGAGAAAGCCAGATCACGGCGTTTCTCCAGAATCTGCATATCTTTTTCCGCAAGCCCGTCGAAATCATTCAGACACTGCCTGGAAAGCTCGCTGAGCCGCATATGCCGGAACAGTGTCCAGAAATACAGAACGGCAAGCCCGATCCCCGCATAGACGCCGATCCATTTGGATGCAATGGCGCATCCCATGAAAAAGCCTGAAAAACCGAGATTTGTCACCAGCGACGACATTTTCTCCTGCGTCACATCCGACTGCATAAATCGAAGCATGAACCAGTATGCAAAGATAATGAACAGAACAGGGAAGGAGTCAATAGTGGCAATCCTTGTCTGCGTCAGATGCATGCAGTCCATAGCCATCAGTGCACAGCTCAGCACAGCAAAAGAGGTCTTTTTGGTCAGCTGCTTCCCAAGCAGGTACATTCCCGGAAGCATCAGTATTCCTGCAACAGCTCCGGCAAATCTCCATCCAAAAGGCGTCATTCCCCATAATGCCACGCCCCATGACATGATGACTTTCCCCAGAGGGGGATGTGTCGTTTCATAGGGTGTCTGGGCATGAAGATGTTCATATGCCGTACGGGCATGATAGATTTCATCAAAGTAAGTACTGTTATACCAGCCCGGTTCGCCTTCCAGACTGTCCTGCTCATCTACGATTGCTTCCGGGCTGGAATAAAGCGGGGATTCCTGCACGGCGTTTTCCCAGGAAGCAACGGTAAACGGAATCCTTTCCCCGGAAACATGGACCAGCGTTCCATCTTCGCGCACAATCTCCCGGGAACGCCTGAAAATCACCTCATTCAGTTTCAGACCAATCTGTTCAGCGGTGATCCGTACAAATCTTCCATTCAGCTTTTCCACAGAATCATAGGTGTTGCCTCCGGAGAACTGACGGGAATCACCTTCTCCCCAGGATGGCATGAGATATTTCCAACGGAAGCACTGCCCCTGATCCATTTCAGCCCAGTGCGTTGTCCATTCCACGCCATCCCGACTCGTTTCCACAAGAAAATCATCATAGGAAACCTGACAGAAATACAGCATACTGAATTCTTCATGAATATCCCCAAGGTCCAGGGTCACTGTTTCCTGGGGTGCAGAAGAGGACCACGTTGTCTGGGGAGCCTTCATGCTGCCTAAGTTCCACAGGCATACACCACTGTACATCAGTGTCATACCCAATAAAAGAACCGTATCCAGCTTCTTCCAATGCAGAGAAGCATCTGTGCGATAGTCTAGCGGGGAGCGTACCCGACCTGTAAAGTGTTGCACCGGGAATGCACGCCTGATGCATGAGAATGAATAGACGGTCTGCGCCTCGGCAGTCACGGCTCCGATATATATGCCATACCCGGAAAGAACCAGGTTCCACAAAGACAGAATCGATGCCAGCAGGGAAGTATCGGCATTCAGGTGTCCCATGCTGGACCCGAGACGGATGGAATTATCAAGAACAATTCCCTCGTTTATAAATACCGGCACTGTAAGCAGTGCAAGGAGAACAAGATATTTTCTGTCTTTTACAAGCAGGAATGCAAGCATAAGGAGACCGATCGCCGGAAAAATGTAGCGCTCATGCATCTTGATGCCAAGGGAAAACAGCAGAATAAACAGCAAGGCCCCATAGTACGGAAGGAATTTCATGGACCCTGCGCGCAGATACATGGGTACAACAATTGCAAATGCCAGTGCCATGGCCCCGTAACCTGCAATACTCCAAGAAGCCCCTGCAATGCAGCATATCAGAAAAAACAGACAGAAAAGACTGAGAATCAGCGGCTCCGCCCAGGCACAGGTTCTTTTCAGTCTTCTGTTCACATCATACATGAACACTGCTGCCATGCCACAGATCATAAGAAGAGCAGCCGTCACGTCCCAGGTAACGGACATACTGATGCTTTCCCAGTTTTTCCCAAAGAGATAGTACAGATTGGCTGCGTTCACTGTAGCATATGCATAGGAAGAAAGCGTTTCCTGATACTTGGCAATCAGCCACCCAAACGGCATATGGATACCGAAAGGAAGAATGACAATCAGTGCCACCGCAGCCGCATAGGCCAGACCGGTCAGAAACCGCTTCGTCTGATCCCTGTCCCACTTCCTCAATGTCACCAGAATAGCAAGCAGTCCAAGTGGTCCAAGCATCAAGGCCTGCGGCTTGACAAGCACAGAAAGCACATAGAGGGGCAGTACAAACTGCCAGCGGCCTTCATAGGCCGAATAGGCAACAAGTACAAGAAGCAGAATCAGCACTGAATCAATCTGCCCCCACGCGGCGCTTGTCAGCACCAGAGATGGATGGAAAGCAGTAAGCAGACAGATCATACCTGCCTGTCTGCTGGAAAATCCTTTTCTGACTGCAATGCGGTAAAAAAGAACCGCAAGCAGAAGATCACACAGACAGGGGACAAATTTCAGAATCAGCGTATCCGGAAGCCAGCCCGGAAGTGCCCCCCCGAAAGCAGCCGTCAGAATCTCCGTTACCCAGCTGGTAAAGCCAAGAACATACAGGTATGCCGGCGGATAGTCGCAGAAAGAAGTAGAGGAATAAAATGCAGAAGGACCGACAGCACGCATCGTGCCTCCCCAGGCACGGAAACAGTTGATATCCACCTGGTAGCCTTCGATAACCGCACTGAGAATCATGTGCAGCACAAATGACACGGCCAGTCCTGCCCAGACATATGCAGGCAGACGTGACTGCCTTTCCTGAGTCTCCGTTTTCAGCATAGGGATAAAGCACAGGAACGCAAACGTGTAAATAAGGCTGATCATCATCAGATACGGCCAGAAAGGACCGGACTCTTTCTCGGTCTCTGATTCGGAAGCGCCATAATATGCTGCCTCATTTGCCTGGTACCACGGCTGTGCAGAACATCCTGCAGGGAGCACATCAATTTCGCTCAGATACAGATTCGCAAAATAGGCTGTACCTTCACTTTCACCGCTGTATCCGCCCAGTCGCGCATAGACAGTTACGCTGGTCTGATCAACATCCGTAATGCCGTACAGACTCACATATTCCCATTTTCCGTCTGTGTCGTAGAGCCCCTCTGTTCGGGCGTAAAGGCCCTCAATGGAAAGATTGGCACCCCATCCGGCATCGGTGACGTCGTCTGCCATAATCCATCCGGACAAACAATACAGCGTATCGGGCTTGACGGAAACAGTCTGAGAAAATCTGGCATCGTTCGCGCCAAGATTTCGAATCTCCGCACAGCATTCACCCGTTTTCTCGTCCCTGATCACCTGGTACAGTGTATAGCCTTCCGTATTGAACCACGCATCCGTATACCATCCTGAAGGCAGCCCGCTGTCATCGAGCACCTGGAAATCGCTGTTGTACAGAAGATTCTCGCCGAATTCACTTTCCGCGCTGTCAGCCACTGCAGACATCAGAAAAAAGGAAAACAGGCAGAGAATCAGACAGAAAACGCGTTTGCTCATATTAACTACATCCCTAAATGTTGATTACGGCCAGAAATGACCGATAAACGATTTTCTATGTTCCGGGCACGGTCCAAGCCTTTTCAATGCTTCAATATGTTCCTTCGTGCCATAGCCTTTGTTTCGCAGAAAACCGTACTCCGGATAGGCCTGGTCAAGTTCAATCATCTGATGATCCCGGGTAACCTTCGCGACAACTGAGGCAGCCGCTATGGAATAGGACACAGCATCTCCATGTATAATCGGCATTTCCCTGCCATGAAGGCCAAGAGAAGTCACCGCATCAATCAGAAACAGGTCTGCGGGAATATTGGCTGCCGCTTCCCGCATGGCTTTGCGGGTTGCCTGAAGAATATTCAGTCTGTCAATTTCCTCGGGTGAGGACATGCCAATCCCTACGTAAAGAGCTTTTTCCATAATCTGGGCAAAAACAGCCTCACGCCTTTTTTCAGAAAGCTTTTTGGAATCATCCACCCAAAGAATGGGTGTTTCGCAAAGGGGCATGACAACGCATGCTGTGACAACATTTCCCACGAGGGGACCTCGCCCTGCTTCATCCATACCCGCAATCACGCTGTATTCCTGCAAAAACGCACGGTCATGATCATATAAGGCCTGGGCTTTCATTTCTCTGGAAATGGAGCTCAATCTGTTTCCTCCTTATCCTTCCGGAACCTCCAGGCTGATTCTGCCGCATTTCCCGGCACGGAACTCATCAAGTACCACCTGACAGCATCGATCGTAGTCATAGTTTCCGCCTTTCAGCAGAAATCCGCGTCCGCGGCATACTTCCTGAAGCAGTTCCTCTCCCTGAAGTTCGCCGTTCCGGATTTTGAAACGCTCCATGACAGGCCCTGGCCGGACAGCCAGCAGCTCCTGCAGAAGATTGATGGTCAGCATGGCAGTATCAACCACATCATCCTTGACAGAGCCAATATAGCATAGACGTCTGGCAGCAGTCTGATCATCCAGCCTCGGCCACAGAAGCCCCGGAGAATCCATCAGCTGGAGGTAGGGAGAGATATTCACCCACTGATTGGACTTGGTCACGCCAGGCGTATCTCCCGTCTTTGCAATAGAGGAACCATGGAGACGGTTGATCAGGGTGCTTTTCCCTACATTGGGAACTCCCGCCACCATAACGCGTACAACTTTCCTCACGCCTTTTTCCAAAGCCTTTGCCACTTTTTCCTTCGCCGCCTCATCAATCCATGCAAGGAGATCCTTGCCTTTTCCTGAAGAGGCGCTGAACGGATATACTGTTAGGCCTTTTTCCCGAAACTGCTTTATCCACAATGCGGTGACATTGGGGTCCGCCAGATCTGCCTTGTTCAGAACAAGTATCACTTTCTGGTTGACAATCATCTTCTCCAGGTCCGGATTACGGCTGGAATAGGGCAGTCTTGCGTCACATAGTTCAATGACAACATCAACACGTCCCAGCTGTTCCTGCAGTTGTCTTTTGGTTTTTGCCATATGACCTGGATACCAGTTGATCAACATCCGCATAAAACTCCTTTTCCTTACATTCACTGACAATTCTACACAAAAACCAGGCATCGTCAACGATTTTTCAGTTCCATTCCAAGGATTTGACATATATTACGCCACAGTCTATTATTTTCACAAAGTGCATCCCGGATGCGCTCAGATACGTACCGGCAGGCACGTCCAGGTCTGAAACTGCCGGGCGAGTGTATGTAAGGAGGTTCTCCGTATGCGGAGGAATCGACCGCGGAAACCGTTTTTTCCGCACAGGGATGATCACCATGCCAGAAAAAGATATCCTCTGTGGCAGCTGTTTCTCATGGCCGTCGGCGGCCTCACACTGGTATTTCTCTTTCTTCGGTATCTCATCATCCCGCTTCTGGTATACCTTCAGGATGTGATTCCGACATGAAACGCTTCGGCAGATGGCTGCTGCGCTTACTGCGTTCAGCCTTGCTTCTGACACTGGTGCTTGCTCTTATGCCCTGGGTTTCCGAACTTGTAAAAAATCTGTTCCCGGAACCGCTCAGCGCACGTACTGTGTCTGAAATACTATCCCACGAAATGCACATGTCCCGCCGCCTGGAAACATGCAGGGTAGAGGATGACGGTGTCCTGGTCAGTACAGTGGATGCTTTTCTCATCGGAACGGTGCAGACAGTAAAAATCCATTATGCGTATCAGGCAAGTATCGGGATCAATCTCGAAAACATACAGATTCAGTATGATGAGCATCAGATTTCCATCACCCTTCCGGAAATTGAGCTTCTTTCCGACAGCCTGTCTCCTGATGAAGTTGATGTAAAGGATTTCTGGTATCCGCTTACAGAGAACCGTCGCCGACACCTGCTGACAGAAGAAACTGAGAAAAGAAGAACCTATTATTTTTCCCCGGAAGAGGACGGATACAGACAGGCGCGTGAAAAGACCCTGGAAAGCATCCATGCAATGATCGATGAGATTCTGGAAGGAATCCAGACCGTTCCCATAACTGTGGAGTTTGCAGACGCGAAACTTTAGTCTCTCGGAACCGAATCCGGTTTCAACAGACTAAAATCGGTTTGAAAGTTGCAAACAAGCTTTCAATGTGGCATAATTTCACTGAATTCCATGTTGCTTAGGAGGAAAACAGTATGCGTGATCAGCTGACTTGTCTCCGCAAGAAAATGCAGGAGAACGGAATTGATTATTATCTGGTCCCTACGGATGATTTCCATGCATCCGAGTATACCGGCGATTATTTCAAATGCAGAGCTTTTCTTTCTGGATTTACCGGCAGTGCCGGAACCTGTGTGGTTTCATCTGACTTCGCCGGTCTCTGGACTGACGGACGCTATTTTCTGCAGGCCTCCCGTCAGCTTGAGGGTACCGGGTTCGAGCTTATGAAAATGGATCAGCCCGGTGTTCCGGATATCCATTCTTTTATTCAAGGCCATCTGAAGAGCGGGGCAACGCTTGGTTTTGACGGCCGCACCGTCAGCCTGAGGGAATATCGTTTTTATCAGAAACTGGCTGAAGAATGCGGTGCATCTCTGCGCACAGACGTGGATCTCGTCGGTGAAATCTGGGCCGACCGTCCGCCGCTTTCTGCAAAGCCTGTATTTGAAATGCCGGATGAATATACCGGAATGACAAGGCATGAAAAACTCAATAAGATCAGGGAGTTTCTTCAGAAGGAGAAATGTGATTTTCTTCTTTTGTCTTCGCTTACCGATATCGCCTATACCCTGAATATACGCGGGGACGACGTGGCCTGCACCCCTGTCGTCCTTTCATATCTCATGATCTCCCAAAGCGGTGCATCCCTATTTGTAAATCAAAGCGTGCTCAGCGATGAAATCATCCGTCATCTTGCCGAAGATCACGTGGCCCTGCAGGATTATGGTGATGTCTACAAAGCGCTTTCCGCCCTGACTGCCGGGACCCGGATCTATTACGATCCTTCCGTTGTCAATTCCGCGCTCATCTCAAGCATCCCCTCCAACGTGGAAACCGTCGAAGGGAGAAACCCCACTGTCATCATGAAGGCGATTAAAAACCCTGTGGAAGTTGAGCATTTCCGGAAGGCACATATTCGGGACGGTGTTGCTGTCACCCGTTTTATGTACTGGCTCAAGAAAAACGTTGGGAAAATCCCCATGACTGAAATCAGTGCAGCAGAGAAGCTTGAGTCTTTCCGCAAAGAACAACCGCTGTATATCGGACCCAGCTTTTCACCGATCATGGCGTTTGCCGAGAACGGTGCCATAGTCCATTATCATGTCACGGAGGAGACCTGCGCCAAGATCGAACCACGTTCCTTCCTGCTTGCAGATACCGGCGGACAGTACATGGACGGCACCACAGATATCACCAGAACGTTTGCGCTCGGTGAACTGACAGATGAAGAGAAAAAAATGTATACGCTGGTTCTTCTTGGTCATCTGCATCTTGGTCACGCCAAGTTCCGCTACGGCACTTCAGGCGCAAATCTTGATTATCTAGCCCGTGAACCCCTGTGGCGTTATGGACTTGACTATAATCATGGAACCGGCCATGGTGTAGGCTATGTGCTGAGTGTTCATGAAGGTCCCCAGAGCTTCCGCTATCAGAAGATGAACGTTTTGCATTCAGAGATTCTGGAACCCGGTATGGTGACCAGTGATGAACCCGGTATTTATCTCGAGGGCAAATTCGGTGTGCGCCTGGAAAATCTGACAGTGGTCTGCGAAGATGAAACCACAGAATATGGTCGGTTTTTGCGTCTCGACTATCTGACCATGGTTCCATGGGATCTGGATGCTATCGATTTCTCTCTGATGACTGATGCAGACAGGACACTTCTTAATCAGTATCACGAGGAAGTCCGCCGGAATATTCTGCCTTATCTGGAAGGTGATGAAGCGGAATGGCTGAAACAGGCAACCCGAGCGGTATGATGCAGCGGCAGGTGAATGGCATGAAAAAAGGTGAATCAACCCGTCTTGAGATTCTTCAGGTGGCTGACAGACTGTTCTGTTCCAAAGGCTACGACCAGACAAGCGTGCAGGATATTCTTGATATCATTCACGGAAGCAAAGGTGGATTCTATCATCATTTTCCTTCAAAAGATGCTGTCCTTCAGACGCTTTGTCAGCAGCGCGCTGAGCGGGCAAAAGCCAGAGCGAACGAATCACTTATCAGCATAACAGACCCTTTGATTCGGCTTAACACCATATTTACGCACTGTATTCCACTGCGTATGGACGACGCATCATTCATTGCGACAGTCCTTCCGCTTCTGAGACGCCCCGAAGGAATGACTGTGCGGGTCGTTTATCAGGATGCCATTATTGATGCCTTCAAAAGTCTTCTGGACAGGGAAATCGCACGCGCAAAGTCCGAACAGGTGCTGTTTCCCTGTGCCAATGACATCGGCATAACCATCCTGACTCTGACCAATGCTTTCTGGCTTGAATGCGCTCTTCTGATTCCTCTGGACAGCAGCAAAGATGCAAACTGTGCATCAGTAATTCCGGTTCTTAACAGGTATCGCATGCTTCTCGAACATATGCTGAATGCCCCTTATGGCAGTATCTCCCTGATGAACCTTGAGCAATGGGAAGAATTCACAAACCGGGTAATGCTGCTGATGAAACATGGTATATAAAAAGCAGAAAGGATGAAGAACATGAGTAACACGCCGACCCCACACATTGCAGCAAAAGAAGGGGATTTCGCTCCAACTGTCCTCATGCCTGGTGATCCTTTACGTTCCAAGTTTATTGCTGACAATTTCCTGGAATCTCCAAGACTTGTCAACAATGTGCGCGGTGTACAGGGATATACCGGTCTTTACAAAGGAAAGCCGGTCTCTGTCATGGCTTCCGGTATGGGTATCCCTTCCATCGGCATCTACTCCTATGAACTGTTTCACTTTTTCAATGTGGAAAACATTATTCGGGTTGGAACCGCAGGAATGCTGAATCAGAACCTCAAGGTTCGCGATGTGGTTCTTGGCATGAGTGCCTACACCAATTCCAATTTTGGCAGGCAATATGGTTTTGACGGGAATGTGGCTCCGTGCTGCTCCTGGAAACTTCTTTCCAAAGCCATGGAAGCGGGAAGGAAACTCGGAATCGAGCCTGTTCCCGGAGCCCTGTATTCGTCTGATATTTTCTATGATGAATCGGATCCTGGAGAAATACTCAGAAAGCTCGGTGTGCTCGCTGTAGAAATGGAAGCCGCCGCCTTATACATGAATGCAGCAAGAGCCGGCAAGAATGCTCTGTGCATATGTACGATTTCTGACAATCCTATAACCGGGGAATCTCTTTCCTCAGAAGATCGTCAGAATACCTTTACCCAGATGATGGAAATTGCTCTGGAAATCGCATAATGGAAAATCAGGCTGCACAAAATGCGCAGCCTGATTTTCATTTCTGTTCCAGATCATCCAGTCGATCGTGAATCGACTGCATCTTGGAATCCAGGTTTGATATATCTTCCGCTACCTGCATCAGCTCCGTCACCACATCCGATGGAACATACTCCTTGGATTTGTATCGCAGGCTGTGTTCAAGCGTTGCCCAGAAGTCCATGGCTATGGTTCGAATCTGTATCTCGACAGGCACCTGGGTCCTTCCTTCAGAAAGATATACCGGAATTTCCGCAACAATATGCAGGCTCCGATAGCCGTTGGGTTTCGGATGTGCAATATAATTGCGTATCCTGAGTACATTCAGATCATCCATTGTAAGCAAAAGGCTCTGGATGGTATAGATATCCTGCAGATACGAACAAATCACGCGGATTCCGGCAATATCCTGAAATGAATCAATGGCTGTTTCCAGATTCAATGGAAGCCCTTTTCGAACCAGTTTGTTATACATGCTCTCCACGGTTTTCAACCGGCTGTCTATGTGATGGATCGGGTTCCGGTCATGATGCTGCTGAAATTCTGTATTCAGAATTTCCAGTTTGGTAACCACTTCAGAAATAGCTGCCTGATACCTGCATTTTATCGGATAAAACTGTTTTTCCATTTCTTCCAGTTTCTGGGAATCAACATGGTCTTTCAAGCCTCTAAGCCTTCCTTCTGGTTTTCTATGGGAAATCCGCGAAATTCCGTTCTCTTCAAATCAGATTTGAACCCGTTCCCATATCGCGTTTCTTTCCGCCATCCCTGCAGTCCTGTCGCTGTAACTGCCTCGCATCGCTCCGTTGTGGCACCCTTCGCCTTGAACCATGGGCTAAAAACAGGCAGTATGATCATCTGACAGAACACAAGGCAATGCAGCGAATGCCCCTGCTTTGAGATTATACCACGCATTCCCACGGGAGATATATAATGAAGTTGCTTTTTTCAGCAATCTATGATAGCATCTCAACGCGATCCGGGGGACCGGTTTTTTTCAATCCAACTTCAATGTATGTTCTTTTGGAGGAAGTTATCATGGCCGCATCAAAGCGCAAGCTTATCATCGTCGAATCTCCTGCGAAAGCAAGGACGATCAGCAGATTTCTGGGAAGCAGCTACAAGGTTGAAGCGTCGCAGGGGCATGTCCGCGATCTTCCCAAATCACAGCTGGGCGTGGACGTGGATCATGATTTTGATCTGAAGTATATTACCATTCGCGGTCGCGGTGATATCATCAGCACCATAAAGAAAGAAGCCAAAAACGCTTCCAAGATATATCTTGCAACTGACCCTGACCGTGAAGGGGAAGCGATTTCCTGGCATCTTGCCCACATTCTTGGACTTGACACCAAATCTCCGTGCAGAATCGAGTTCCATGAAGTCACCAAATCCGCTGTTCAGGATGCCATCAAGCACCCCAGAGTGATCGATATGGATCTCGTGGATGCACAGCAGGCCCGGCGCGTGCTCGATCGGCTGGTCGGTTATCAGATCAGCCCGATTCTGTGGGCTAAGGTGAAAAAAGGCCTTTCTGCAGGCCGTGTACAGTCTGTGGTAACCCGTATGGTTGTGGATCGCGAGAACGAAATCGATGCATTCATACCGGAAGAATACTGGGAAATCAAGGCAGATGCTTTGATTGACGGCCAGAAAAAGCCGATTCAGGTTTCTCTTTCTTCCATCAATGACACCAAGGTATCACTGCACTGTTCAGAAGAAGCTGAAAAAGCAGCAGATCTTGTCCGCCAGGCAAAATATACTGTCACCAGCGTCAAAAAAAGCGAACGGAGACGTTTCCCGGCTCCGCCTTTTACCACTTCTTCGCTTCAGCAGGAAGCCAGCAGGAAACTTGGATTTTCCACAGCAAAAACCATGCAGGTTGTGCAGCAGCTTTATGAAGGAATCGATATAGAAGGCGAGGGAACACAGGGTATCGTCACCTATATCCGTACAGACAGTGTACGCGTCTCTGATGAAGCACTTTCTGCGATTCGTGCATTCATTCCGGATCACTTCGGTAAAGAATATCTCCCCGATACACCAAATGTGTTCAAGGGAAGGAAGAATGCACAGGACGCTCATGAAGCCATTCGTCCCACTGACATCAGACGGACACCGGATTCAATCAAGAATTCTCTCTCAAAAGACCAGTACCATCTGTACCGTCTTATCTACAATCGCACAATTGCCAGTCAGATGACTCAGGCCGTTTACGAAACTCTGGCTGCTGACATGACCGGCAACGGCACCGTGCTGCATTTCTACGGGGAACACCGCGTCTTCCAGGGGTTTACGCTGGTCTATGAAGATGGAAAAGATGAGGAGGAACCTTCTTCTGAATCCAGAATTCCCCTGATTCATGAAGGTTCCGAAGTATCCATTGAGAACATTGAAACACAGCAGCATTTTACACAACCGCCTGCCCGCTATACCGAAGCCTCACTTGTGCATGCCATGGAAGAAAAGGGGATTGGACGCCCTTCCACTTATGCCCCCACCATTACAACCATTATTACCCGTGGATACATTTCCCGGGAGAAAAAACGCCTTTATCCCACTGAACTCGGAAAAATGGTGACATCCATGATGGAACAGTGTTTTTCCGAGATTGTGGATGTTGATTTTACTGCCTCACTGGAGGACCGTCTGGATCACGTAGAAGACGGCACTACTGAATGGAAGAGCATTCTCAGAGATTTTTATCCGGAATTCCAGGAAGAGCTGAAAAAGGCAGAAACCGATATTGAGAAAGTTGAAATCAAGGACGAGCCCAGTGACGTTATCTGCGATCAGTGCGGAGCCACCATGGTATACAAAATGGGCCGTTATGGCAGATTTCTTGCCTGTCCCAATTTTCCTGCATGCCGGAACACAAAGCCGATTCTCAACTATATTGACACCAGATGTCCCAAGTGTGGAAGTAGACTGCTGGAAAAAATCAGCAAGAAAAACCGTAAGTTTTACGGGTGCGAAAAATATCCAGAGTGTGATTTTGTATCCTGGGAAAAACCCGTTCCGGAATCCTGCCCGAAATGTGGCAGCTATATGGTCGAGAAGCGTGGGAAACACCATGATCTCTGGTACCTCTGTTCCAATGAAACCTGCAGGTTCCGCAAAGAAATGAAAGACATGGATACCGAATCGGAGGAAGTATGAACAAACAAGCCATCGTCGTCGGTGCAGGGCTTGCAGGCTGTGAAGCTGCATGGCAGCTGACACGGCATGGGATTCAGGTGGAGCTGTATGAAATGAAGCCGCAGAAAAAATCCCCGGCTCATCACAGCGATTCCTTCGCGGAACTTGTCTGTTCAAATTCCCTGCGTTCCGACAGGCTTTCCAATGGAGTCGGCCTGCTCAAGGAAGAGATGCGTCATCTGAATTCCCTCATTATGGAAGCAGCCGATCAGTCCCGGGTGCCTGCAGGTGGTGCGCTGGCCGTGGACCGTAATTCCTTTTCCAGCTATATCACCAACGCGCTTCGCCGGAATCCTCTCATTCATATTCATGAAGAAGAGGTCACTTCCATTCCGGAAGGTCCGGTCATTATTGCAACCGGTCCTCTGACATCGGATGCGATGGCAGAAACCATAGGAAATCTGCCCGAGTTAAGCACGTTGAATTTCTATGATGCTGCAGCGCCGATTGTCACAACCGAATCGCTGGATTTCTCAAAAATCTTTCGTCAGTCACGTTATGACCGCGGTGATGATTATCTCAATTGTCCCATGACAAAAGAGCAGTATTACGCCTTTGTGGATGCACTGGTGCATGCTGAAACCGCTGATATTCATGATTTTGAGGAAAAGAAAGTATTTGAAGGCTGTATGCCTGTTGAATCCATGGCCAAACGCGGTGAAAAAGTACTCGCTTTCGGGCCGTTGAAGCCCGTTGGCCTCGTGGATCCTGCCACAGGAAAACGTCCCTATGCTGTAGTCCAGCTTCGTCAGGATAACAGCGAAGGAACTCTGGTAAACCTTGTTGGATTTCAGACAAGGCTGAAATTCAATGAGCAGAAGCGCGTTTTTGGAATGATTCCAGGCCTGGAGCATGCTGAATTTGTCCGGTACGGCGTAATGCACAGGAATACCTTCCTGAACAGCCCTGGATTCCTGAACAGTCATTTTGAAGTAATCGCCAGACCCAGGCTCTACTTCGCAGGGCAAATGACAGGCGTGGAAGGCTATGTGGAAAGCGCTGCATCCGGATTGCTGTGCGGTCTGTCTCTTGCCATGGATCTGAATGGTCGCGGACCTGTTGATTTTCCCGGCATCACCGCTATTGGGTCCATGGGGAGATATGTTTCCACTCCCAATAAACGCTTTCAGCCAATGAACTGCACTTTCGGACTCATTGATTCACTGCCTGTGGATGAAAGCCATCCCAGAATACGGGATAAAGTTCAACGCTATGAAGCAATAGCACATCGTTCTCTCGAATGGCTGGACCAATGGATCAGCCAGCATGAGCTGAAGGATGCCGGAAAGGAGTAAAAGCATGAGCATCAGTTTTAAAGGGACCACGATCTGTGGCGTTCGGCGTGGAAACTCCATCGCCATTGCAGGCGATGGTCAGGTTACCATGGGAGAAAACGTGGTTTTTAAATCTACTGCCCGTAAAGTACGGAGAATCTATGGAGGAAAGGTTGTCATTGGATTCGCCGGAACAGTTTCTGACGCCTTTACCCTGAGTGATCGTTTTGAAGAAAAACTGACCCAGTGTGGAGGCAACCTGGAGAGAGCTGCTGTAGCAGTTGCTCAAATGTGGCATGGTGATCAGGCCATGCGCCAGCTTGAATCTCTGATGATTGTCGCTGACAGTGAACATCTTCTTATTCTAAGCGGAACAGGTGAGGTTATCACGCCGGATGGAGACGTGGCTGCCATTGGTTCCGGCGGAAATTATGCTTTAGCTGCGGCACGCGCTCTGGTAGAAAACACGGATCTCAGTGCACATGATATTGCCGAAAAAGCACTTCACATTGCTGCTTCAATCTGCGTATACACGAATCATAACGTGATCGTAGAAGATGTGTGAAAGGGGATGAGATAAATATGGCCGAACTTACACCTCGTGAAATCGTCAAAGAGCTGGACCGATATATTATCGGACAGGACAACGCCAAGCGCATGGTCGCTATTGCTCTTCGAAACCGGTATCGCCGTGCTCATGTGGAAGAGAGTATGCGGGAAGAAATCAGCCCCAAGAATATTCTGATGATTGGCCCGACGGGCGTTGGAAAAACAGAAATCGCAAGAAGGCTGGCTAAGCTCGTTGGAGCTCCTTTCATCAAAGTTGAAGCCACCAAATTCACCGAAGTCGGATATGTGGGCCGTGATGTGGAAAGCATCATCCGTGACCTTGTGGAAAACAGCATTCGAATGGTGCGGGAAGAGAATATGAAAAAAGTCCAGCCCCGTGCCCAGGTAATGGCTGATGATGAACTTGTTTCTCTTATCCTGAATCCGAAGCCCAAGAAGCAGAACAATCCCTTGGACTATCTTCTTGGAAAGAAAAATGAATCCACAGAAGTAAAGCCCCTGGATGGCGCTGATGCTGAAAAACGGGATGAAATCCGTCACAAGCTTCTGCGCGGTGAATTGGATAATCAGGAAATTGAAATCGAAGTTGAAGATGAAGCACCGTCTCTTGAACTGGGTGGAAGCAGCATCTCAATCGCGGATATGATGGGTGGTATGATGCCAAAGAAAACCAAAATCCGTCGTGTCAGCGTTCCTGAAGCTCGTAAAATCCTTACGCAGCAGGAAGCTGAAAAACTGATTGATATGGATGCCATTGAAGAAGAGGCCATCAGCAGAGCCGAAAACGACGGCATCGTTTTCATAGATGAAATTGATAAAATTGCAGGTCCTCACGGCATGAATGGACCGGATGTAAGTAGGGAAGGTGTTCAGCGCGATATTCTTCCCATTGTAGAAGGTTCCACTGTCAATACAAAGTATGGGCCGGTAAAAACCGATTACATGCTTTTCATCGGTGCAGGTGCCTTCCATGTGGCAAAGGTCTCCGATCTCATTCCGGAGCTTCAGGGACGTTTTCCTGTTCGGGTAGAACTGAAAAGCCTCACGGAAGAAGATTTCAAGCGTATTATGAAGGAGCCTGACAATGCTCTTACAAGACAGTACCATGCACTGCTTGAGGTTGACAAAGTACTGCTGACTTTTGAAGATTCAGCCATTGCAGAAATTGCCAAAGCTGCGTGCGTCGCAAATGAAACAGGCGAGGATATCGGAGCCAGGAGACTCCATGCTGTGTTCGAACAGGTATTGGAGGACATTTCCTTTAATGCCGGCGACCCGAATATGCCGCCCTTTGAATTGTCTATCGACGGTAACTATGTACGTACTCATCTCAGTGGTGAGAATGTTGCTACCGATTCCCATAAATATATCCTGTAACAGAAGAAGTGGGACATCTTGCTATTGTCAGGTGTCCCACTTTGTATTATTATTCTTTCAAGTAAAAAGCAATGCGGGGGGAGCTCTATGCCTACAGTAGGAATTATTGGCATCGGAAATATGGGCAATGCCATTCTGCACGGAATTCTCGATGCAGGATATGTGAAAGCGCCAAATCTTGTCTTGTATGATCCCAAAATTGAAATACTGGAAAAGCTTTCCCGTGAGCAGCCCAGTATAACTTACTGTGACCATGCTCTGGAGCTGGCCAGAATTTCTGATGTCATTATTCTCGCTGTCAAGCCGAACATTGTAGCATCTGTAATTGACAGTATTTCTCCCGCACTGAAAGAGAAAACTGTTGTTTCCATTGCAGCCGGTTGGACCTGTTCCATGCTCCGCAGTAATCTTGAACCTCATGGAGCATCCTACATCCGTGTTATGCCAAATACGCCCGCACTTGTCGGCGAAGGCATGACCGCTTTGTGCAGCGATTATACAGCCCCGGAAGAAGTATTCCAGTTTGTCCAGGGTATATTTGATGCATTGGGAAGAACAGTCATTCTGGATGAGAAACTCTTTGATGGCGTTATTGCCATTTCCGGGTCAAGTCCTGCATATGTATACATGCTGATTGAAACCATGGCCCAGGCGGGAGTACGTTACGGCATACCCATGCATACTGCAATCGAGATGTCCGCTCAGGCCGTCCTGGGATCTGCTCTGATGGTTCTGTCTTCCGGCAATCATCCTGCAGAACTGCGCGATGCAGTCTGTTCACCCGCAGGTACTACAATAGATGCCGTCGCTGCTCTAGAAGAAAATGGATTCCGTTCATCTCTCTTGAAGGCTATGGAAGCTTGTGTGGAAAAATCCAAAAAAATGAGTAAATAAGCAGGGAATATATGCAGACACCTAAGAAGCAGGTTACCATCTATATCGATGGAAAAGTACCATCAGAGCCAGGCCCGGGGGGATGGGGCGCACTATTGATGTTTGGCCCTCACAGAAAAGAACTGAACGGGTACCAAGCTGACACGGACAGGAACCGCATGCAGTTATTTGCTGCCATTTCCGGTCTTGGCGCATTAAAGGAATCCTGTATTGTAAATCTGTGTACTGATTCGTCATCCTTGTTCAATATTCTCAGTCAGCAGCTATACCTGACGTGGCTAAGGCAGAATTGGAAAGATGCCAGCGGGAACAGTATACCAAACAGGGATCTCTGGTTTATTCTATCCGTACAGCTCAAAAAGCACAGTGTACGTCCAACCAGGATTGGCACCAGTGCAGATGAAAATATGAGCCGCTGCAAAGAACTTGCTTCAGAGGCCCTGCAGGAATATATCGATATCAATACGGAAAAAGAAAATGAGGATTCCGCAGAAATTGAAATCACACCTGAAAAGACTGCACAGTCACCTGAATCAGTGAAATAAATGCCAGGTTTTCTGTTAGGGGATGTTGCTCCAACTATTCGCTAAACCATAGTTTTACGAATAGTTGAGGCTCTTTTTCAGTGTTTTATCCATCTCAGCTTGTCTCACAGCCCTTTGAACCATTCTCCGGATTCTCATCCAGAAATCCAAACAGCAGCGATTTACAATCTCAGGCACAGTTATCTTTTAAATTACAGATCTTCTCTGTAAATCTCTTTTTCATTTCATACAACTTATCTTTGATTCTTATCGGATCATGGATGCTGTTTTCTCTTTCATTCCTTTTCGGCTTCCACCACCGCGCGTGTTCACGTTCCATCACATATCCATTGACTCCACATCTGTATTCCGGTCTCTGTTCATATAGAAATGCAGCCATTGTCCTGGCTGATTTATATGCTCCTTTGTCAGGCCATCTTACTGTATGTTTGATCTTATACTGGCATGCCTGAAACCTTTTTCATTGTATAAAAAGCTTCAAGATTCATATCGATCCATATGGCGCCAAGTCTTTTTTTCATTTATATGAAGAAATTATTTCGTAGATATTGCATTTGTGGTATTTCCATGCTATTATTATCTTGTAATATTGGAGTCTTTAGGAGGTAGCACTGGTGTCTCAATCATATCGTGAACAGGTTGATGCCAAACGCATTCTCCATATTCGGGAGATCTGCAGAGAGCTTCCTCAGGCATGTGCTGATTTTCTTCAGCATATCAGTGTAACCACCGGCACATTTACCCGGCTGGCATATGCTATTGATCTACGCACGTTTATATACTATCTTCATGCAGAACGTGTAGCTTTTTCTTCCACAAAGCCCACGCTCTGGACGGATGCTGACCTTGCCAGACTCACTCCATCAGATCTGACAGCATACACTGAATATCTTTCCTATTATTTCCGAAATGAAGACACCGCGTCCGATCAAGCGCCTAAAGCAACCATCAATCACGAACGGGCTATAAAACGGAAACTTTGCTCCATTCGGTCTTTCTATGATTTCCTTTTCCGTGCCCAGCGCATTCCTTCAAATATCACAACACTCGTTCCGCTGCCCAAAATTCATGAAAAGCCTATCCTCAGGCTTAATCGTGACGAACTGACCAAAATCCTGAATCAGGCTGAAACCGGAGAAGGATTATCGAAGGGACAGCAAAGATTCCAGAAAATCACTTCCAAACGCGACTATGCCATTCTCTCCCTTTTTCTTGGAACGGGAATCCGTGTATCGGAATGTGTCGGCATCAATATAACTGATGTCAACCTGGAGGAAAATGCGTTTTTGGTTACACGAAAAGGCGGAAACGAAGTAATTCTGTATTTTCCTCCTGAAGTTGCTACAGCTATCGCTGATTATCTGGAAGAACGAAAAGAGATCATTGCATGTCCGGGTCACGAAGACGCACTGTTCCTTTCTCTTCAAAAGAAACGGATCAGTCAGCGTGCCGTAGAAAAACTCGTAAAAAAATATGCTGCTGTCGCAGCACCATTGAAACCGAGAATAAGCCCTCACAAACTCCGTTCAACCTTTGCAACCAATCTATACCATGAAACTGGAGATATTTATCTGGTCGCAGATGTACTCGGACACTCTTCAGTGGATACCACAAGGAAGCATTACGCCGATATGACGGACGCACGGCGCCGCATGGCTGCAAACGTCATAGAGCTTCCCGACCGTGTCGTAAAATCAGATGAAAGCTGAAAGCCCCGTCAATAAGCAGGCTTGTCTTCATCAGGCTTGTCCTGATCCTGGCCCATGCTGATTCCGGTGATCTGTATGGCACGCCACTCAGCATCACCTATCATGCATTTCATGCAATTATCGCATACTTTATCAGGATCCAAATCACATCTGCATTCACCACACTGAATGCATTCCCTGTCATAAAGAATACACTTCTGGCTTTGACTCATCTTCATCATACCTCCATAAGAAATATATACCTGTGCAGTACAAACTGTCAAATAGATTACTGTCCGGAGATCATTTATGTTGGAGAAAAGCATTTTGCTGCAGGATAAAATCCTGAATTACATATCCAGAGAGATCAGAATAAAAGGTTATCCGCCGACAATCCGAGAAATCGCTGATGAAATGCAGATTAAGTCGGCATCAACCGTCCACATGCATCTGCGAAGTCTGGAAAAGCGAGGCCTCATCAGAAGAAATCCATCGAAGCCCAGAGCAATTGAACTTGTATCAAGCTCAGAATTCTCGGAATATGTGAAAACTCACCCCGTTGTCTGGGAACAGAAAAGCATTTCTTCCGATGCTAACGAAAGCAGCCAGTGCTACCTGGAATTGCCCGAGTATTTATGTGGATACGACAGGCATTTCCTGTATACTGTTGAAAGCCTTGCACTGTATTCCCATGGAATTCTTCCCGGAGATGTGCTTGTCATCCATCAACAGAACGAAATTGACCGCGAAGGTTTCTTTCTGGTAAAAGAGAGTGATCAGACTTTACCCTTATACTATAAACAGCATAATAAAGATTGGCTGTTCTCGGATGATATGCATTCCATTCTTCCAGAGCAATGCGATGTGCTTGGAAAAGTGTTATCATTGCTCCGCAAATATCCAAACATTTAGGGGGAAACTTATGCACAGTGAAGAAAAAAAGAATCTGTACTCAGAGATTTATCGGCAAATGGTCTCACTTCTTGAGGAAACCAGATTTGCGCTGCCTTCGCTTTCCAATTGCTCCGCCCTGGTTTACTCGCAACTTCCGGATTTGAACTGGTGTGGTTTTTATATCCTGCATCAGAATGAACTGATCCTCGGACCGTTCCAGGGCAATCCTGCGTGTATACGGATAGCTCCCGGCAAAGGAGTCTGCGGTACTGCTTTGCAAAAGCAAACCACCATACGCGTTGAGAATGTCCATCTTTTCCCTGGCCATATTGCCTGTGATGCACGCTCTAATTCTGAGATTGTCATCCCATTGTTTGACGCAGACCATCAAATCCGAGGTGTCTTTGATCTTGACAGTCCGCAGCTGAATCGTTTTGACACAATAGATCAGGAAGGTTTGGAAGAGCTGTGCAGCCTGCTGCAATCGTCTCTTTCCTGGGAACCCAAAATCCTATAGTCAAAACAGAAGCTCCTTATTTCGGCAGTTTTCCATCATTGCCAGGAACAAGAGCTTCTCGGCAGAAAAGCCGCCAGAACATAAGTCTGGCGGCTTTTGTGTCCTACGCATTCACATGGTTCCGTATGATATCATTACACAGTATATCCGATGGAATTGAGGAACCTGGTCAATCCCTGCTGACCGTGGGCATCCATTTTATAGACACCGCTGTCCTTAAGCACCTGAGCACAGGTATTTCCAACTTCCTTTCTCAGAATTGCTTCTGCTTTTTCTGTGGAGTCTGTGATTCCATATTGTTTAACAATATCACTTATCCAATCATAATGCTTCTCCAGTGGATCGCTCGCATCCGGACGCACCAGAGGCTTTTTCCCTGTAAGATAATCCTCCAGCCCTGCCAGTTCTGTCTTCAGTCTGCCCGGCAGAATGAAAAGTCCCATGACTTCAATCAAGCCAATGTTTTCTTTCTTGATATGGTGAAGATTCGCGTGAGGATGGAATATGCCCAACGGATGTTCATCGCTGGTCCGGTTATTTCTCAGTACCAGACGAAGATCCCAGATATCTCCTTCTTTTTTCAAAATAGGTGTAATGGTGTTATGCGGCACATTATCTGTGTATGCATAAACATCATATTCAGGATCAGACCATTCACGCCAGGCTTTCAGCATTTCATCTGCTGCGTTTATGATCGCATCTTTGTCTCTCGATTTCAGGGATATTGCTGTCATCGGCCACGCCAATACAGATGCCTGAATCTGCTCGTCTTTTGACTGAAGCCTGAAGAGTTCACCGGCTTTATCCATGGGGAAAGAATACTTTCCGCCCTGAAAATGATCATGGTTCAAAATAGAACCGCCAACGATGGGCAGATCGGCATTGCTCCCCAGGAAATAATGAGGAAACTGCTCAATAAAGCTGAACAGACGTTCAAAAGTTCCATGATCGATCTTCATGGGGATATGATTCTTATTGAAAACAATGCAGTGTTCATGATAGTAAGCATAAGGAGAATACTGCAGGTACCAGGGATTTCCCATCAATTCCAGCGGAATGACTCTGTGATTCTGCCTTGCGGGGAAATTGCTTCTTCCGGCATATCCTGGATTTTCGATACAGAGCATACATTTGGGGTATCCAACACTCGGCGCATTTTTGAGCTTAGCAATTTCCTTTGGATCCTTTTCCGGCTTTGACAGATTTATGGTAATCTCAAGCTTTCCCACATCCGTATCTGCAAAGTATATGATATTCTGCGCAATATCATCCACTTTTACATAATTGCAGTCTCTGCACATCTGGTAAAATTCCGATGTGGCCTGCTCACTCTTTCCTTCATTGCACAGTGCCCAAAAATGAGACCGCACCTGCAATGGCGAAGGAGTTACAATTCCCATGAGCCGTGTTGAAAACATATCCTTTTCATAGGCAATGTCTTCAATAATCCCCTTCTCTATAGCCAGACTGCAAAGAGCCTTTAATATACCGGTAGCCGTTTCCGGAACTGCTGGATTCACTTCAACCTTTATGTCCGCGGGATCATCCATTTTAAAGCAGTCCAGCAAAAAATTCCTGTAAAAGTAAAAATCTTCCTGAGGAATCAGATGATGAGCTGTCGCAAAATACAGCAACCTGTGTATGGCTTCCGTGGTTTTTTCTTTCCAGAGCATGGCCTCTTCCCCCGTTCAAAGCTCTTTTTTCAATTTATTATAGATAGAAAAAACAGCAGTGTCAATTCTCTGCCAAATTTCTCACAACATGTAACGGTTTAGATAAATAATATTCTTGCAATCTAACGCAATTTATTTGATATTATTTCGTAATATTTTTGAAGCAAATTTGGAATAGATTGTTGACAGCTGTCATAAAATGTGCTAGAATAACACACGCAGATTCTCTATTGGTTAAGGACACGATACTAACCTCCAGTCATCACGAATTTGATTGGGGGCATATTATGAAGCGCCTTTTTTTCACTGGTTCCGTTTTTGCTGTTTGTATTTTTTTGTTTGTGCTTTCTTTTCATTCTTCTTTTGCTGAAATTCCTTCATCCTTGGACGAGATTCCTCTAAAACTGAACTACGAATCCCCGGAATTTACCATATCCTTAAAGAATGGTTACCTTACTCTCAAAACTGATTGGACTCCATTATTTGAGGATAATGTGAACGTGAAGATCACTTACAAGGATGCTCCGAGTATCAAGCTTCCCAATTCTTCCTCTGATGGTGTTTATCAATCCCGCTACAAGGAAGATGCATCAAGCCTTGAAAATATCGACTCCATTATTTTGGAGAGCATCGCTGATAATGATCACGACAGCGAACTGGTCGTCATAGGCTTTGATGGCACTCTTCAGACCTTGGAGGTTACAAAAGGACTTGAATTTGCCACATACACGTCAAAAAGCGGTGTCCAGGGATACAATTATTCCTATGGATTGGAAAAAGGCTCATCATCTCTTCCCCTTGTTGAGTATGCCGTGTATTTTGATGCCTCCGGAAAACTGAAGAATTATCGTGTTCTTGATTCAGATGATCGGGAACTCACCTATTCTGGCTCCGGCGAGCTTGAAGCCGTAGAACGGTTGATCCGTTCCTCAAATACAGGTGTTGTCCAAAGAATTCATTGGGATTTTTCCGATAAAAAATGGAAAAATGATCAGGGCGAGGTCGTGGATTACAATGATGACGTGTACAATGACAAAGTTAAAGAATCCTCGCCTACCCAACAGCCTGTAATCACTATCCAGCCGGTTGAAGAAGAAGAACTGTTTGCCATTACTCCAACGCCCCGTAAAGATGCATCTGCCACGCCTGCGCCTTCAGCATCAGCCAGTCCCCAGGCATCATCAACACCTGCGCCATCCAAAAAACCTTATGTTGTCCTCCCTCCGCCAGTAAAACTGAGTGATCTGAAAGTGGCTGTCAATCCAGAAACCCTGAAGCACCTGCAGCTGGGCACCATAACTTCAAGTGAGCACAGCGCGTCCATAAAGGATCTGAATTATACGGCAGTTTCCGTCACATATGTATCTGGTGGAGTGAAAACCACAGTGGAACTCAGCAAAAATACTGATTCAGCATCCTGGGTATGCGATAACATGCCGGATGGCTTCGCCCTTTCCACTGCCGTATTTACAGTTACGGATAATTACGGATTATCCACAAAATACAAAAACATGGAAGTCCTGTCGTCATCATTCCTCAGTGATCCATCACTGGAACTGCTTGCGGACAATACATACCGTTACGACGGAACAGATCGCGAAAATGTACTGGCTTTATACGCTTCCGAAGGTGATCTGGAGGCTTATAGCTACCATACAGAGGATGAAAGCAAGTCCATCACCTATAATCCGTATGGAGATGTTCTCTCCTATTCCGCATCTTCCAGTAACGGAAAAAAGTACAAGTATTCCGCAGACCAGGGCTGGTATGTATTAGGTGAGGACGGCGCCTGGGCACCAACAGATAAACCTGATGATGTGAATCCTTCTGATCTTCCTCCTCTTCTTGTTCTGGAACGAAAAACCGAGCCCAAAGTGGTATGGTATCCAAATAATACGGTTGGTGTGATCGGTATTCCCCTGCGGGAAACCTACCCGGGACTGACAAACAAATGGTATAATGTGCTTCCTGTCGATATTTCCCATAATGGAATTCAGTCATTTAAGCTTGTTGCTGCAAACATGTTCTATATCGGGCGTGTCTATGTCAATGTCATGGACGACTATGTTACGGTCGATTACCAGCTTGCGGGCGGACATGTTTATCCCAAGACAGAGTTTTATCGCTGGTTCACTTCCATAGATGAAATCTCATCTGAATTTCTCGAAGCACCCAAAAACGGAATGAAATACGGGCGGCCATATTCGAGAAAAGATGATCTGAACGACCAGTCCATAGCTTTGCTGTTTGTATGCAATACCGTCACCTTCCGTCAGCCGGTCAACAACCATGGCGGTATGCTGGTGCGTTTCTGGCCGAATATCCATGAAGTCATCCAGCATCGCGAAGCCGCCAAGAAGCTGTTGTGGCAAATGGATAAAGAAAAGATGGAACGCAACCGATAAAACGATACCCTCATATAAAGAGCCAGCCACGTATTCGCGTGACTGGCTCTTTATTGGTTTCACCCTGTGTTATTCATGGTCAGAAACCGGCAGTAATGGTTGAGGATCGTTACCACGATTATTCAGTATTGCCATGAATTCTTCGCCTGTGATTGTCTCCCGTTCCAGAAGATAGGCTGCGAGCTTATGCAATTCATTTTCATTCTCTTTCAGGATTCCTACAGCCTTCGCATGCGCATTCTTAATGATCGCAACAATTTCCTGATCAATCTCTGCACTGGTCTTTTCCGAACATGCAAGAGACGAATCTCCGCCGAGGTATACATTGGTAACTGACTCAAATGCTGTCATATCAAAGTTTTCACTCATTCCAAGTCTTGTCACCATGGCTCTTGCGAGTTTCGTGGCCTGTTCTATATCATTGGAAGCACCAGAGGTTACCTGTCCGAAAACCAGCTCTTCGGCTGCTCTGCCGGCTGTCAGAGTTGCAATCTTGTTCAATATGAATTCCTTCGTCATCAGATAATGCTCGTCCTCTTCCACCTGCATGGTAAATCCAAGCGCGCCGGAAGTTCTGGGAATAATAGTGATTTTATGAACAGGTGTAGAATCGGCCTGTCTGGCAGCAACAATCGCATGCCCGATCTCATGATAAGAGACCACCTTGCGTTCTCTGGGCGTGATTACCGCATTCTTGCGCTGGTAACCGGCAATGACTGTCTCCACTGCTTCCTCCAGATCCTTCTGTTCCACAGTGTTACGTCCTTCCTTCACGGCAAGCAGTGCACCCTCGTTGATAATGTTCGCGAGCTCAGCCCCGCTTGTACCGCTCGTTGCAAGGGCGATTGCCCGATAATCAATATTCTCAGACATGCGTACTTCTTTTGCATGGACTTTTAAAATCGCTTCCCGACCGGCAAGGTCAGGCAGTTCCACAGGAATACGCCGGTCAAAACGCCCAGGCCTCAGCAAGGCGTTGTCGAGACTGTCCGGACGGTTGGTTGCAGCAAGAATGACTACGCCTTTTCCCGTATCAAAACCATCCATTTCTGCAAGGAGCTGATTCAGGGTCTGCTCACGTTCATCATTGCCGCCCAGTCCATTGCCGGCATCTCTTTTTTTGCCGATGGCATCAATTTCATCAATAAAAACGATACAGGGGGCTTTTTCTCCGGCCTGCTTAAACAAATCACGTACTCGGGCAGCACCCATACCGACAAACATTTCCACGAATTCCGAACCGGAAATGGAAAAGAAAGGCACTTTTGCTTCTCCGGCAACTGCTTTTGCCAACAGTGTTTTACCAGTGCCTGGCGGTCCTACAAGAAGTGCTCCCTTGGGAAGTTTCGCCCCTATATTCTTGTATTTTTCCGGATCATGCAGGAAGTCCACAATTTCTGAAAGGGCAGCTTTTGCTTCATCTTCACCTGCCACATCTGCAAAGGTTTTTCCGGTCTGTGCTTCCATGTACACTTTCGCCGTGCTTTTCCCGAAGCTCATGTTTCCGCCCATTCGCTTGTTCATCATGCGAATCAGAATCATTCCGATTCCAAGTGTAATCGCAAACGGGAGGATATATCCAATCAGGAATGAAATGATTGGCGATGACTGTTTGGGAATGGCTGTAGTAAAAATGACCCCTGCCTTCTGCATGCGCTCGACAAGTCCCGGATCTTCCATTCTTCCGGTAGTGAAAGTTGACGTCTCGCCATTCTTTTCTGTCACGAACGTAATTGAGGTACTTTCAACTTTTGCTTCCTTGACAAGTCCGCCCTCCATCATCTGCAGAAAAACGCTATAAGGAACCTCTGAAATCTGTACCGATGTCAGAGAATTGACAATCATAATATTAATCAGCAGAACCACGATCATAATAACGCCAAACATGATGAGTCCGCCTGTATCAGGTCTGCGATTGTTATTTCCTTTATTATTCACAACATCACCTCCAGGACATAATCATAAAGAACCTTACGTATCGTAGCATAGATTTGTGAACAGTTCATGTACGAATCGCCTTGTTTTCTTGACGAATATTTAGAAGATTATTAAAATGGCCGATGATCATCCGATCATCTGGTTTCATTTATCCTTCTGCGTAAACAGGCATGGATCATGCCTGTGCGTTCTTTGACATCAAGTCCAGCTCGCCGGATACCAGCCAGCCTGGATCGGCGGCATTCCCTGCCTGGCACGATGCTCCCGATACAGTTTTTTCATCTCGAAGCAATACTTTTATTCCGCAGTCAGTGAGGTCCAGCATGGAATTGCTATTTGCACCGATGGAAGGCATAACCGACGGAATTTTCCGGACGACACACGCATCCGTTTTCGGCGGAATTGATCACTATTATATTCCTTTTATTAGTCCGACCGTGAATGGGCATTTTGACAGACGTGAAATGCGGCTGCTTTTCCCTTCTGACAAGGCGCTTCTGTCAGCTGTTCCTCAGATTCTATGCAAAGATCCTTCCTTGTTTCTCCACTGCACGGACATGCTCAGGGAACTGGGATTTATGGAGGTCAATCTGAATGTCGGCTGTCCTTCAGGCACCGTTACCGCCAAGGGAAAAGGCTCCGGCATGCTCCTCGACCTCGACAGTTTGAAGAGATTTCTTGACCAGATTTACACATCTGCATCACTGCCTGTTTCCGTGAAGACCCGAATCGGATATGTTTCAGAAGATGAATGGCCGGCATTGCTGGACATCTATAAAAACTATCCGATAGAGAAACTCATCATCCATCCAAGAACCAGACAGGATTTCTATAAAGGTCCCATTCACAGGCATGCTCTTGAATCACTGGACGATTTGCCTTTTCCCTGGATCATCAATGGAGACTTAACCACCACTGAGCTCATTTACCAGGCTGTACAGCAGTATCACTGCACAGGCGTCATGGTAGGACGTGGCTTTCTGACCAATCCCGGTCTGGCCCGCCAAATAAAAACAGGCCAGAAAATGTGCCTGTCTGAGCTGGTGACATTTCATGATACGCTGTTCAGAGCATATCAGGCGGAACTGCCTCCCAATGCTGTTCTTGGACGCATGCGTGAAATTACAAAGTACTTTTCGTTCTGCTTTGCACATTCAGATAAAGCGATCAAGCGTTTGTTCAAGGCAAAAAGTATTGAACAGTATCTGGACTCAGCTGCCCTTCTCTTCTCCCTGCCATTCATCGATGATCCGTGCTATCCATCCTCAGCGGATGTGGAATCCTGACAGATCCTTCATGTTGCCTGACGCAAAAACGCCCCTGAAAATCTTGCCTGTATGGAGGAAAGATCTTCAGGGGCTGCATTTTATGCTTCTTGCTGAAGCTAGATTCCGTTATGGACTGAGAGCTTACTCTTTTACTGAAAACGCAAAATACTTTTTGGCATTTTCATAGCAGATGCCGCGGACAATCTCTTCGAGAATATCCGGATCATTGGGATAGCGTCCGTCTTCTACCCATTCTCCAAGGAGTCTGCAGAGAATTCTGCGGAAATACTCGTGTCTGGGATAGCTGAGGAATGAACGGCTGTCCGTCAGCATGCCAACGAACCCGGCCAAGTACCCAAGGTTTGCCAGACTGGTCAGCTGTTCAGTCATGCCCTGGAAATGATCATTGAACCACCATGCACTGCCATGCTGGATCTTGCTTACCGCTTCACTGGTCTGGAAGCATCCGCAAATTGTATCAATCGCCTGATTGTCCGCCGGGTTAAGGCTGTACAGGATCGTTTTCGGCAGATTTCCAGCCTTTTCAAGAGCGCCAAGGAATGCAGCCGTCTGATCCGAAGGAGTATAGGTATCAATGCAGTCATAGCCGGTATCCGGTCCAAGACGGTCATACATGGTCAGATTATTGTCACGCCTGCATCCATAGTGCAGCTGCATGGTCCATCCACGCTTATGATATTCAGAAGCGACAAAAACCATAAATGCAAACTTGAACTTTTCTTCTTCCTCCTGCGTCACACGGCCGCCGCCCTGACGCTTGGCAAATACCGCTTCAATTTCCTCATCCGCAGCCGGAGCATAGATCACATGCTTCAGCGCATGGTCACTGAGCTTGCATCCATGCGCGGCAAAGAAATCCATCCTGACCTTCAGGGCTTTTTTCAGTTCATCAAATGACCGAATGCTCATGCCAGATACAGCAGACAGCTTTTCGATATAGGCCGGCCATGCTGCAGCTTCGATATTCATAGCCTTGTCAGGCCGCCAGGCGGGCAGCACGGTCACCGGGAAGCTCTTGTCTGCAGCAAGCTTCTCATGATATTCAAGCGAATCAACCGGATCATCCGTTGTGCATACAGTCTCAACATTGCTCTGCTTGATCAGTCCGCGTGCGCTGAATCCCGGCTCCTGGAGACGCTCATTGGCGATCTTCCAGACTTCATCAGCTGTTTTCTTGCTCAGGGCGCCATGCCATCCAAAAAAGCGCTGCAGTTCAAGATGGCTCCAGTGATAAAGAGGATTACCAATGGCTTTTCCAACCACCTCTGCCCATTTCTGGAACTTTTCATAATCGCTAGCATCGCCTGTAATATACTTTTCATCCACACCGGCGCACCGCATCAGTCTCCACTTGTAATGATCCCCGCCAAGCCATACCTGAGTGATGTTCTCAAAGCGGATATCATCCCATATTTCCTTGGGACTCAGATGACAATGATAGTCAATGATGGGCTGCTTGGCGGCTGTCTTATGAAACAGATCCCGCGCAACCTGAGTATTCAGAAGAAAGTTCTCATTCATGAAAGTTTCCATAGCTTCGATCTCTCCTTTACTTTATGTCGTCAGGCCGGTACTTGATCTTTGTATCAGTTTCCCGTTAAAAACCATACTTCTCGGAGCTTCTTTTCCGGCAAGAACATTGATCATGGATTCCACAATACATTCGCCAATGGCTTTCAGCTGGTTGTCAACACTGCTCAGTTCGGGATCACAGCACAGGCACAGCTGTGAATTATTATAGCCAATAATGCTCAGTTCATCCGGAACCTGAATACTGCACTTGCGCGCGAACTTTACCGCACCGACAGCAAGAATATCCTCACTGGTCATTACCGCATCAAAAACAAGTCCCTGGTCATGCAGATTCATCAGCATATTCTGCACGGAGAGCACATCCAACTCCTGATAAGGCACGACACGAATCAGTTCCGGATCCATGGGAAGCCCGCATTTCTCAAGTCCTGCCAGATACCCCATTTTCTTCTGCCTGCCGGAAAAATTGATGAATCCGTGATCATTTCTGGTGTGATACAGATAGAGAATCCTGCGTCTCCCATTTTCATGAAGAAAGCAGACAGCATCCTTCGTTGCCTGGAGATCATCACAGAAAACTGAATATACATTTTCTGCCATGTAGGAACCATTCAGCAGAAAAACCGGTGCGTTCTTTGCCGCGTCCCGTATGTACTGATTCTTTTTCTCAGTTTCTTCAATAAAGGAAGAACCGATCAGAACAACGCCATCCACATGACGCGATACCAGCTCCGAAATACCTGCAATTCTGTTATTCCTTTCACGCCCTGTACATACCAGAATGCATTCATATTCATGCCGATGGAATTCACGCTCCAGCACCTCAATCGCTGTACCGAGATAAGGGTCTGAAGCATCCGGGCATGCCAGTCCGATTGTCTTCATGGTATTCAAGCCCAAACCACGTGCAAAGGGATTCGGCACATACTGTGTCTGCTCGATCACACTCAGTACCTTATTGCGAGTCTTTTCACTGACATGCGCCTTACCATTGAGAACCCTTGAAACAGTGGCAATCGACACACCTGCTTTTTGCGATATGTCATAAATGTTCAAGGCATCACCTCTAATTGCAAAAGTGTAACCATTTACAATAATCGTGTTAAGTATATCATCAATCTATATCCCTTTCAAGATACGATACTTTGTTTTCATAAAAGCTGTCTGATTGTTTTTCCATGTCTGCATTGACGAAAGTATCCACTCGAAGTAAAATCTATACAGCATGTAAATGCTTACACATCTTTGTCTGTACAAACACCGAGGAGGATCAAATGATGAAGTGTCTGAATGCATCAATGGCCCCTGCCCCCTCCCGTCCCGTCCGGGTTCTTCAGTTCGGAGAGGGAAACTTTCTTAGAGCTTTTGTCGATTACATGATCGATATAGCGAATGAGAAAACCGGGTTTGATGGAAGCATCGTCCTTGTGAAGCCGATTCCCATGGGAACACTGCTCCCTTACTTCCATGACCAGGATTATCGGTATACGGTTGTACTTCGCGGACTGGAAAACGGCACTCCCGTGGAAAAGAATCGTCTTGTCACATCGGTCTCCGATGCAGTGGACTGCTACGCCGATTATGAGCGTTATCATAACTATGCATGTCTGGACACGCTGCGTTTCATAGTCAGCAATACCACCGAAGCCGGCATTGTTCTTGATGAATCCGATTCCTTTGATCTCTGTCCGCCCAATTCATATCCCGGAAAACTGACGAAATTCCTTTACGAGCGTGCTGTACACTTCAATTACGATAACTCCAAGGGATTGATTATTCTTCCCGTCGAGCTGATCGATGACAACGGAATCGAACTCAAGAGATGCGTCAAGGCGCTGACCAAGATCTGGAATCTTGGTGACGCCTTTGACCGCTGGCTTGACGAAGCCTGCATCTTTACCTCCACGCTGGTTGACAGAATTGTTACCGGCTATCCGCGTGGAGAAGACCAGGCCATCTGGGATAAGCTGGGCTATGAAGATCATATTCTTGTCACAGCTGAACCCTTTGGTCTCTGGGTCATTGAAAGTCCCAAAGACCTGTCTTCGGAACTTCCTCTGCCGCAGTGCGGTCTGCCGGTTATTTATACTGACAATCAGAAGCCTTACAAGCAGCGCAAGGTCCGCATTCTCAATGGTGCACACACTTCATTCGTGCCCATGGCTTTCCAGTGCGGTTATGACATTGTGCTTGACGCTATGAACGATGCCACCATTTGCAATTTCATGCAGAAAACCCTTCATGAGGAAGTCATTCCTACGCTGACCCTGCCCAAGGAAGATCTCGAGGCTTTTGCCGATGCAGTTACTTCCCGCTTCCGCAATCCTTTCATTCGCCATCAGCTCCTCAGCATCTGCCTGAACTGCGTAAGCAAATGGCGCGCACGCTGCATGCCTTCCTTTATGGAGTATATCCGGATGAACCAGCAGCTTCCGGCTCATCTTACCTTCTCCATGGCAGCCATGATCAGTCTCTATCGCAATGGCACATTGCAGGAGGACGGAAAACTGCTCTGCAAACGCGGTGACGATACCTATACGCTGCAGGATGATGCCGCTGTTCTCAACTTTTTCGCAAATCATTCCGGTGCTTCTGCAGAAACGCTCGCCAAGGATTTTCTCTCTGACACCTCTTTCTGGGGACAGGATCTGACACAGGTGCCCGGCTTCCTGGACTACGTTATCCAGGCACTGAATGATATTGAAAAACTTGGTATGGCCGCAGTCGTATCTCAGCGTTTTCCAGCATAACATCTCAGGAGGTTTGCATGAATCAGCTATTGCAGATTACTTCGAAGGATAACGTTGCCGTTGTTCTCTCCCCATTGGCAGCAGGTTCCGCTGTACAGCTCGGGGATCTCAGCATAACGGCTCAGTCGGATATTCCTGCCGGACATAAAATTGCCCTGAAAGAAATCGCAGAGGGCGAACTGGTCATTAAGTACGGTTTCCCCATCGGCTATGCGAAAGAGGCCATCCATCCTGGTGATCACGTTCATGTGCATAATATCCACACAAACCTTTCCGGTGAGCTGGAATATACATGGCAGCCTTCCCATCCCACTGTACAGAAACAGAAGCCCCGTTCTTTCAACGGCTATAAGCGGTCAAATGGCAAGGTTGGTATCCGAAACGAACTCTGGATCATTCCCACGGTGGGCTGTGTCAATGACATTGCTAGAACACTGGAACAGGAAGCTCAGACTCTTTTGGGCGATGGCATAGACCGGATCTGTGCCTTCAGGCATCCCTATGGCTGTTCCCAAATGGGTGATGACCAGGAAAATACACGGAATGTCCTCGCAGATCTCGCCATGCATCCCAATGCGGGTGGCGTTCTGCTGCTGGGGCTTGGATGCGAGAATTCCGGAGTACAGGAAATCCTGTCCAGGATGCACGATTACGATGCTTCCAGAGTCAAGACGCTTATCTGCCAGCAGGTCGAGGATGAAATATCTGCCGGCATGGAGATCCTGAAGTCCCTGGCCGATATCATGCATTCCGACCACAGAGAACCCTGTCCCGCTTCCCAGCTTATCGTTGGCCTGAAATGCGGTGGTTCTGACGGCTTCAGCGGAATCACTGCCAACCCTGTAATCGGCGGTTTTTCTGACAGGCTGATCGGCATGGACGGCACAACGATACTTACAGAAGTTCCTGAAATGTTTGGAGCTGAGACAATCTTGATGAATCGCTGTGAATCAGAGGAAGTATTTGAGAAAACAGTGCATCTCATCAATGATTTTAAGCAGTATTTCGAAGAGCACCATCAGACGATCTATGAAAACCCCTCTCCCGGAAACAAGGCAGGAGGAATCTCAACCCTGGAAGACAAGGCGCTTGGCTGCACACAGAAAAGCGGTTTTTCTCCCGTTGCAGACGTGCTGCCGTATTCAAAGCAGGTATCCGTGCATGGTCTGAACCTGCTTTCAGCCCCCGGAAATGATCTTGTGGCAGCCACTGCCCTGGCTGCGTCAGGCGCACATCTTGTATTGTTCTCGACAGGTCGCGGTACTCCATTTGCCTGCCCGGTTCCAACAGTCAAGATTTCTTCCAACACCCCCCTCGCCGAAAAAAAATCCGGATGGATCGACTTTAATGCCGGAAGACTCCTTTCCGAACAGATGTCTTTGCAGGATTTATCTTCTGAACTTCTCGAACTGGTACTCGAAGTTGCCAGTGGAAAACCCGTTAAGAGTGAATCGAACGGATTCCATGATCTGGCTATATTCAAAAGCGGAGTTACTCTTTAAGATTGATAAAACAGCGGGGAAAGCCTTTTCAGCCATGGCTTTCCCCGCTGTTTTATGTTCTTTCAATTCTGTCCACTGTTTTAAGCAATTCGATTGCCTCTTCCTTCCCGGAGACTTGTACATCATCCATGAGTAATTCCTGGACATTCTCCATGCAGAAGCCTGCCCGGGAAACTGCAGGTATATCGTCAGCCATGATCGGCTGCATGGGGGATGCATCTTTGTCAAGACTCACCGAAACATGTTCGAGCGTGATTCTCTCCACTTTCTGTTCCGGAAGTCCCAGAACATAGCCTGCGCATGTCACGCCTGAAGCGGTTACATTCTTCATGGCTATTCTGCCAATTGAAGGTGTTCGTTCATCCACTTCCTGCGGTTCTCTGTTCTGCACGTACGGACTGTGCCCATCGGGATCACAGTAATACATGGAGTTTACAGCAAGAGGTACTCTTACATTCGTCATAGTCACATTTTCAAATTCGATCTGGTCAATTCTGCCGTTTTTCCCCCTGCCTCTTCTTGTCTTGATTCGAAGCCCCCTATCAGTGTTTTTCATCTCACAGTTCCTGACAGAGACATGGTATACTCCGCCCGCCATTTCAGATCCAATTGTGACTCCCCCATGCCCATTTTCCATAAGACAATGTGAAATCAAAAGATCTTCACAGGGTACTCCATAAGTGAGTCCCATGTAAATCTTTCCCGACTTAATAGCTATACAGTCATCTCCGACAGAAAAATGTGTACCGGCCATCATTAAGTCCTTGCAGCTTTCCGGATCAAAGCCGTCTGTATTCGGGCTGTCAGCAGGAGCATTGATGACCATATTCAGGAATTTCAGATGATTGCTGAAATATGGATGCAGATTCCAGGACGGCGAATTCTTGAGCGTTATGCCCTGGATAACCACATCCTGACAGCGGCACAGAAAGACCAGTCTCCCCCGCCAGGCAATTCTCCTTATTTTCGGATCATGCCACCAGTTTGCCTTCGATGCATTGCCGTTAAGAATACCTTTCCCGTATATGATAACATCTCTGACATCCATACCGGTTATTAGTGCTGCGAAGCAATCCAGAGGATTCCCCTCCCAGGTTCCGAAGTTCAGTTCTTTTGTCTCATCTGTTGATTGCAGCATCCCCGGCAGAACAGGAAACGCATTTCGGTCTGTGTCCAGCTTCAGTTCGCAGCCTTCTGCAATTTCCAGTCTTATATGGTCTTTCAGAAACAGTGGAAGAATTCTGTATGTACCGGCGGGAATAAGGACGCGTCCATCCGGAGGACAGCACTGAATCGCTGCCTGTATTGCCGGAGAATCAAGATGGTTTCCATCACCTGCTGCCCCAAAGTCTTTAACATTCATAGTCACAGACTCGCACATCGTGTGGAACTGGACTTCTTCTTTTTCGCCGTCTCTTGTCGCTTCAAGATGATACTCTGTGTCAGGCCACAGGCCGTATATCGTATGTACTGCAGTCTGCATCTCACCGATAGTATTCTGATTCAGGGTCAGTTGCCACGGTTTTTGAAGATAATACTTTTCGTTGGTATCCAATGATACCGTTGCACTGCGGTTTCCGATGAAAAGTACTTGCATTGTCATTTTTCCTCCATGCAGTATTCAGAATAAGCCATCATCAGCGGCCCTACTCCTTTTGCATCATCGGAGCATATTTCCTCAGAGAGATAGTATTCAATGCTGCCATCCCGTTTCTCACCAGGTCCAAGCCCGGCCACTCTGCAGATTCCGGAGAAATGTTGTTCTCCCTGGTCATCAGTCACCAATTTTTCCTGTACGAGATGTTCCATTACAGCTTTGCCGACAACTGCATATTTTTCCGGATTCAAAACACGCAATCTGGAACCTTTCAGAAGGCTGTATGCAATCATGGCACTTCCCGATGATTCAAGATAGTTCCCAGGATACTCCGGATGGTCAATCACCTGATAAAAGAGCTTATGATCCTTGTCCATATAATCAAGGATTCCCCTTACAGCCTCCCGGAACAGATCAATCAGATATTTTCTGTGCTCAAATAACTGTTCATCGCAGTATTCAATACAGTCAATCAATGACATAAGATACCAGCCCATGGACCGGAGCCAGAAATTGGGCGAACAGCCTGTATTCGGATTTGCCCATTTTTGCACTTTACGTTCATCCCAGGCATGATAGTACAGTTGCTTCGCATCATCAAACAAATACTTCCGCACATTCCTGAACTGACTGATGATGTCCTGAAGATGCGCATTATGGTCAAAGCGCTTCTCATACATCATATAAAAGGGCTGAACCATATATAAGCCATCCAGCCAGACCTGATAAGGGTAATTCTCCTTATGCCAGAAATTCCCGCAGTCACATCTTGGGTGCTGGCTAATCCTGGTCATATGAAACTCTATGGCCTTCTGATATTTCTCATCGCCTGTTTCGTCCAGAGCAAAAAAGAGTGCTTTTCCTGGATTGATGTTGTCCGTAGCATACTGTTTCATATTAAACCGGGGTATTGATCCATCGGGCTGAACATTTGCATCAACATACTTCAGGACAAAATCCCGATACTTTTCTTCACCGGTTGCCCTGTACATATCGATGCATCCAACAATAATGCACCCATCTTCATAGTTCCAATAATCCTTATAATTTTTGTAATCCGACAGATATTCCGTCAAATACGAATCCAACTGCATCATGATTATGTTTCACCTTCCTGACATTCAAAAACATTCTCCCAAGCCCAGTGTTCCTTTTCTTGCACAGCCCCTGAGTCAATTCCTCTTCATGAATATCCTGAATGACAATGGAGTTCTACAGAGTCAGACGTCCTATAGCAGACATCGGCATCGATGATGCCCATGACATCATTTCCCCTTTGTCGGGCTCTGACCGTTTGCTTTGATGTTTCCCTGATCAATCAAAACATCCCATGCACAATGCCCTTTTCGTAAATCGTTCTGTTAAATCCATTTTTATGAAGAATCGTGGAATCACTCCACGATTTCTTGAAAAAGGTATAAAAGGCCCTGCAGAAATCTGCAGAGCCTCAGAAAATTCAAATTATTCTTTTACGGCACCAATATTGATACCCTTCACAAAATACTTCTGCAGGAAAGGATACAGAATCATGAAAGGCAGAATTGCTGTGATAACGCAGGCATTTCTGATGGTGTTCTCGGTTGCACCGCCTACAGATTCAGGCAGGTCGGACGACTGCATCATGTCACGCAGCTTCATCTGGAAATTGTAAAGCTTCCGATCCGTGATATACAGCTTGAAGTTTGTATAATCATTCCAGTAAGCAACTGCAAACATCAGACCGATGGAAGCAAGTGCTGCCTTGGAAAGAGGAAGGGCAATTTTCCAGAACATGCCCATGGGAGAACATCCGTCAAGATCTGCACTCTCAAAGAGAGAAGCCGGGATTCCCTCGAAGAAATTCCGCATCAGAACCAGGTTATACACATTGATGGCGGGCAGGAGAATAGGCCCCCAGGGGTTATCCGTCAAGCCCAGTCCACGCATGACCAGATAGCTGGGAATCATACCGCCGGAGAAGATCATCGTGAACAGCAGAATGTTCGCAAACAGTGTTCTTCCGGGCATGTCCCACTGAATCAGCACATATGCGCCCATTGTGGACAGCAGAAGGCCGATCAAAGTACCTGCAACAGTCGTGTACAGACTCACAAACAGCGGTCTCAGCAGCGACTGATTGGAAAAAATGGAAATATATCCATCCAGACCAAACTTAGTGGGCAGCAGCTTTAAGCCATAACCGGTCGTGAGATCGATCGAGTCAATGAATACTTTCCAGATAGGAATAATAACAATCAGGCAAACGAGAATGAAAATGAATCCGTTGACAAAGTTGAACGCAGTATACTTTGACTTCTGCTTATTCAGATGGGGAGGTCCTGAAACTTCTACACCGCCAGGGGTGATATATCGCACTTCTTGCTTCGCCATATTCTCAACCCTCCCTTAAATAATTCCGCGGCCACGGACCCGCTTCGATGCATAGTTGCAAATAAGCATCAAGCAGAGACCAACAAGGGATCTGAACAGACCGATGGCAGTGGTATAACCATAGTCCGCAGATGCGCCACTGTTAAATGTCTGATAGTAAACATATGTCTGAAGAACGTTTGTGGCACGTTTTACAGAGTCATTCTGCAGAACGAATACACTTTCAAACAGATTCATGATTTTGGCCAGATTAAGAATCAAAACAGTGATAATGGTATTTCCGAGGGCAGGCATGGTGACATACCACATCTTCTTCCAGCGTCCTGCACCATCGATGGATGCTGCTTCATAGATGCCGGGATCGATACCGGTAAGGGTCGCCATAAAGATAATTGTCTGCCAGCCGGTATCATGCCATACATTAATAATGTAGTACCAGATTCTCCACCAGCCCTTATCAGCCAGGTAGTAAACGCTCTCATTGATAATTCCAAGCTTGATGAGGATCTGATTGACCAGACCGCTTTCAGAAGGAGAAAGCAACAGGCTGAAAACAGATGCAGTCACAACCCAGGACATGAAATGCGGCAGATAGATAATGGTCTGACTCAATTTTTTGAATTTCAGAGAAATCATTTCATTGAGCAGGAGTGAAATGATTACAGCAAAGCCTGTGTTCAGAACCAGTTTAATCACCGAGAAAACTACAGTATTCCAGAAAGAAACTGAAAACTGGCTCTGCTTGAAAAGCTTTTCAAAGTTTGCCAGACCCACCCAGACCGGATCTCCCACAATTTTCCAGGAATAGAAGGCATAACGAATGCCAAACATTGGTGCATAATGGAAAAGTGCCACAAAAACCAGCACCGGAATGAACATGAAATAGAAACCCCAGTATTTCTTCATGCGCTGGCGCAAAGGTTTTTTCCCGACCTGCACAGTTCCATTGGCTGTCTGTCCTGCCATGCAGAAACCTCCCTTCATCTACAGCGAGGAAAAATTAAGGACGACGGGTTAACGTCCGCCGCCCTTAAGCATTCAAATGAAACTTAATTCAGAGCATTCAGACTCTCAACGATAGCTTCGGACATTTCCAGTCCTCCCTCATCAGCGAAAACCTGCATGCCTTCTTCAACACTGTACTTGCCAATGGCAATGTTTGCGATGATTTCATTCTTGATCTGAGTCAGGTCACCATTCATTTCGCTCATTTCAGGAGTGGCGGGAACAATGGAGGCAAGACGGCTGTTGGCATTGAACAGCTCGGAGGCAGCTTTGGCTTCAGGCTTTACGCTGTCTTCCTTGGGATCATAGTAACCCTCTGCGAAAGTTGCAAGAGCCAGCATGGGATCGATGTGGTTCTTGGTGTAAAGAGTTCCGGCGGATTCCATATTCTCGAGCATATGGAACTGTCCCTCTTCATAGGTGGCTTCCTTATCGGTTCCAGCAAGAACAGTGCCGGCAGCCTTGGACCAGTGCACGCCTTCTACACCATAGGTCCACAGCATCTGGGTGTCGCCGCCGTCCAGCATGGAATCGATGAATGCATCAAACACAGCCTGGGGATTTGCGCACTTGGTGGTAATGCACCAGACCGGAGGAACACGATCATAATACGGAGGATTGCCTTCCAGAGGCTTCAGGGCCACGAGGGTGCCGTCCTTGCCGCTGGCTTCCAGATTGGTCTTGAGGTTGGTAGCCCAGGTGCCTGCCCAGTAAGTGAAGACACCAAACTTGTCATCATAGAACTTGTTGCGGGCATC
>CAMNDE010000002.1:0-95742 GCA_946534895.1 uncultured Clostridia bacterium
AAGTGGGGAAGTGAAACCGGCCGGAATGCTGACGGTCATGGGGGATGGTAGCCTCTGCGGCGGCGACTGTCAAGGGGAGGCTGCATGCGGTCTGTGCAAGGATCAAAAAAAGAGGACAATGCAAAAGCAGTCAGTCCGCGGGGGACTGACTGCTTTGTTGTCCGGTGGAACGGTATTAGTACATGCCGCCCATGCCGCCGGCTCCGCCAGCGGGTGCAGCAGGTTCGGGTTCGGGGATATCGGCCACCAGGGACTCGGTGGTCAGCACCATGGCTGCCACGGAGGCCGCATTCTGCAGGGCAGAACGGGTTACCTTGGTAGGATCGATGATGCCGGCTTCAATCATGTCCACATAGGCGTCATGCAGGGCATCATAGCCATATCCGGCCTTGCCGTCGCTCTTCTTGGTGGTCTTGATGTTCTCCACCACCACGCTGCCGTCAACACCGGCGTTCATGGCGATCTGGCGGACAGGCTCTTCCAGGGCACGCAGCACGATCTGCACGCCGGTCTTGGCATCGCCTTCGAAGTTGCCTTCGATGGCCTTGACATAGGGCAGGACATTGATCAGGGCAATGCCGCCGCCAGGCACGATGCCTTCCTCGGCAGCCGCACGGGTGGCAGCCAGAGCATCTTCGATACGCAGTTTGCGCTCTTTCATCTCAATCTCGGTGGCAGCACCGACCTGGATGACAGCAACGCCGCCGGCCAGCTTGGCCAGACGCTCCTGCAGCTTCTCACGGTCATAATCGCTGGTGGTTTCAGCGATCTGGGCACGGATCTGACCCACACGGGCTTCGATGTCAGCCTTCAGGCCGCTGCCGCCCACGATGGTGGTGTTTTCCTTGTTGACCTTGACCTGACGGGCCTTACCCAGCATATCCAGGGTGGCTTCCTTCAGTTCAAGACCGGTCTCGGAGGAGATCACGGTGCCGCCGGTCAGAATGGCGATATCCTGCAGCATTTCCTTGCGGCGGTCGCCGAAACCGGGAGCCTTGACGGCCACGCAGGTGAAGGTGCCGCGCAGCTTGTTCACAACCAGAGTGGACAGGGCTTCGCCTTCCACATCCTCGGCGATGATCAGCAGCTTCTTGCCGCTCTGCACGACCTGCTCAAGCAGGGGGAGAACTTCCTGGATGTTGGAGATCTTCTTGTCGGTGATCAGGATCAGCGGATCATCCAGAACAGCTTCCATCTTTTCGGTATCGGTGACCATGTAGGCGGAAGCATAGCCGCGGTCAAACATCATGCCTTCGGTGGTGGTCATGCCGGTGGACATGGTCTTGCTCTCTTCAACGGTGATAACGCCGTCGTTGCCCACGGTTTCCATGGCATCTGAGATCAGCTTGCCGATGGTCTCGTCAGCGGCGGAGTTGGCAGCAACCTGAGCAATGGCCTGCTTGCCGGAGATGGGCCGGGACAGTTCATGCAGACCCTTGACAGCAGCTTCCGTGGCGGCCTCAATGCCCTTCTTCAGGATCATGGGGTTGGCACCGGCAGCCAGGTTGCGCAGACCTTCACGGATGATGGCCTGAGCGAGCAGGGTAGCGGTGGTGGTGCCGTCGCCGGCCACATCATTGGTCTTGGTGGAAACTTCCTTCACCAGCTGAGCGCCCATGTTTTCAAAGGGGTCTTCCAGCTCGATTTCCTTGGCGATGGTCACACCGTCGTTGGTGATCAGGGGAGCACCGTACTTCTTGTCCAGAACCACGTTGCGGCCCTTGGGTCCAAGGGTGATTTTCACGGTATCAGCCAGGGCATTGACACCCTTTTCAAGACTGCGGCGGGCTTCCTCGCCATATTTAATCTGCTTTGCCATTTGGCTTCACTCCTTTATCTTATTCCACAGTTGCCAGAATATCGGACTGGCGGACAATGATCAGCTCTTCGCCATCGATTTTCACTTCCGTGCCGGCATACTTGCTGTAGATGATCTTCTGGCCAACCTTGACCTGCATCTTGATTTCCTTGCCGTCTACCAGCCCGCCCGGGCCAACCGCCAGGATTTCAGCCATCTGGGGCTTTTCCTTTGCGGCACTTGTCAGAATCAGACCACCCTTGGTGGTTTCTTCAGCTTCTACATTCTTGATGACAACGCGGTCACCCAAAGGTTTCACGGTCATTTCGGTTACCTCCTGTATGGGTTTTGTTAGCACTCGCTCATGGTGAGTGCTAATTTACGGTGCTACTATACCCCATTTGCGCCGGATATGCAAACAGAAAATGCGGGAGAAAACAGGCTTAAATTCCAGAAAATGTGAAAAATTCTCAAACTTTCTCTAAAAAACTCGAAAATTCTCAAAATAACAAACAATTCCGAAGAACTGAAAATGTAGGCAATATGGTACAATCCATCCGGGAAAGGGAGGAAGGACATGCGTATGGAAGATGGGGCATCCGTGGCAGGACTGCTTCTGGCGTGGTATGACGTGCATCGGCGGTCGCTGCCATGGCGCGAGAACCGGGATCCCTACCGGATCTGGGTGTCGGAGGTCATGCTTCAGCAGACCCGGGTTGAAACTGTGCTTTCCTATTTTAATTCGTTTCTGGAACGCTTTCCGGACATCCGGACGCTGGCGGATGCGGAACTGGAGGAGGTCCTGAGGGCATGGCAGGGTCTCGGATACTATCGGCGGGCGCGAATGCTCTGGACGGGCAGCCGACAGATGATCGATGAATACGGCGGCATGCCGCGCACCTATGATGCACTGAAGAGCATTCGGGGAATCGGCACCTATACGGCCGGTGCCGTGGCCAGCATTGCGTTTCAGGAACGCCGGGCTGCCGTGGACGGGAATGCCGTCCGTGTTTTTGCGCGGATGCTGCGCATGCAGGAAACCGCGGACACGGGAAAAGGCCGAAAGATGATCGAGGAGAAAGCCCAGGAATGGGTGCCGGAAGACCGGCCCGGGGATTTCAATCAGGCGGTCATGGACCTGGGCAGCATGGTATGCAAAGTGGGAAAGCCGCTGTGCAGTTCCTGTCCGCTTGCGCAGGTATGCGCGGCATGTGAGGCCGGGGACGCGGGCAATTATCCGGTGCTGAGCCATGACCGGCCCAAAACCGTGGTTCCGTGCACCGTGATGATCATCACCTCCGGCAGGGCGGTTCTCATGCAGAAGAGAACGGAAGGCCTTCTGTCGGACATGTGGGTATTTCCCATGCTGGAAAGTCAGAGCATGACAGCAGAGGAAACAGAGGCCTATATAAAGGAAAAGCTCCACCTTGACTGCCGGATTGTCCGGGAGGAAGGTGAAGCCAGGCATGTGTTCACGCACAGAATATGGGAAATGCGGCTGTTTTCGGCGGATGTGAGCAGAAAGAATGTGGACGCCTGCCGCTGGGCGGATGCTGATGAGATGGAGGAACTGCCCATCCCCACCGCCATGAAGGCGGCAAAAAAGCGTGCGCGGGAGCTGCTGAGCCGGGTCTGACCGGTTTATCAGTTACGAGGCGTAAGTTCCCCGCAGATATCGAAACACGCTTCCGTGTCCCGCATACCGGTGCAGGAAAAACGGTTGTCCTCTCTGCGCAGAAGCAGGCTGATGTCCTGATCCGGCCGGATCTCCGCGTGATAGTTTATGGCAAAATGCTTCAGCTGCATGCTTTCCATGCAGTGAATGCCCAGCGCGTTGCAGCACAGATCCATGTAGCGCGCGTTGTTGACGTGGCCGTTGACGTCCAGATCCGAATAAACCGGTACATAGGGTATGATCTCAGGGTCAGCCGCAAGCGGCTGGACCTGGATGGGCAGATGGTCCAGGGTGGGTTCCATATCGGAATTGTCGGGCATTCTTGAAGAAACGGATCCCGGGGGAACAGACCTGCGGGTGTCAAGATTCAGGAGCATCCACATGCTTCCGCAGCGTCCGAGTTCTTCACCGGTTTCCTGGCTGCGGATCCGGAAGTAGCGAGGGAAGAACCAGTGGCGGGTCGGGCGGTGAAATGTCTCGATCTCGATGGTTTCACCGATGCGGGGATAACGGTCCATTTCCACTTCGCCGCGGATGAGGACCCATGCAATACGGTCATGAATCAGCTGCAGGCGGCCTACGCCCAGCTGATGGCTGTGCACGCCTGCGGCTTCCTGGCATGCTTCCAGGATGGCGCTGGGACGCCAGGCGCCGGCGAGGTCACAGTTGGATGTGAGGATGGGGTATGAGCTGGTCCAGGATTTGCACATGACAGTTCGACCTTTCGAATTGGAGTTTTCCCTGTAATCATACATGACTTGTGAAAGGTTGCAAGGCCAGAACGGCGGAAATACAGGTTTTTGTTGCATAGGACTTCAAGGAAGGCTATAATTTCCGTAATGGAAGGAGGCTCATATATGGATATGGCTGGTACGCCGCTGGAAAGCAGGGATGTGGCGAGAGCGTCGATGATGCTGGCCATGACCCGGAACCGTCAGGAGGAAAGCGCCATGCTTTCCGACCTTCAGTCCCAGGGGCTGATGTGTGCAGCCTCGGATTACGGCGGAGATTATCTTCAGTCTGTGCCAAAGATTGTGGAACGGGCCGTACAGTGTGCCAGGCGTGCGGGTATGATTCAGGAAACGGTGCACGATGAAGGCACGGTGGCCGGAGCCGCACGGGAAGCGCTGAATCAGATCAGTGACAAGGCACTGGGATTTTCCGTGGGCGGCAAGATCGCCGTGTGCCGCTTTGGAGAGCATGTGGCGGTTGCCGTGTTCTTCGGAGTCGGGCTTGGGCATCTCAATGAAGTCTGCCTCGGCATGGGACACAGAAGCATATGAACGAAAAGGAAAGAGGGATTGTTATGCCTTTGAGCATTGCCATGGACGGTCCTGTCGGCGCAGGGAAAAGCAGTATTGCGGATGCGGTGGCCGAAAGACTGGGGATTCTACATCTGGACACGGGTGCCATGTACCGGGCAGCCGCTGTGTACTGTCTGGACTGCGGCGTGGACATTGACGACCGGGAAGCCGTGGAAAAGCTGGTAAATGGGCTCGTGGTGGACGTCACGTTTGAAGAAGGACATCAGCTTACATTCGCGGACGGCCGGGATGTGACCAGACGTCTGAGAACGGAGGCCACCAGCATGGCAGCGTCCAAAATCGCCACCTATCCCGGCGTGCGCAGGGCCATGGTGCGCGCTCAGCAGGCGCTTGCAAAGACCCAGTCCATGCTGGTGGACGGGCGGGATATCTGTACAGTGGTGCTTCCGAACGCAAGCGTAAAGATATTTCTCACGGCTTCCGATACGGTGCGGGCACAGCGCAGGTATCTGCAGCTGCAGGAAAAAGGGGAGCAGGCGGATTTCGCGGAAGTGCTGGAGGATCTGCGGCGCAGGGACCGTCAGGACATGGAACGCGAAACGGATCCCCTGCGGATCGCCGAAGACGCAGTTGTGGTGGATACATCGGACATGAACTTTGAGGAAAGTGTGGAAGCGGTGCTTAAGGTGGTGGAAGCAGCAAAATGAGTGAGGAAAAAAAGTACAGGCGCTCCAGATTCTATGAATTGGTCCGGGTGCTGGTTACCATTCTTTTCCATACCCTGTCGCCGGTCAGGTGCCATCATACGGAACGGCTTCCGAAAGAAGGCCCCTACCTGCTGATTTCCAATCATTTCTCCAATATGGATCCCCTTATCATGGGATATCCGGTCAAAAAGGAACAGCTCATCTTTCTGGGGAAGAAGGAACTGATGCATAACCGGCTGATGGCGGCCATTGCCAGAACAGTGAGCATGATTCCCATTGCCCGCGGACAGGCGGACATGGAGGCCATGCGGGCCTGCATGCGCGTGCTGAAGGAAGGCCGGATCCTGGGCATATTCCCGGAAGGAACGCGCCACCATGAAGGGATCATGGAGGAAATCATGGACGGTTTTGCCCTGATTGCCCTGCGCAGCGGTGTCCCGCTGGTTCCCATGCTGATCAGCCGGAAATGGCGGCTGTTCTCCGTGGTGCATGTCGTGATCGGGGAGCCGGTGGAGTACCAGGATCTGCGGGAAAGCGGAGTCAACAAGGATAACTGTGCCAAGCTGATAGAACGGATCCGGGCATCCTACAGCGCGATGCAGGAAGAACTGAAAAAGTGAGGAAAGACACAGTTGCGGAATCGGACCGCTTCTGTGTCTTTTTGCAAAAGCGGCGGATTGCCCCAGCGTGTGCCCAGGGAGGCTTCCGGACACACAGGGGAAAACGTGGACATATATGAATGATTGACAGTTCAGGATTGCATCTGTGCCCACATCAGGATCTGCGGGAATATGGGATCGTGCGGAGCGCGCAGCGGTCAGGAAAGAAATTCTGTATTTTTTTTTGGAATGCTTGCAGGAAATGCATGGAACATGTCGAACAGTGTCGAGAAGGAAACTGTGAAAGGAGTCTTGCATGCAGATCAAAGTTGCAGCACACGCCGGGTTCTGTATGGGAGTTCGTCGCGCTGTGGAAGCTGCATGGTCGGTTGCGGAGAAACAGGTGCCTGCCTGTACCCTTGGTGAATTGATTCACAATCCCCAGGTGGTGTCAGGTCTGGCGCAGCGGGGGGTCCTGCCCGTTGAGAAGCCTGCCGAGGCAGGTGACAGACTGGTTCTAATCCGCAGCCATGGTGTTTCACCGTTTGTGCTCAAAGAACTGTCGGATCGGGGAAGCGAGATTCTGGATCTCACCTGTCCGTTCGTGGATCGGCTGCATAAGCTTGTGGCTGAGTATTCCAAGGACGGAGCAAGCGTGATCTTGGTCGGAGAACAGGCCCATCCAGAAGTTCAGGGAACTGCAGGATGGGCAAGGGGTCCGGTGTATCTGGTCAGTGGCCCGGAGGAGGCTGAAGCGCTTCCTTCTCTGGATACTGCATTGGCCTGTGTACAGACGACCTATCCCATGGACAGATGGGAAGCGGTTCTGACGGTGCTGCGCCGCAAGGTTGATCACCTTGAGGAGCGGTGCACCATATGTTCCGCCACCGCAATTCGCCAGCAGGAAGCCGCGGACCTGGCTTCCGAAGTGGATGCGATGGTGGTCATTGGCGGCAGGAAGAGCTCAAACACCAAGAAGCTATATGAAGCATGCGCAAGACGATGCCCGAACACCATTCTGGTGGAGACGGCAGCGGAGATCCCGCAGGACTTTCTCAAGCAGCTTTCCGGTACAGTAGGAGTCACGGCCGGAGCATCTACTCCGGATGACTCACTTAAGGAGGTTGTCACTTTTATGACCGACATGGAGAACAAGATCCAGGAAAACATCAATGCTGAAGAAGCCAACAAGAATGACTTCATGGCTGAAGTCGACGCCACGCTCGTCAAGATCCGTCCCGGCAGCACTGTCACTGGCACCGTGGTGCAGATCACCGATGATGAAGTATGCGTCAATATCGGCTACAAGTCTGACGGACTGATCAAGCGGTCCGATCTGGCCCAGCAGGATGTGAAACTGGGTGACGAGATTGAGGTCGAAGTTGTGAAAGTCAATGATGGCGAAGGCAACGTGCTTCTTTCTCAGCGCAACATTGTCAACCGCAAGGCCTGGGAAGAACTCATGGCCAAGTACGAAGCCGGCGAGTACGTGGAAGGCGTCGGCAAGGAAGCCGTCAAGGGCGGACTTCTGGCAGACGTGGGCGGCGTGCGCGCCTTCGTGCCTGCTTCTCAGCTGGCTCCCCGCTATGTTGAGAAGATCGATGATTTTGTCGGCAAGGACATGAAGCTGAAGATCATCGAAGTGGACAAGCAGAAGAAGCGCATTGTGGCCAGCCGCAAGGCTGTGATCCTCGAGGAAAGCGCTGCCAAGAAGAAGGAAGCCTGGGACCGTCTTGAGGAAGGCGTTGTCATTCACGGCATCGTGCGTCGTCTGACCGATTTCGGCGCTTTCGTGGATGTCGGCGGCGTGGATGGTCTGGTGCATATCACCGACCTGAGCTGGGGCCATGTGAAGCATCCCAGCGAAGTCGTGAAGCCCAACCAGGAAGTGGACGTGAAGATCCTGAGCCTGGACCGCGAGCGCGAGCGCATTCAGCTTGGCTACAAGCAGCTGCAGCCCCGTCCGTGGGACAATGCCGCTGAGAAGTATCCTCAGGGCTGCGTCGTGGAAGGCAAGGTCGTACGCATTGTGACCTTCGGCGCTTTTGTGGAGCTGGAACCCGGCCTGGATGGTCTGGTGCATATTTCCCAGTGCGCTCTGAACAAGATTGCCAAGGTGGAAGATGCTGTTGAAGTCGGCCAGACGGTTCGCGTGAAGGTCCTGAGCGTGGATACCGAGCACAAGCGCATCTCCCTGAGCATCCGTCAGGTGCTGGAAGATGAGGCTTTTGAAGCCGGTGCAGAGGATGATCTGGAGCTGAACACTGCTGATGAGCAGCCTGTGGCAAGCGTGGACAGCGAAGAAGCTGCTCCCGAAGAGAATACCGAAGCCTGATCTGAAATCAGTCAGTAAAAAAGTGGCGTGAGCCACTTTTTTACTTTGCATGGAGTCCGGAAAGGAGTCGATCGTCTCATGGAAAACATCTGGAATGATGATCCCAGATGCCTGATTGTGGCCCCGCTGTATCAGGGGGAAGAACGGGAGATCATGAAAGGCAGAAAGGAAGACCTGCTGGTCTGTGCAGACGGGGGTTTTGTGCGCTCGGAAGCCTATGGTCTCAGACCAGGGCTTGTGGTGGGGGATTTTGATTCCATGCGGGACAGGGCGATCCCGGATACGGAAGTGCTCCGCCTGCCGGTACACAAGGATGACACGGATATGGAAGTATGCATTGAAGAGGGCAGAAAGCGGGGATTTCATACCTTCGTCATGGCGGGCGCGCTGGGCGGACGTGCCGATCACATGATCGGCAATCTGGAACTGCTCTGCCGGTGCGCACGCCGGCATGAGCATGCGTGGCTGATGGATGCACAGAACCGTCTGACCATGCTCTGGCCCGGCACCTGGCAGATTGATCAGATGCCCGGAAGAAAACTGTCCCTTGCCGCCTGGACACCGGAGGTGACCGGCATCTGTCTGACGGGAACCGAGTGGCCGCTACAGCAAGCGGTGCTTACGCATGAAGATCCCGTAGGCATCAGCAATGAGTTTCGCAGGGAGACGGCGGAGCTGAGTTTTGAAACGGGACTTCTGCTGGTAATGCTCTGCAGGGATGCATGAGAACATGTCATAAATGGTAGAAATCGATTCGGATCATGTCTTGTGATGAATGGAAAAATCTGCTAAAATACAACATCCTTTGACAGGTCCGTCCGGAAACGGCCGGACCGCAAACGATCTGCCAAGCAAGAGGAAGGAAGCAAGGATGATGCAGACCTGTGGACTGATTCGAGAAGGAAAAAGCAAACGGATTTACGCGACAGACGATCCGGAAAAGGCTGTTGTATATTTTAAGGATGAAGCCATGGCGTTTCATGGACTCAAACGGGGACGGATACTGGGAAAAGGGGAAGTCAACAACGAAGTCTGCAAGACGTTTTTTGGCATTCTTTCCCAGCACTGCATCGCCAATCATTATCTGGAGCAGCTGGATAACCGGCAGAGCCTGATCAAACGGTGCGACATGATTCCCATTGAAGTGAAAGTGCGCAACCGTGTGGCCGGCAGCCTGGAACAGCGCACAGGACTTCCGGCCGGCGTGATCATGAATCCGCCGGTGGTGGAATTCAACTATAAGAATGAAGAACTGGAAAACCCGCTGATCAATATTTCGCATATTCTTGCCATGAAGCTTGCCACCCGGGAAGAGATGGATTACATCACGGATGTTTCCCTGCAGATCAATACGATCATCTCTGCGTACATGCGGGAGATCAGCATTGAGCTGATTGACTTCAAGCTGGAGTTCGGCCGCTTTCACGGGGATGTGCTGGTGGCGGATGAGATTTCTCCGGATGTGGCGAGATTCTGGGATGCAAGAACCCATGAGCCCCTTGATATTGACCGGTTCCGCCGGGATCTTGGCGGAGCGGAGCAGGCATACCAGGAACTGCTTCACCGCATGATGGGGATGGAAGAGGATGAGTGACTGCCTGAAGACATGCAGGGGCCTTCTGGCCATGCTGCTTGCGCTGAGCCTGTTTCTGGCGTGCGTTCCCGCCTCAGCGGAAGAAGAGTTCCTGCAGGTCCTGTCCTATGAAGGGGAAGGGGCGGAAGACGGATCTTTCCCTGAACTGAATGAGAACGGTTTTCTGGATGAAGGCGAGTTCATTTATGAGAATCCTGCAGACGGCATCTGGCGGTACTGCTCCCGGACGCTGAGGGTGGAGATTCTCAGAAAGGAACAGGAAAAGCCGAAGGAAATCTGGTTTGAGGCAGAAGTGTGGGCGGCGGAGGGCGAGAATTTCCGCATGATCGCCAATGATCCGGAAAAACGCATGAAATCCCTGGAGTATCCGTATAAGATCGCCAGGAACCAGCATGTGGTGCTTGCGGTCAACGCAGACTTTGCACACCTGCGGATCAGCCAGCGCAACCGTACCGGAATCCTGATCCGTGACGGGGAGATTGTGAGCACCAGTACCTGGGCCGCCGGATCCAACCATTTTCCGAACCTGGATACGCTTGCCATGTTTCCGGACGGAAACATGCAGGTGTTTGAGTCGGATGAGCTGGAAGCTGAGCAGTACCTGGAGATGGGAGCCACAGATGTGCTTGCCTTTGGACCCATCATGATCCGCGATGGTCAGCTGAATGTGGAAGGCCTGGAAAAGTACGGAACCAGTTCCGCCCAGCGCACCGCCATCGGAATGATTGAACCGGGACATTACATGGCCATGATGCTTGAAGGCAGGCACAGCCGCAGCCGCGGCGCCGGCGTGTCCTTTCTGGCGGAACGCATGCTGGAAAGAGGCTGCCAGGTAGCCATGAATCTGGATGGCGGACAGTCCTCCACGATCCTGTTCATGGGACGGCAGATCTGCAAGGTGGTCAACAGTTCCGGCCGGGATGCCAGCGCCAGGAAAAGCGCGGAAATTCTGGGCATCGGATACAGTGATCAGACAGCCGGGATGAATGAGAAAATGAGCGGTGGAACCAAGTAATTCAGTTGCACCGTTTATGGAATTGTGATAGAATCGAGAGCGCGCTTCCGCAGGAAAGGAAGGCACAACGACCTTAGGAGGGAATAACCAAGTATGTATACTGTAGAGAAGATTTCCAGCAATCAGGTAAAGATTGAGTTTACCATTCCTGCAGAGGAAGTGAACGAAGCCTATCGCAAAGCTTTTGCGCAGAACAAGAATATGTTCCGTGTTCCCGGCTTCCGCAAGGGCAAGGCGCCTAGAAGCATCGTGGAGAACATGTACGGCAAGGATGTGCTGACCAGTGATGCAGTGGACGTCCTGATGAAGGATCAGTACGGCAAGGTGATCGATGACGAGAAGCTTGCCGTTGTCGATGCCGGAAGCATTCAGAACGTGGATATGGCCCAGGATCAGGAAGCGCACATCACCGTGACCGTGTACGTGGAGCCTGAAGTGGAGCTGGCAGATTACAGCAGCGTGGAAGTGGAACTGCATCTGGATGAAGTGACGGATGAACGCGTCCAGGAAGCCATTGATGCCGAGCGCAGAAAGCTGGGCCGCAAGGTGGAAGTGACCGAGGGCGGCATTCAGGAAGGCGACGACGTGGAGTTCGACTATGCCGGAACCGTGAACGGTGAGGCTTTTGAAGGCGGCAGCGCTGAGCACTATACCCTGAAGATCGGCAGCAATTCCTTCATTCCGGGCTTTGAATCCCAGATGGTCGGCCTGTGTGTGAATGATGAAAGTGATCTGGCCGTGACGTTCCCCGAAAAGTATCACTCTGAAGAGCTGGCCGGAAAAGACGCTGTGTTCCATGTGAAGATTCACAAGATCACCCGCGAGGAACTGCCTGCTGAAGACGACGAGTTTGCGGCTGACGTATCTGATTTCGATACCTTCGAAGAATACAAGAAGTCCGTGGTGGAAAAGCTGGAGAAGGAATGCGCTGAATCCAACAGGCAGAACAAGTTCAACGCTGCCATCGGCAAGCTGGCCACAGAATCCAAGATGGATATTCCCCAGCCCATGGTGGACCGTGAACTGGACATGCTGGTGAGACGTCAGACTTATCAGATCCAGGCATACGGCATCAGCTTTGATCAGTATCTGAGCATGATGGGCACCACGCAGGATCAGTTCAGGACCATGATGCGTCCTCAGGCTGAGTTCGACGTGAAGTGTGAAATGGTGATCAAGACTCTGCTGGACAAGCCGGAATTCAAGGCTTCCGATGAAGAAGTTCTCGCCCTGGTGGCAAAGAGAGAACTGAACAAGGAAGGCAAGATGACAGAGGATGAACTTCTGAAGAACTACAGGGAAATGGCAAGTCAGGAAAAGCTTCAGGATGTTATGCTTGAGCGGATCACGGTAGTGGAGCCCAAGGCTGAGGAGCCCGATGACGAAGCGGAAACCGAAACGTCTGACGAGGAAAACAAGGACTGAGTGAAATAATGATTCCTGGAGGCGGACAGGCGACTGCCTGACCGCCTCGTTTCATACGGAGAACAGGAGGGTGTGGCGAATGTCGTATGTACCTTATGTAGTCGAACAGACAAGCCGTGGGGAGCGGTCCTATGATATCTATTCACGGCTTTTGAAGGACAGGATCGTGTTCCTTGGCGGAGAAATCAACGATGCTGTTGCCAATACAGTGGTGGCACAGCTTCTGTTCCTGGAAATGGAAAATCCAGATGCGGACATCAACCTGTACATCAACAGCCCTGGCGGTTCTGTGACGGCCGGCATGGCGATCTATGATACCATGCAGTATATCAAGCCGAAGGTAAGAACCGTATGCATCGGCATGGCCGCGTCCATGGGCGCATTCCTGCTGATGGCCGGAGAAAAGGGCATGCGCATGGCCCTGCCCAATTCAGAAGTGATGATTCATCAGCCGCTGGGCGGAGCACAGGGCCAGGCCACTGATGTTCAGATCCGCGCTGAATGGCTGATGCGGACCAAGAAGAAAATGACGCAGATGATGGCCGATATGACCGGCCAGCCCTTGAAGAAGGTTCAGGCCGACTGTGAACGTGACTATTTCATGTCTGCTCAGGAAGCCCTGGATTATCATATTATCGATGAGATCTTCCAGCCGAGAAGCCGCTGATGAACTGGAGAAAGGATTTTTATGGCCAAGGACGATTATTCCCGTAATATTCATCGCTGCTCGTTCTGCGGAAAGACGCAGGCACAGGTGAAGCGCCTGGTTGCCGGGCCCAACGTATTCATCTGCAATGAATGCGTGGATCTCTGCCAGATGATCATGAATGAGGATGAAAAGCCCCGTACAGCATCTGCAGGCAAAGGCAAGGAAGAATTCGACGAGCAGGCTGAAAAGACGCCGTTGGGGATTCCCACGCCCAGAAGCATGAAGAAGGCGCTGGATGAGTATGTGGTCGGCCAGGATGATGCCAAGCGGGCATTGTGCGTGGCTGTCTATAATCATTATAAGCGTATCAGTCAGATCAATGCAAAAAAGAAGGACGACACGGAACTCTTCAAGTCCAATATCCTGATGATCGGACCTACAGGAAGCGGCAAGACCTATCTGGCTCAGAACCTGGCAAAGCTTCTGAATGTGCCGTTTGCCATTGCTGATGCCACCAGCCTGACGGAAGCCGGCTATGTGGGTGAGGATGTGGAGAACGTGCTGCTGCGCCTGATTCAGGCGGCAGGCTTCAATATTCAGGAAGCTCAGCGCGGCATCATTTATATCGATGAGATTGACAAGATTGCCCGCAAGAGTGAGAATCCGTCCATTACCCGTGATGTGAGCGGTGAGGGCGTGCAGCAGGCCCTTCTGAAGATCCTGGAGGGAACTGTGGCGAATGTTCCTCCGCAGGGAGGCAGAAAGCACCCGCAGCAGGAGACGATCCCGATTGATACCACCAATATTCTTTTCATCTGCGGCGGCGCCTTTGACGGCCTTGCCCCGATCATTGAAAAGCGTATCGGAAAGAAACTGCTGGGTTTCGGTGCGGAAGTCATCGGACAGAAGGACGTGGATCCTTCCAAGGCGTTGAAGTCCCTGGAGCCGGAGGACCTGACCCGGTTTGGTCTGATTCCGGAACTGGTGGGCCGTCTGCCGATCATCGTGACGCTGGACGCCCTTGATGAAGAAGCGCTCATGAACATCCTGACAAAGCCCAGGAATGCGCTGTGCAGACAGTACATCAAGCTGATGGGCATGGATGACATTGAACTGGAGTTCACGGACGGAGCTGTGAAGGCGATTGCCGAGCAGGCAATTGCAAGAAAAACGGGCGCTCGCGGACTGCGTGCCGTCATTGAGAATGTGATGATGGATGTCATGTTCGATCTTCCTGACCGTAAGGATGTTGTCAAGTGTGTGGTGGATGAAGACGCTGTGCGCAATGGCGGTCATCCTCAGCTGGTTCTGGCAGACACCGCGGCCAAGGGAAAGCTTCCCGGCAAAACCGCTGCAAACGAATAAAACCAATGAAGACAGGTGCTCCGCATGGGGCACCTGTTTTTCTGCATATGGATTCCGTGTACGGAATTGGCTGGGATCATGCCGGCAGGCGCAGAGCATCGTGTGCCCGTTTATTGCCCAAAACCTCCACGATTTGTGCCCGCTTGTCAAAAGCAAAAAGAAAGAAGCCTTACACTGTAAGGCTTCTTGAGGATGGGGTTTAGAGGGCTCGAACCTCCGACCTCCACGATGTCAACGTGACGCTCTAACCAGCTGAGCTAAAACCCCTCAACCGAACAGATGAATAATATCACAATCTGTTCGGAAAAGCAAGAGGATAATGCAAAGAATTAAATAACTAATATGGTGGCGAAATACACCACATTCAACATGCACAGCTGCAAACCAGGAAACAGTCATTCAGCAGGCGATTCTTCATTCTGCTCCTGAAGCACGGAATCAATTTTCATCAGCAGTTCCGGGCGACCGCTGCGGTCTTCGCTGGAGAAACAGATCACCTGCCAGGGCTGAACAAGAAGCGCGCGGCATATGGGGGCAAGCTGCTTCATCCGTGCACCGCGGCTGATCTTATCACTTTTTGTGGCCACGACTGTAAAGGGGATGCCCATTTCCCGCAGATACTGATTCATCTGGAGATCATCCTGCGTTGGCTCATGCCGGATGTCCACGAGACAGAACACATGCCGGAGCTCCTCTGCAGATTCAAAGTACCCCTGCATCATGGTGCCCCAGGAATCCTGCTCGCTTTTGCTGACCTTGGCGTAGCCGTAACCGGGGAGATCAATCAGATGAAAAGCATCATTGAGCAGGAATACGTTGATCAGGCGTGTTTTGCCGGGGGTGGAACTGGTTCTGGCCAGTTTCGACTGTCGTGTGAGACAATTGATCAGGCTGCTTTTTCCGACATTGCTCTTTCCGGCAACGGCGATCTGCGGCAGCCCGCGGCCTTCGAAGTCTCCATAGGCGGCCATGGAAGTGACAAAGCTGGCTTTCCGGATTTCCGGGATCTGGTCAGCAGGGATCGTTTCCTTTTTGGCATACTGATTGGAATATTTCTTTTCAGGCATGTGGTTCCATCCCTTCGGGCATATGAAGAAGCGCTTCCCGGAGAACATCTTCTACGGTATCGGCAGCGATAACACGGAACTGGCTGAGCACATAGGCGGGGATCTCTTCCAGATCCTTGAGGTTTTCTCTGGGAATGACGAGCACCCGGATTCCGGCACGGTAGGCCGCCAGTGTCTTTTCCTTGAGCCCGCCGATGGGCAGAACACGTCCGCGCAATGTGATTTCACCGGTCATTGCCACATCCTGGCGTACAGGGATGCCGGTGAAGGCGGATACAAGACTGGTGATCAGGGTGACGCCTGCGGAGGGACCGTCCTTGGGGATGGCGCCTTCGGGAATATGGATATGCACATCATAGTTGCTGTAGAAATCCGGTTTCAGACCCAGCTGCTGTGACCGGGAGCGGACCCATGAATAAGCGGCTTCGGCACTTTCCTTCATGACATCGCCAAGCTTGCCGGTGCTCTTCATTCCGCCTTTTCCGGGCATGATGGTGCATTCGACTTCCAGGGTTTCACCGCCGACTTCCGTATAGGCAAGACCGACAACCGTACCGACCAGAGGCTTTTTCTCCGGCATTTCCCGGGTATAGCGCGCTGCGCCGAGGTATTCATGCAGGTCATCCCGGGTAACCGTGATATTGGAGGCTTTGGTATCCAGCATCTGGACAACGCCCTTGCGGATGACCTTGGCGATGGAGCGCTCCAGGGTACGCACGCCGGCCTCGCGGGTGTATCCTTCAATGATGGAACGCAGCACGGAATCGTCCATGGAAATGCTTCCCGGCTGCAGGCCGTGCTCGGCGAGCTGACGCGGGAACAGATGCAGGGAGGCAATATGCAGCTTCTCTTCCTCTGTATAGGACGGTACTTCGATGATTTCCATCCGGTCAAAGAGCGGGGCGGGAATGGTCTCGGCAGAGTTTGCGGTGGTGACAAACAGCACCTTGCTCAGATCAAAGGGGACTTCCATATAGTGATCCCGGAATGAGGAATTCTGCTCGCCGTCCAGGACCTCAAGCAGGGCAGAGGCCGGATCGCCGCGCATATCACTGGACATCTTGTCAATTTCATCGAACAGGAACACGGGGTTCATGACGCCTGCGTGACGGATGCCGGAGATGATGCGTCCGGGAATGGAACCGACATATGTTCTTCTATGACCGCGGATTTCTGCTTCATCGCGTACGCCGCCCAGCGCCATCTGAATGAATTTGCGGTCAATGGCCTTGGCGATGGCGCGTACCACACTGGTCTTTCCGACGCCGGGAGGGCCGACAAAGCACAGGATGGGGCCCTTCATATCCTTTTTGACCTGCAGGACGGCCAGGTATTCGATGATGCGTTCCTTGACCTTTTCGAGCCCGTAATGGTTCTCGGACAGGATCTGGCGTGCACGGCCAAGATCCAGATTGTCCTGGGTATATTTTCCCCAGGGCATTTCGAGCAGCCATTCAATATAGGAGAGGCTGGTCGTGATTTCCGGGGTGCCGGGTGCCATGTGGGAAAGGCGGTCGATTTCCTTGGCACATTTTTCCCTTGCCTCATCATTCAGGGGCGTTTCGGCTAGCTTTTTGCGAAGTTCCTCGGCATCGGAAAACTCGGTGTCACCGAGCTCCTTCTGATAGATCCGGATCTGCTCACGCAGATAATAGTCCTTCTGATTCTTTTCGACTGCCTCGTGAATCTTGTACTGCAGCTTGGTTTCGAGCTCGGCGATTTCAATGGCGGACTCGAGCAGAACGGAGAGCTTTTCCAGACGCTCAAAAGGCGGAATGGTTTCGAGAATGCTCTGGCGGTCTTTCAGCTTGTTCAGGGTGTTGGCAGCGATGACATCGGCAAGCTCGTCCGGATCCTCAATGGCGAGGATGGAATCCACTGTTTCCTGTGCGACACGGGAGCTGGTGTTGGCAAAACGGGTCAGCTCATTCTTGGCGGTGCTGACCATGGCCTCAAGCTCAGGAGACTGGGGGGCTTCCGTCTGCACGGATACAGTCAGTGCCTCCAGGGCATCGCCGGTCTGGCGCCACTGCTGCACCTGGCCGCGGCAGATGCCCTCCACCATGACCCGGACAATGCCGCCCGGAAGATTCAGGATATGCTCAATATTGGCAAGACAGCCGATGCTGTACAGGTCTTCAGGCCCTGGATCTTCCTGATTCTCATCCTTCTGCAGGACGAGGAGAACCGGCCGGCCTTCCGTCAGGGCGATATGGGCGGCACTGACGGAACCGGGACGGCCGATATCAAAGTTCAGCGTCATGTGCGGAAAGAGGATGGTATCGCGGAGCGGAAATACAGGAACCCACATTTCCGCTGGATTGGTGTTACTCATTCAGTTCCTCCGAAATCATTATCTGGAATCCACGTCTCATGTTCAGAGACGGAGAAGTTTTTTCAGACGCGGTTCATAGCGTGTCACATACAGGAGCGTAAGCGGGGTCAGCACCCGGTCATACAGCATCAGACTGAAGACGAGGGCTGCGAGAAACAAAAGGCTCAGGATTCTGCCCATTTCCTGGAACTCGGCAAGAATGGCCGGGATGGGGAAGATCAGGGTAAGGAGCAGATACATGACCGCAACTGCCATGGAGAAGTAGGCGATTTTGACAAGCAGGCAGCGGGCTTTTCCCGGAATGCGGTCCAGACGCCATTTCAGGAGCGGATAGCAGCCGAAAAACAGATAGAAAAGCGCCAGTTCCTTGTCAAAACCGAGGACAAGTACGAGAAGGGCGGACGCCAGAAAGGTCAGCAGAGCGGCCCGCCTGCCGAAGAAGAGACGGCAGGGAATCAGCAGAAGCCCGCAGAGCAGCGGAGCTGCATACACCATGATCTGGACAAGGCTCGAGGTAAGCATCAGCACCAGGGAAAGAGCCGTGATCATACCGCAGAAAGCCGCGCGTACGGATGCTACGTGGGCAGACTGGCGAGAAGAGGTCGGCATGGCTTATCACCCTCCCAGGGGACCGCGCTGGAACCGGCGGATGCTTGTACGCACCTGCGGGGTGGGAATGGAGGAGGCCAGGGAACGGTTTTTCGTCACGTTCAGCACAAGCGCGACACCGCCCATATTGGTCACCATGTTCGAACCGCCGTAGGATACGAAGGGAAGGGGAATGCCCGTTATGGGGAGAAGACCGATGGTCATGCCCACATTCTCAAACACGTGGAACAGGAGCATGGCCATAACCCCGATGATGATCAGGGAACCGAACTTGTCCCGGGTATAATAGGCCAGGTACAGCATGCGAAGAATGATAATGAAGTATGCAGCCAGAAGCGACACGCAGCCGATAAAGCCCCATGCTTCCCCGATGGTGGAGAAGACGAAGTCCGTCCAGTCGGCAGGCACATAGTTGAGCTGACTCATGGAGCCGTTGATAAACATGCCGATGCCGGACAGACCACCGGAACCGATGGCGATCTTTGACTGTGTCTGCTGATAGGAGCCGGAAGAGGAATAGGCTTCCGGATTCAGGAAGGCCAGAATGCGGATCAGACGATAGTTGTCAGAACCGCTGGCCACCATGTAGCCGTACAGGGCAAGTACGCCAAGAACGACCACAGAGGCCATGAAAAGCAGCAGACGGATATCGACACCGGAGAAATAGAGCATGACGGCGAAGAAAAAGATAATCACCAGCAGGGAACCCATTTCGCCGGATGCCACAATGATCAGGGCGGGGATGGCCATCATGACCATAATCCTTACAAAGTCCTGCATGGTGCTCATGGGCTTGTCTGACTGGGAGAGCACCCGGGCCAGAACGAGAATCATGGAGAGCTTGGCAAACTCGGAGGGCTGAATGGTGAAGCCCCAGAGCGTATCGAGCCAGGCTTTCACGCCGGTTGCACGGTTGAAAACCCACACAACCAGAAGCAGCAGGTTGGACAGATAATACAAAATCTTGGATGAGCGCCGGAGCATCTCATAGGGAATGGACATGATGAGGGAAAGAATGATAGGCGCCACCAGAACGAAGAGACTCTGACGCAGGGCGAAAGAGGAGTTCACGATATGGTTGAGCAGAGGAACATCGGATTCGGAACTCGTGGAGTAGGTGGCGACGGACACGGCCAGAATGCCGAAAAGGGCAATCAGCATGACCATGACGATCAGAAACCAGTCTGTGTGCGCACGGGTGCGCCGGTTCTCAGCGATCAATCCGTTTTACCTCCCCGATCACGGGATGGAAGAATCGGCTGTACCAGGGACGTTTTTTTCCGTAATCCGGGAACGGCGGGTTTTCTCCCATCATTCGGCCGGCAATGCGCAGGGCAGCGCTGCGGGCCTCACAGTCGACGTCAAGAATGGACAGGTGATTCAGCTGGGCGCGGTAGACCGCCGGTTCCTCCGGCACTTCGCCCAGAAGCTGGACGTCCAGCGTTTCGGCTACGGTGGAAGCTTTGTACATTTCACCGATTTCAATATAATCCGGCACTAGGCGGTTCACGATAACGCGCGGTCTGGGCAGCTTCTTGCCTGTCAGAACCTGAAGGGCACGCTCGGCGTCACGGATGCACAGGTCATCAGGTGTGGCCACCAGGATGATTTCGTCCGGATGACAGCGGGTCAGATGGCGAAGTCCGCGCTCGATTCCGGCGGGACTGTCAAGCAGCACATGATCAAAGCGCTCCTTCAGCTGGGCGATGACCTTTGCGATCTGCTTGGGGTCCAGTTCCTTGACCCGTGAAAACTGCGGGCAGGTCATCAGGAAGAGGTGATCCTCACCGTCAGCGGAATTCAGTGCACTGTCCAGATCACAGCTGCCCTCGCAGACATCCATCAGATCAAACACCATGCGATCCTGCATGGAAAGCAGAATGTCCTGGGAGCGGAGTCCGATATCCATATCCACGATGCAGACATTCTGACCGCGGTGTGCCAGAGCGGTGCCAAGCATGGCGGACAGTGTGGATTTGCCCACACCGCCCTTGCCGGATGCAATCAGCCATACCTTACCCATAGTAGAACCTCCTTGGAATCATGGCGCAAGGGAATTGCCGACGGGAAGATCGTAATCCACCGTGCGCAGGTTCTCCTGGTCAAGATACCATTGAATAAACTCACGGGCGGCCAGGGAGGCGTTGCCTCCGGAGTACCCGTTTGGAATGAAAACGGCCACGGCAATCTCGGGATTCTCATACGGAGCGAAACAGACGAACCAGCTGTTGTTTTCAAGGTCAATGGAGGTGGTCTGAGCCGTTCCGGTCTTGGCCGCAATGTTTTCACGGTATTTCCAGTTCTTGAAGTACTTGCCTGCGGTGCCGTCCTGTTCGTCCACAACGCCTTTCATGCCTTCGTGGATGTAGTCCAGGTAATGGGGATTCTCAAGCTGGTTGACGAGCTGGGGAACACGCTTGGAAAGAATCTCGCCGTCCGGCGAAGTGATGGAATCCACCAGAGAGAGGTTATAGACATATCCGTTATTGGCCACGGCACACACATAGCGTGCGACAGCCACAGGCGTGAGCACGGTCACGGACTGGCCGATGGCGGTCAGAATGGTCTGGGAACCACCCCACTTGACCGTGTTCATGTAATTGTATGTGTCGGAAATGATGGTTCGGGTGTAGACCATTTCCTTGGTCATGCCCAGTTCTTCCATGAGAATGGAACGCATGGCGGGAAGCCAGTCACTCTGGCCTGTATTGACGGCCATGTCCATCAGACGTTTCGTGCACGCGCTGAGACGGGCATCATCGTAGTCAATATTCCGGCTCTGTCCGCATTCCTTCAGATGCTTTTTGATGGCATTGAAAACGATGATGGGCAGGGACGTATCCTGATTGGCTTCGTTCATGGCCTTGGTGGGATCATACAGCGTGTTCTGGCAGCCGACCACGCTTCGCACTTCGCCGGGCAGGTCGATGCCGGTACGGCTGGTGAGGCCGAACAGGGAGGAATAATGGTACAGGCGCTCTTCGCCCAGACGTGAGCCGAGCTCATAGAAGAAGTAATTGCAGGAGTGTTTCAGGCCGTCCACGATATTCTGATTGGCATGCTTGTACAGATAGCCTTTGGAAATCCAGCATTTCGGGGCCGTGGCCTCGTCGGAATTGTATTTCTTGAAATAGCCCATGTCCGTGATCAGCTCATCCGGCTGCAGCTCGCCTTCATTGAGTGCGCCGTAGCTGGTGACCATCTTGAAAATGGAACCGGGCGTTCCGCGGGCATGAATGCCGTAGTTCAGAAGCAGATTTCTGGGGTCCTGAAGAATGGTGATGGCATCGGCACCGCCTGCCACCAGGGAGTTCAGGTCATAGGTGGGATAATTGGCCATGGCAAGCACACGGTCTTCCATGTCCAGCACCACAAGGCAGCCATGAACAGCCAGCTGAAGCGGATACTTTTCCCAGTCGCGGTTGATAATATCCATCTTGTTGTCTTCAAGCCATTTGTCATCCGCCATTTTGGCTTCCTGGATATCCCGGGTATCATTGACGTTCTTGGCTATGGCGCGCTCAGCCACCTGCTGATAGGAAGCGTGAATGGTGAGCTTTACATTGTTTCCGTCCTGAGGCTCCACATAATCCAGTTCACGGACCACTTTGGACAGCTGGTCGCGTTCCACGATGCGGTAGCCCTGACGCGTGGAAGAGTTCTGGGTCAGCCAGTCTTCCATGGAGGACTCAATGCCGTCGCGGCCGATGGTGTCGTTATAGGAATACCCTTTGGTGGACAGTGTCTGCCACATGCTCTGGGAGGGAATGGCGCCGATATATCCGATGATCTGAGCTGCGAGATTGGATTTGGGGTAGACACGCTTGGTGCCCACGGCAATTTCCATTCCTGAGAGCATCATGGACCGGGTTTCGACTTCGATCACGGTTTCATAGGAGACATCCTTGGCAATGACGATCGGCTGCGAGGAGAACACGTTCATCTGCATTTCACAGTAGATGGCCATGACCTTGCGCATGGTTTCCTCGTCAATGTCGGGAGCCACTGCCTCAAACTGATATCTCTTCCAGAGCGCGTCAATGCAGCTCTGCGCAGTGGGATAGCGGCTGGCGCTCAGATAGTTGTTGCTGCGCCACTGGCTCTCACGGATATCCAGTACCGCCTGGGAAAGGCGCTCCGGATCGCCGAAGAAGAACTCCCATTCACCGCTCTCTTCATTGCGCTGAATATTGAAGGAAATGGACAGGGTTCCGCCGTTTTTTTCAATGATGGAAATGGCGTCCATGATGGAGCGTGTGAAAGTCTGGTAGCTGGAGGAGGAGTTCTGGGAAACGTCCTTGTAGAAAGTGACGTTGTAGATGAGCTGATCCTCAGCGAGTATCACGGAATCGGCATCCGTGATCATGCCGCGCTTGCCGCGAAGAACAATCTTTTTGGTTCGGCCGGCTTCTGCCTTTTCAGCATAGACTTCACTGTCTTTCAGCTGAAGACCGACAAGACCGTTTACCAGATAGGCAAACATGCCGACCAGAATCAGAATGGAGAAGAGATAACGCAGTGTGCGCGGCTGAATGGGAAATTTCCGGTTCACAACAGCCTCCTGACTGCTCAGATACTGGGCATTCCGCGCCGGAAAACCGGTTCCTCCTGATGAATGGGATATCCAAACAGAAGACGGAGCGGAATGACGAACACCAGTGTGAGGAGCGTGGTATAGAAAATATTACCCAGACCGGTCATGATCAGGGAACGGGTCATGAGGGATTCACGGAGATAAATGTAGACCAGATTGACGACTTCGTAGATGAGCATGTTCAGCATGGCACACAGAACCGTGCGCAGAATCGGATTGCGGTTGCGGCCGGCCTTGCCGAGACTGCGCTCATATTCCAGCTGCTGCATGGACTTATCGGCAAAGAGCACGGAGCATAACAGTGCGCTGGCCGGATAGAGCAGCAGGGAAATGAGCTGGTGGGAAGGCTGCATCACTTCAAAGAGAATGCCGTAAATGGCCCCGCACCAGAAGGCACGCATGCGCCCGTAGCATACAGTGACCACCGCTGTCACGCAGATGGTGAACAATGGCGTGGACCCGGCAATCCGGAAATAGGGCATGATACATACCTGAACCAGATAGCCCAGGCCGATGACGGCAAAGAGCATCACTTCGCGCCGAAGAGAGCGGGAAATGAGGATGCGCCGCTTTTCCCGGTTGATGCTGGCCATCACTCATCCTCCTCAAGCGTCATGTCTTCCGGGCCGAGGGTGACATAAGGCGTGGGTGTCGGACTCGGAGTGGGGGACGCTGTGACATTGGGATCCGTGGTGGATACCATATGATACTCAAATGTGGGATCTTCGCTCTGAGGCGGAAGCGTTTCCGCGGCCTGCGTTTCCACCGGCGCTAAAGAAGGCTCAGGTGTGGGGGAAGGCGTTTCAGCAGGGGCCGATGCTTCCGGAGTGGCGGTGGATGTACTGCTGTCAAACGACTTGGACTGTACGCGCAGCGGCGGAACGGGACGTTCGGTTTCCAGGACCTTCGGAGCCAGTGTTGCTTCGGAACGGCTCTGAATCTGGCTGGCTGTGGACTTGTGCGTGAGCACCATGACATATTCGATATGCTGAAAGTCCGCCGTAGGCTCCACAACAATGTACTGCTTGTTGGCGTCCATTCCGCGGGTGCTTTCACGGACCGTGCCGATGGGGATGCCCTTGGGGAACGGCATGGATACGCCGCTGGTCACCACAATGTCGCCGGGCCGGGGAAGATGGTCGTCGGGAAGATAGTACATCCGGCACATGGCGGTTCCGTCAATGCCGAGGGTCCCGCGGACAGTTCCCTGGTCACGTGAGGACTGGATCAGGGCCGCGATGCTGGCTTCCGAATCGATAATGGCACGGACCGTGGACTGCGTATCCGTGACCTGCTCCGTGTATCCGACAAGAGCGCCGGACACGATGACTGCCATGTACTCTTCGATGCCGTCATTGCGTCCGCGGTTGATGGTAAAGGTGGAAAAATAGTTGCCGTCACTTTTGCCGATGACTGAGCAGACGACAGGCTCCAGGCTTTTGTTGGCATCCGCTTCACTCTGCATAATCTCAAACTGGGAGACCTGATGCTGGAGCTCGTCGACCAGCATGGCCTTGTAGACCAGCTGTTCGTTTTCCTCCCGGAGTTCGTTATAGGCGTCTTCAAGCCGTGCCAGATAATTCGCGCGGAAGATCAGGGTTCGTGCGCTGTTGACGATGGTGGAGAAAAAATTCTGCACAGGGGAAACGCTTTCAGCGATGGATTCATCCATGGTTTCCAACGCATTCTGGAATGTTTCATTGGATATGGGGGCGATGCGGTACAGTGCGATGGCCACCATGATCAGAACAAGCACGAAAGTGACAGCCAGCAGAAAGACCCGCCTGAGCACAGGATGCTCCCGGGACATTTCCGGCTGGGACTGGAGATTTGCGTCCGTCATGCTTTCCCGGGCTTCCTTTTTCCGCCCCTTGCCCTTCTTCTGTCTGGGCGGTGCGGCGGGGGCTTCGCCGGGCTCTTCGATGCCTTTCTCCTCAAAGAAGCGCTTTCTGGCTTCCTCGGGTGTTTCCCCGGGATTCTCCTCGGCCTCGGAAGGCTCGCCGGTGGGCAGGTCGCGTGTAATGGATTCCAGGGAATCCGTGAACACTTCTTCTTCAGGATAACGGAATTCTTCGTCTTCCCCGTTCTCAGGCGGGGAACTGATCTGTCTCGCCATGGAAGCCATACACCTCCTTTTCCGTGATTGGCGTGTTATGCATTGATGGCCGAGCGGGAAACAGACTCCATCAGTTCAGGGTTTTCCAGGATATGGCCGAGGCCGATGACCGTGGAGTCTTCGGGCTCGCGCGCGAGAAAAACCGGAATTCCGGTCTGCTGTCCGATGAACTGATCAAGCGCGGTAAGCTGACTGCCGCCGCCGCACAGATGAATCCCGCCGCGCATGATATCCGCGGCAAGCTCCGGCGGGGTGCGCTCGAGCACCCACTTTACACTGGCGAGGATGGCCATGCAGGGCTCCGTAATGGCTTCGTATGCCTGGGCGGAGGAAAACTCCACATTCATGGCATGGGCGGACAGAAGATCGCGACCGCGGATATGCACATAACGGTTTTCGGATGCGGGAAGCGCGCTGGCGAGATCAATTTTGACCTCTTCAGCGGTCCGGTCGCCGATGAGCATGGAGGAGTTCTTTTTGAGATAGGCCACAATGGCGTCATCCATGCGGCTTCCACCCACCTGGATGGACTGGGAGACCACGATACCGCCCAGCGAGACGATGGCGGTATCCGTGGTGCCGCCGCCGATATCCACCACCATGGAACCGGTGGGATCATATACGGGAAGCATGCAGCCGATGGCGGCCGCCAGGGATTTCTCCACGAGAATGACTTTCTTGGCGCCTGCTTCCTTGACGGCTTCCGTGATGGCTTTACGGGAAATCGCGCTGAGACCTGAAGGAACGGCCACCAGGACTCTCGGCTTGACCAGAAAGCTGGAACCAATGGCCTTTCTCAGAAAGTAATGCACCAGGACCACTGCAGCGTCAAAATCGGAAATGGCGCCGTAGCGGATCGGCATGACAGCTGAAAGGGAATCACGGGTGCGGCCCAGGAGAAACTTGGCTTCGTCGCCCACAGCGCGGACCATGCGCTTGTCCTGGGTGGAGACCACCACGACCGTGGGCTCGGAGATGACCACTCCGCGGGAGCGCACATAAACAAGTGTATTGGAAGTCCCCAGATCAATGGCGACATCCGGTGCAACAAAAGGCATGCAATCCCATCCTTAATCTGATGAAGTAAGTATCGGCAGTCCGCATTCACGCAGAAGCCGGCAGGTAAGGGGCAGCGGGAGTCCGATGACCCCTGAGGGCGTGCCCACCACTTCCCGGATGAACATGCCTGCTTTTCCCTGAAGGGCATAGGCTCCGGCCTTGTCCATGGGTTCGCCTGTGGCAATATAGGCCCGGATCTCAGACGGCGTCATGGGAAGAAAGGTGACGTCTGAGGTATCCACGCCTGTGTGAAGTGTTCCGTTCCGGTCTGCCACGCATACGCCGGTATGCACCTGGTGCGTCTGTCCCTGCAGCAGGGAGAGCATGCGGAAGGCATCCTCTTCATCGGCAGGCTTTCCAAACGGCACATCCTCCATGGCAACCAGGGTATCGGCGGCAAGGATGATGTTTCCGGGATGCAGGCTCATGACATGCATGGCCTTCCGCCGGCAGAGCTCCTGCACGGCTTCCCGTGCACCGAGGCTTGTGTGCTCGTCCACCTGAGGCGCTATGACCTCAAAGGAGAGTCCCGTCAGGCTCAGAAGCTCCTGACGCCTGGGGGAAAGGGAAGCGAGAATCAGGTCCGGCTTATCCAAGGTTAACATACCTCCCGGAAACAATAGTCCATTCAACATTATACCACAATGCCCTGACTGAGTTAACCGATAGGAAGGCTGTGGAAGAAATTTAACAACCATGTTACTAACCTGAAACGGTAGATGTGCGGAAAAAAACGTCTCCGGCCGGCAGCGCAGGCGACGGGGACGCTTTGAGATTCCGAAGAGGCCGGATGCTGAGGCAGGCGGCGTCTTCTGGAAATCGGGCATGGTTTCACTTCTTGGATTCCATCTGCTTTTCAAGGGCTGCCACCAGTCCGCGGTCGCGCAGAAAATGATACAGGATCATGCCGATGAGAACGGCAGCCAGTTCACCGACACCGACCTGAAGCATGGTGAAAAAGAGGGGAAGATTGTATACCGAGGAAAGAAGTGTTCCCACAATGAGGGCATTGGACACAATGGGGCAGGCGGCAGCGAGCCATGGTCTGTGCCGCAGCGCACGTGTGCCCAGAGCAGCGATCAGTGTGGCAAGCGTTCCGAACACGACGTCCAGTGCCCCGACCGGGCTGAGAAGGTTGGCGATCAGGCATCCGACCGTGAGCCCGGGAACGGCTTCCGGCAGAAGAATAGGCAGAATGGTGAGCGCTTCGGAAATCCGCATTTCCCATCCGGAAGATGCACCGTATGATAAAACAGGAAGCGCCAGCGTGAGCGCTGCGTATACGGCGGCGATCATGCCGCTGATGGTGAGTGAACGTGTGGAGAAACGGTTTTTCTGAGACATGAAGACATACTTCCTTGTGCGTAGTTTTGACTGGATCGGACGTCAGTCCAGAAGATACGGCTGCCAGGCCTGAATCAGCCTTTCCAGGGACCAGGAGGCGTTGGCAGCGCTTGTGGACGGAAGAATCACATGCTCCGGCATGCCGCTGCGGACCATGTGCCGTTCAAAAATCTGACCGGCAAGCCGTCCGTTGAGCAGTATGGAATGGATCTGTGCGCCTTCCAGTAGGAAATACAGGTCATTGGGAACGATGTCCCGTGCACTGGCATCGCTGGCCCCTTCAATGGACACGTGGCCTGCGGTATCCCAGAGTGCAAGGCGGTGAGACAGCAGAAGTGTCTGCTTCTCCTGCAGTGTTTCCGGAACCGGCTCAAGGAAGACATTCGCCAGGACGCGCCAGAACCGGTTGCTCGGGTGCCCATAATAAAAGCCGTTTTTCCGGCTGCCGGGAGATGGAAAGCTTCCCAGTATCAGAATACGGCTGTCAGGGCGCCAGAAGGCTGAGAAGGGGTGGTCAAGGCTTTCTCTTGTCATGCCAGGATGATCCGGGGCTTTTCCCGGCTCTGCCGGAACATGACAAAGCGCCGGCCGATATGCTGAATGGGTTCTGCGCCGAGCTTTTCGCACAGTTCATCCAGCGCTTCCTTGGCCGTGAGCGGACATTCCGGCTGCACGCAGCACTTGATGAGTTCGCGGGCTTCCAGGGCGTCGTCTGCCTGGGTCAGGGTTCCGGGGACAATTCCGTCCTTGCCGATATACAGAATGGTGTCCATGGTGTTGGCCATGGAACGAAGCATGGCACGCTGTTTTCCGGTCATGAATGACAACCTCCGTTAATCAATAAAATCAAATTCCATGTCCTCAATGCGGACAGTATCGCCCTCGTGGGCACCGGCTTTACGCAGGGCGTCAATCATGCCCAGACGCCGGAGAGAGCGGTGGAACCAGGCCATGCTTTCCTCGTCGTCAAAGTTGACAGAATCCAGCAGGCGCTCCACGGCAAAGCCTTCCAGAACATAGGTGCTTCCGTCCATGGTGACGCTGAAGCCGCTCTGGTCGCGCAGGGGCTCGGCTTCCGTTTCAGGTTCATAATGCGTGATGGGCGGGAGAGTGCGCAGGGTCTTTTCCACGCAGTCCAGCACTTCCTCAAGCCCCTGATGCGCAGCGGCCGAGATGGCGAACACGGGAATACCCAGCGGTTCGACATGGGCACGGATGCGCGGAAGCTGTTCGCGGGCGTCGGGCAGGTCTGTCTTGTTGCACAGAAGAATCTGCGGGCGCTCTGCCAGGTCTCCCCAGTTTTCCAGTTCGTGCCGGATGGCCTCAAAGTCTTCCACGGGGTCGCGGCCCTCGGAGCCGGAAGCATCCAGCACGTGCAGAAGCAGACGAGTTCTGTCCACGTGCCGCAGAAAATCATGGCCAAGGCCGACGCCTTCCGAAGCACCCTCCACAAGTCCGGGAATGTCCGCGATCACAATATCCTGGCCGTGACGGCGCAGCATGCCGAGATTGGGCGAAAGCGTGGTGAAATGATAGTTCGCAATCTTGGGCCGGGCTGCGGTAACGGCGGAAAGGAATGTGCTCTTTCCTACATTGGGAAAGCCCACAAGCCCTACGTCAGCAATGGTTTTGAGCTCCAGCACGAAGGTGTGGGGTTCCGTGCGCGTGCCGGGCTTTGCGAAGTTGGGTGCCTGACGGGTGGGCGTGGCAAAATGCATGTTTCCCCAGCCGCCGCGTCCGCCGTGAAGGAGCGTACGGGTCTCGCCGGGCACATCCATGTCCAGAACCACCAGGTTCGTTTCCGCGTCCCGGATCACGGTTCCGGCGGGCAGCTTGATGGTCAGGCTTTCACCGCGCTTGCCGCTGCAGCGGCCGCCGCTGCCGCCCGTGCCGTTTTCCGCGTGATACTTGCTTTTGAAGCGGAAATCCAGAAGCGTATGCATATTGGGGTCTGCATATACAAGAATGTCTCCTCCGGTTCCGCCGTCACCGCCGTCGGGACCGCCGTTGAGCACAAACTTTTCTCTGTGAAAGGAGACTGACCCGTCGCCGCCGTTCCCTGCCTTGCAGGTGATGCGGACGCGGTCCACAAAATTACTCATTCATATCCTCCAGTATCAGTTGCGAAGAGAATGCAGAGGAGCGGGAATCCGGCCGCCGCGGGCGATGAATTCACCGCAGGAGAGCGGGCTCACGGGCATGACCGGAGCGTGTCCCAGGAGACCGCCGAATTCCACGGTGTCACCGGCTTTCTTGCCGATGGCGGGAATCAGACGGACCGCAGTGGTTTTCTGATTGATCATGCCAATGGCGGCTTCATCCGCGATAATGCCGGAAATGGTGGAGGCGCTCACGTCGCCGGGCACGGCGATCATGTCCAGGCCCACGGAGCAGACGCAGGTCATGGCCTCGAGTTTTTCCAGGGTAAGCACGCCCCGGGCGGCAGCGTCGATCATGCCGATATCCTCGGACACAGGGATAAAGGCACCGGAGAGTCCGCCCACGTGGTTGCTGGCCATGACTCCGCCCTTTTTCACGGCATCGTTGAGCAGGGCGAGTGCGGCGGTGGTTCCGGGAATGCCTGTGCATTCAAGGCCCATTTCCTCCAGAATATGCGCTACGGAGTCTCCGCGGGCCGGGGTGGGCGCCAGGGATAGGTCCACAATGCCGAAGGGAATGTTCAGGCGCTGGGAAGCTTCCCGCGCGACCAGCTGGCCGACACGGGTGATCTTGAAGGCTGTGCGCTTGATGGTCTCCGCGACAACGTCAAACGGTTCACCCTTGACTTTTTCAAGCGCCTTCTTGACCACGCCGGGGCCGGAAACCCCGACATTGATGGCCTGCTCGGGCTCACCGATGCCGCAGAAGGCGCCGGCCATGAACGGATTGTCCTCCACCGCGTTGGCGAAGACCACCAGCTTGGCGCATCCGAGTCCGTCCCGGTCCGCTGTGGCGCGGGCCGTATCCAGAATGATGCGGCCCATTTCCCGCACGGCATTCATGTTGATGCCGGAGCGCGTGCTGGCCACATTGACGGAAGCACACAGGCGCTCAGTGGTGGCGAGGACTTCCGGAATGGAGGCGAGCAGACGCTCGTCCGCCTGCGTGGCACCCTTGTGCATCAGGGCTGTATAGCCGCCGAGAAAGTTGACGCCCGTATTGAAGGCTGCCCGGTCCAGCGCTTTTGCGATGGGGCGGGGATCTCCCTGACAGATCAGGGAGACAGGGGTGACAGAAATCCGCTTGTTGACGATGGGAATGCCGAGCTCGGCTTCCAGCATCTCACCGGTTTTCACCAGATCCCTTGCCACATAACAGATGCGGTCATAGACGCGCTGGGCGCAGACTTCGGGATTCTGATCGGAACAGTCCAGCAAATTGATGCCCAGCGTGATGGTGCGGATGTCAAAGTTTTCCTCCTGGATCATATGCATGGTCTGGAGGATTTCGCCGGTTTCAATCATGGCATTCCCTCCTAGATGCGGTGCATGGCATCGAAAATATCCATGCGCTGCATGTGAATGGCCATGCCGAGTTCATCTCTTACACTCTGAAGCTCACGGTCAATGTCGGCAAAACCCATATGGGCACCGTCAAGGTCCACCACCATCATCATGGTGAAGTATCCGTCCAGGATGGTCTGTGTAATATCGAGAATGTTGATGTTCAGGTCGGCTAGCTTCGTGGCAACCTTGGCAATAATGCCGGTGGCGTCGAGGCCGGTTACGGAGATCAGTGCTTTTGTCATGGGAATGCTCCTTCTCCTGATTTCTGAAAATGCGGCGTACCGCACGGGTCAATATAAACGGGCGCATATAAAATGTCAAGCACTTCATAATAATGAAGAGACTTTTTCGGAGCTTGCCTTGACAGGGCCGCGCGTGTATAATGAAGACTGTTCATTATCCGGGATTTTCCGGAAGTGTGGAGGATGAAAACAGGTATGCAGATACCGAATATCCGGGATTATGCCGGAAAACGGATTCATCTGATCGGAATTGGCGGCTCCAGTATGTCGGGCCTTGCGGAGATGCTCCTTGACCAGGGGTATGCTGTCACCGGTTCGGACCGGAGTGACGGATATTTACTGGACGGGCTGAGGGAAAAGGGAATCCGGGTGTATGTGGGGCACGCGGCGGAGAATGTGCACGGGGCGGACCTTGTGGTATACTCCGGAGCCATTTCGGCGGAAAATCCTGAACGGGCCGAGTGCGCGCGCCTGGGCATCCCCACCATGGAGCGGTCGGTTCTTCTGGGCCAGCTCATGGATGGTCATCAGTGGTCTGTGGGCGTATGCGGTGCCCATGGCAAGACCACGACCACGGCCATGCTTTCCCAGATGCTTCTGGAACTGGACATGGACCCAAGTATTCATATCGGCGGACGTCTGGATGCGATCGGCGGGAGCACCAGGGTGGGCCACAGCGAGATCTTTGTTTCCGAAGCCTGCGAATTCCGCAGGAGCTTTTTGGAGATGCGCCCCACCATGGCAGTGGTGCTCAACATTGATGCGGACCATCTGGACTGTTACCGGGATATTGATGAGATTGAAGAGACCTTTGGAAAGTACATGGACAGTGTGCCGGCCGGCGGCGTGGTGGTGGGCAACGGGGATGATCCCAGGATTGTCCGCCAGATGCAGCATGTCCGGGGGAAAAAGGTGACCTTCGGGTTTGGGGATGCGTGCACCTACCATCCCTCCGGATATCAGGAAGACGAAAAAGGATGTCCGGGATTTGTATTCATGCGGGAAGACCGGGAACTCTGCCGGGTGCAGCTTCAGGTGGCAGGCCGGTTCAACGCCCTCAATGCCATGGCAGCCCTTTCTGCCGTGTGCGAACTCGGGGCGGACATGGAAAAAGCGGGAAAAATCCTCTCGGACTTCCGTGGCGTGCACCGCAGGTTTGAAAAGACGGATGAGATTGACGGCGTGGAAATCTTTCACGATTACGGGCACAATCCGGCGGAAATGCGCAACGCACTTTCCGTGGGGCGGAAGCGCTGCCGGGGCCGGCTGATCGCTGTCATGCAGCCGCACACCTTTTCGCGGGTCCGGGCACTGTTCGAGGATTATCTGACCTGCTGCGAAGCAGCGGATCTGGTGCTTGTCACGGATATCTGCGCGGCCCGGGAAGCGGATCCGGGAGACCTGAACAGCGGCATGCTGGTGGAGGGTATGAAAAAGCACGGCCTCAATGCCGTATGGACTCCCTCCTTTGATGATACGGAAGCGTATCTGCGCGCTCACTGGCAGAGCGGGGATCTCGTTCTGACCATGGGGTGCGGCGACATCAATATGCTGAACAGCCAGATCCACAGGCATGAAATGGAATCCGGCAGGAAACAAGAGGCGAAGTCATGATGAATCTTCGACATCTCCAGCGTGAGATTGATCTTGAGGCGTTTGCCGCCAATGTCAGGCTGGTGAAAAGCCTTCTTCCGGCGCGGACCATGCTGATGGCTGTGGTCAAGGCGGATGCCTACGGTCACGGCGCTGTTCCATGTGCGCGCACGGCTCTGGATGCCGGTGCGTCCTGGCTGGCGGTCGCCACGGTGGAAGAAGCCCTGGAACTCAGGGAGCATCATATTGAAGCTCCGGTGCTTGTGCTCGGAGCGGCAGTCGGCAGGGACGCAGCTGATGCGGCGGTGGCACATGACATCACGCTGGCTGTGTGCACGGCAGACATGGTGCACACGCTGACCGAAGCGGCCGCGCGCCTTGGGCGCCGGGCCAGGGTGCATCTGAAAACGGATACCGGCATGAGCCGCATCGGCGTGCGCACGGAAGAGGAACGGGATGCGGTGGTGGACGCGGTTTCGGCTTCCGGCGGACTTGTGGAGCTGACCGGCGTGTTCACGCATTTTGCGGATGCGGACGGGGACGACCTGGGCTTTGCGAGGGAACAGCTGGAACGCTTCAGGAGACTGAGTGATCCGCTGCCGAAGCATGTGCTGCGGCACTGTGCCAATTCGGCCGCCATTGAGTGCATGATGCCCGAAGCGGCTTTCGATATGGCGCGGGCCGGCATTTCCCTGTATGGATATTCACCGACCGGCACCTGCAAAGGCCTGAAAATGTGCATGCGCTGGACGGCGGAAATCACGTATGTCAAGACGGTGCATGCCGGTGACACGGTCAGTTACGGCCGGACCTTCCGGGCGGATCACGACATGAAGGTGGCCACGGTATCCTGCGGGTACGGCGACGGGTATCACAGACTCTCGGGCGGGGAAGCCTGGGTGCTGGTGCACGGCTGCCGCTGCCGGGTGCTTGGCAGAATCTGCATGGACCAGATGATGGTGGATGTGAGCGGGGTGCCCCGGACGGAGATCGGGGATACCGCGGTGCTGATGGGCACGGATGGCAGCGAATGCATAGATGCGGACATGATGGCCGGCTGGGCGCATACCATTCCCTATGAAATTCTGCTGGCTGCCACGAACCGCGTACCGAGAGTGTATAAAGACTGAGTAGATCCGTGAAAGGATGATATCGTATGGAGAAGACGACTGACCGCGGTGCGGCCAAGAAAAAGCCGGTTGTGGTAAAGAAACCCTATCTGACAGGAAGCATATGGGATTCCACGGTAATCAGAAGCGCCCTCATGATCTGCGGATCCATGATTATTGTGGCCATTCTGTACCTGATCGTGTGCGGCGTGCTGACGTTTGACAACACAGCGCTGCGGGTGCTCACCAACGGACTTGTGGCGTTTGTGGTCATGGCCATGTTCTATTACAGCGGCATCGGCCGGGGCACCGTGGCTGTGAACCAGGGCGAAATCATGTATCACCGCAGGGAAACCGGCCAGCCCATTGCTCCGGAAGAGCTTTCGCGGTGCTTCCATTTCGGAAAAGGCTTTGTGACCGGGCTGCTGGGAACGCTTCCCCTGTTCCTCTGCGCCTTGATTCTTGCTGTGGTGGCCAAGGAGCAGAACACGGGTCTCGGCGCGCTTCCATCATGGGTGTCCGGCCTTGAGACCAGGGATGAAGTGGGACTCGGCCTGACCTATTACCATACCCCGGTGATGCTCGGGCTTGAAGGCGTTCTGCGGATTATTATCCGTCTGTCCATCATGCCCTTTGTCAACATGGTCGGTGCTGCGAACCGTTCCGGACTTCTGACGCTTGAGCGCCTCAGCCCCCTGATCGTGCTGCTTCCGGGCATTGCCTACGGTCTTGGCTATACCAGGGGCGTGCAGGTGCGTACCCAGGTGCATTCCGACATTGCCCGCAATGCCAGGAAGCGCCGGAAGAAGAGCCGCAGGGAAAAGGCCAGGAAGCGTCGTGCGCCCAAGGGACCGGAGGCTTTGAACTGAGTGCGTATTGTGGCCGGAAAAGCAGGATCCAGAACCATCGAAGCGCCGAAAGGCAGGGATACACGGCCGACGCTTGACCGGGTGAGGGAAAACCTGTTCAATATTCTGCAGAACCGCATTCATGATGCGGCTGTGCTGGATCTGTTTGCGGGAAGCGGAGCGCTTTCTCTGGAGGCTGTAAGCCGCGGGGCTGCCTTTGCAGTGCTGTGCGACCGGGACGCTGAGGCAAACCGGGTGGAGCGGAAGAACGCGCATGCGCTGGGGTTTGAAGAGCAGATGCGGATCCTGCGCTGCGACTGGAAGGAAGCACTGGCTTACTGCGGGCGGGAAAACCTGAAGTTTGATCTGGTGTTTCTGGACCCGCCCTATGCCATGGAAGATCTGACGGAAGTGACCGAGGCCGTTCTTCCCCTGCTGGAGGATGACGGACAGATCATAATCGAACACAAGGCATCTGAAACCCCGGCGTTTTCCGCGCAGTACAGAGTGCGGGACAGAAGACGGTACGGCTACTGCGGACTTCTGTTTCTGGAGAGGATACAGTCATGAGAATCTGCGTATATCCGGGTTCCTTTGATCCCGTGACATTGGGACATATGGACATCATTACCCGCGCGGCAGCACTGTTCGACGAAGTGGTGGTCGCGGTGGCCCGGCATCCGGACAAGAAGGGAACGCTGCCCATGGAAAAGCGGGTGGAGTTTCTGAGAAAAAGCTGCGCGGCACTGGACAATGTGCGTGTTGACATGTTTGAGGGGCTGACCGTTCAGTATGCGCGCTCTGTGGGAGCGTGCTGCATGATCCGCGGGCTCAGGGCGGAAATGGATTTCGAGGGTGAGCGTGTGCTGGCCCAGACGAACCGGTTTCTTGCCCCGGATATGGAAACGGTGTTTCTCGTAGGCAAGCCCGAGCACGGGTTTCTGTCATCCTCTGTTGTCCGTGAGATGGCAGGGTACGGCGTGGACCTTACGGGATGCGTGCCGGAGTGTGTAAGGCAGGAGATCAGTGAGTTTTATGCGGCTCAGACCGCGGGGAGGTAATCATATGTCAGACATGGGAAAGAATATCCAGGAAGTGAAGCGCGTTCTCGGGGAACTGACGGATGTATTGACCCAGGCAAAGTCCAGCTGGGTGCGCTCGGACGTCTGCTCCATCAATCGCAAGGAAACCCTGGAACGGATTGATCTGCTGAAGACGGCGATTCCGGAATCCGTGGAAGAAGCACAGCAGGTGCTGCAGGAGCGGGAGAAAATCATCAGTGATGCCCGTCAGGACGCAGCTGCGACGGAAAGCCAGGCGAAGAGCGAGGCAGAGAAGATTGTTTCCGATGCGGAAAAGGAACTGAAAAACATCGAAGCGAAGATTCAGAGCGCCAATGCGGAACTTGAGCGCGTGAAGGCGGAAACGGAACGCGAGATGGCACAGCGGTCCGCCAAGGCCCAGGAACAGGCCAACATGATTGTGGGCCAGGCTCAGAATCAGGCCAATCAGATTCTTGCGGGCGCTCAGCAGCAGGCGCGCGAGCTCATTGAGCAGGAGAGCATCTACAGGCGTGCCCGGGTTGAGGCCAATGAACTGTCCGAGAAGAACAGCGCCGCCATGGCACAGCTGAGGCAGAAAACCTTTTCCTATCTGGATGAAGTGCTGGGTCAGGGCGAACAGTATATGAGTTCTCTGATGCAGGAACTGCATCGTGAACGCGAAAATCTGAACAGCCGCCGTTCCTGATGACGGAACAGGGGTTATTCCAGGAAGCAAACGATCCAATTTGCCGGCATTCCGGGTTCCGGTCCCGGGATTGTCGGCTTTCTTTCTCTGAAGGGAGCACGGATATGGGCACAGTTGCCGAAACACTTCAGATGTTTGACAATCATGACGAACGGATATGGTATCAGGCAGTGCGTATGGAACGACCTCTGACGGACATCCGGGAAATACCGCTTCCGGAAGGGTATGCGTTCCGGAATTATGTGCCGGGAGACCGGGATGTCTGGATCGGGATTGAACTGAGCGCCAGGGAATTCAGAACACGGGAGGAAGGCCTGGACGCCTGGAACCGATATTTTGCTGCAGAAGAGGAAAGCCTCAGGGAACGTATGTTCTTTGTGACGGACAGGCACGGTCAGTGCGTGGCCACCGCATCGGCATACTTTGATATCGAAAAGGGCGATGACGGGCATACCGGCTGGCTGCACTGGGTGGCAGTGCGCCGCGCAAGCCAGGGCCTGGGGCTGGCAAAGCCGCTGGTGACCCGTGTACTGGCGAGGATGCGCGAGCTCGGGTATGAAAATGCCGTTGTTCCGACACAGACGACCACATGGCTGGCGTGCAAGCTGTACATGGACCTTGGGTTCCGGCCCACGGAAGAGAGCCTGAAGACTGCTGAAGCCGGATGGCGGATTATCCGGAGACTGACGGGACATCCCGCCCTGGAGGGCATTGAGTGCGCGTCCGAGGAAGAAGTGCTGAACGGCCCGCAGAAAGCCGGTACTGGGGACGGGGATAACGGGGTTACCCTGCACAGGGTGCAGTACTATGAAACCGATATGATGGGGATCGTGCACCATGCCAATTATCTCCACTGGATGGAGGAAGCCAGGATTCAGTTCATGGACGCCATGGGATTTCCCTATGCGGATATGGAGAAAAAAGGGGTTGTATCGCCTGTCCGTGCCGTTTCCTGCAGATACATGGAAGCCTGTACATTCTCCGATGAGATCGAGATCCGGACCTGGCCGGAAGCGTTCAATGGGGTTGTGCTTACCATGCGCTATGAAATGCGCAGGCGCGGACAGGAAAACCCCGTTTGTACCGCAACGTCGGAGCATGTCTTTCTCAACCGCAGCGGCGGATTTATCCGCATGAAAAGGGACATGCCGGAATTTGTGACGGCCATGGAAAAGGCGATCCGGGAGCATGAAAAAAAGTGACAGTCTGAACCAGGACATGCCGAAATAACGCATGCAGGGCCGGCGGGGCAGCGACAGAACGGCCGGACTGATCTGACCGGACCATGCGGGCAGATCAGTCTTTCGTGGTATACGGGGCAAACAGGAGGCGCGGGGATATGGGATATGTGTATCTGATGATGGTGGCGCTGTTTTTCAGTTTTGGAGGCACCTGCGTCAAACTGATCCGGCCGTTTTTTACACCGTCCATGATCACGTTCATGCGGTTTTTTGTCGGGGTGCTGTGGCTTCTTGGGCTCAAGGCCGTTCGCCGGCAGCACTTCCGCGCCGATTTCCGGGCATCCCTGCGGCGGCACTGGAAATGGCTGGTATTCGGTGCTGCGGCCAAGTTCCTTGCCTATACGACGGAGAATACAGCACTTTCCATCGGTGTTTCCTACGGCAATATCCTGACGCAGCCGGTTCAGATGGTGCTGCTTACCGTGCTGGGCGTGGCTGTGCTTCATGAAGCTATGAATGCGATGAAATGGACGGGCGTATGCTTCTGTGTGGCAGGCATTCTCATGATTTCCTGGAATGGCATGCCGCTTGGGGAAATGCTGTCGGGCGACCTGAAACTGACGCTTCTGTATGTGATCTCCGGTATCTGTGCGGGTCTGTTTGTGTTTGCCCAGAAGAAAGTCGCGGACGATTTAGATATTCTCGACAGCAACCTTTTCATGTTCTCGGTTGCCGCAGTGCTTGCGTTTGCCGTTCCACTGGGGGAAGGCAGTGTTCTGCCTTCTTCCGTCCCGGATTTCCGGTGCGTGGCGGCAATCCTGTGGTTTGGATTTGTCACGGGCATCGGATTCTATCTCAATGCCAAGGCCATTCCCCTGGTACCATTTCAGATGGTTGCGCTGCTTCAGAGCACGATGGTGTTCTTCTCCCTGGCCTGGGGCATTCTGTTCTTCCATGAAGCGGTCAGCATTTGGATTATCGGGGGTACGCTGCTGTTTGTTGCCGGGATTGTATGCATGCAGCGTCCCGGGAAGCGGCAGCTCCCGGAGGCGCGCTGAAAGAAAAAACGGAAGCAGCACAATGCAAAAGGAGAACAGGCAGATCATCGGCATCTGCCTGTTCTCCTTTCCGGTGGTGCATGTTGTGAAAAGCGCGTCAGTTCTTCCGGTAGGAAGAGAGGGCCTGGCCTGCAGGAAGGAGCTGTCCGTCCATGATGGCGCGCTCGCGGAGCAGAATACGCAGAGCCGTTACGATGGCCTGTTCGCGGGTTGCCATGCTCTGCGGCTCGAACCGGTTGCCGGAAACCGGATCCATGAGGCCGGCAAAGGACATGAACCCGATACTGTCCCGACAGGACGCGCTGATGGAAGAGTCATCGTCAAAATGCCCGAACACCGCATAGGGCAGGAAAAAGCTGCCTATATTATTCAGTATGCAGCCGTCAAACTCGCAGGCACGGATGACATTGCAGTACATGGCGGCCATGATTTCACGGCTGAAGGCATGGTCAGGACTGAACAGGTCCGCCTGGACCGGCATCAGAAATCCGAGACCGTACGCCTTGTTGATCTCGACCTCAAGGGAATGGCCCTGCACCCCTGCATACGGGGCGGGAACCGGGATTTCCTGGGTCTGCCAGATTTCTTCAAACAGACGGACAGAAAGCGCAGAGAATTCTGCAAAGGTAATATTCTGCGTCAGATCGCTTCCCTGAAGACACCCGGGTATCAGGCCGTGGGCGTCGGCGGCATAGATGGCTTCGCTGGCCCAGCGGGAAGCTGCCTGGAGATTCAGCTCACCGGCAGACCAGACCTGCCACGCTCCGTTGTTGCCGTATCTCCACCAGCCCTGGAAGCCCTGACCGTCCGGGTACAGGGCAAACACAATCTGCCCGGCATCATTGGGCGGGAGATAGGTTGGAGCTTCATACCAGTATCCCCAGAGCATGCCGTTTTCAATGGTTCCGTCCAGACGGCCGCTGTCCCATTCGGGATAATTGCCGGTCACGCTGCTGCCGGACTGAATAAGGGAAAGGGTTTTATAGTTGGTTGCATAGGTGCCTGTCCAGGAACGGTATCCCGGCAGGTACTCCAGAAGGTCCCAGTCAAAATCGTTTCGGGTGGGATACTGGACGGTACTGTCTGAGGGTCTGCTGCCGGCCACCGAGAAGGGGATGCGGAGACCGTCTGCAAGGTTGGCTTCGGTGGCCTGGCTGGCGGGAAAGAACCGGACTTCATAACTGCCCGGCTCCGCAGGCACGTCCAGCCACAGGGAGCCGCTGTCAGGAGTCACATATTTCCAGTCCATGTAACTGGAGGCCGGAGCGCCTGAGCGGGCAACGGCAATCCAGGCTTCACGCTGGGTGGCTGATGCGGATATGCCGCTGTAGGATACCTGCATATACTGTCCCGGAAGATAGGCTGTACGGTCAAGGGTGATACTGCCTGCGGACTTTCCATAGGATATGGTGAAGGAAATGGTTTTCTCCCGGACAAGGTTTTCATCGGTGGCGGCGTTCGCTTTATAGAAGCGTACTTCATAGGATCCCGGCGTGCCGGGAAGCTGAAGGAATGCATGGCTGCTTCCATAGGGAAGGTACGTCCATTCCAGATAGGAACCGGCAGGGGTTCCCGGGACGGCTGTGGCAATCCAGCATTGTCCGGCGGATTCGTCGGCTGTCACTCCGGAACAGTACACATCAAGCGTGTCGCCTGGGAAAAAACTGGAACCGTTCAGTTCCATATGTTCCAGAGCACAGGCGCAGGAACAGAGCAGACAGAACATGAGGGTGAGAACAGTACTTCGCAAAATCTGCCGGCTTCTTATCATGTCGGTTTCCTCCTGCTGTATCAGCTTGTTTTTCGCAATAGCGGTCATCTGGTGGAAATCATCATAACATGGATTCATGGTCATCAGCAAGGAATTCCGGGTTTTGCATGGAATTATGGATGATGCAGGCGTGAGCGCCAGGCGCCGGTGCTGAATGGAAAAGACTGTGCGGGTGCACAGCCTGATTTTGCCGGGCAGGGAATCGGAAAACGATGGAGACTGACTCAGATGAGCCGGAGCGTCTGTCCGGGCGCAAGCACATGCCTTTTGTCATGATCGAGAAGATAAAGCTTTGAAGCGGTGGGATTGAATATGACAGAACCATCCGCGGAGAATCTGGCCTGGCGCGTCGCCTGTACATACTCGCAGATTTCGCCGTTGGTGGCATACCAGATGTCATTGTGAGCACTCAGACGGTGGCAGAGGACTTCCATCTGATCCCAGTTGTCGTGTTCCTCAAATTCATAGCTGTGTCCCCAGATATAGAACAGACTCATCTGATCTTCCTGTGTGGTGAGAAACTGTTCGGCCAGCTCAAGTACTTTGGGATCATCATGGTGACAGGTGGGATTCCAGAGCAGGAAATTCTTCGGGATATCGAACCGGCGGGTGCTCTGTACGGTCCGGGCGTAACGTATGCCGCAGCTTTCGGCAAGCCCGGCAGTGCGGGCATCACAGGTTCCGTACGGATAGGCCATGCCTGTGATCAGCGGGCGGGAAAACTGCTTTTCCAGGTTCATGCGGTCCAGGAACAGTTCCCGGATTATTTCCGAATCGGGCAGATCGGGCAGGGAAGCATGGGTTACGCAGTGCGTGGCGATTTCATAGGAAGAAGCGTCATAGACTTCACGTGCCTGCTTCAGTGTCATGCGGCGGTGGACCTGTCCCTGCGGATACACAGTGCCCTCACTTGCCCACAGGCCGGAATTCAGATTGAAGGTCGCAGCAAAGTGGTAACGGGTAAAAATGTCCATGAGACGTATATCCTGTTCAACACCATCGTCATAGGAGAAGGTGAGCGCCCGTGGACGGAACCCCGGAAACAGAAACTTCATGGAAAGCCCTCCCGCACGTTGTGATACCTGCATTGTAATCAAACAAAAGGGGAGAATCAAGGATGCCTCTCTGCGGAGTTGGCAACATGTACAAAAAAAAGGATGAAACATTGTGAAATGTGACCATTTTCACCAAGGGTGAATATGAGTATACTTCCAGTAAACCAAGAAGCCCAGAGAAATGGGCCGAAATTACAGGAGGAATGCAACATGGCAAGCGTATCTCTCAAGCACATTTACAAGATCTATCAGGGCGGCGTCACTGCTGTTAGCGACTTCTGCCTGGACATCGAAGACAAGGAATTCATCGTTCTGGTTGGACCTTCTGGCTGCGGTAAGTCCACCACCCTGCGCATGGTTGCCGGTCTGGAAGAAATCTCCGACGGCGAACTGTACATCGGCGACCGTCTGATGAACGACGTGGCTCCCAAGGACCGCGATATCGCCATGGTGTTCCAGAACTACGCTCTGTATCCTCACATGACCGTGTTCGATAACATGGCTTTCGGTCTGAAACTGCGCAAGACCCCCAAGGATGAGATCAAGCGCCGCGTGGAAGAAGCCGCCAAGATCCTCGACATCGCTCACCTGCTCAACCGTAAGCCGAAGGCTCTGTCCGGTGGTCAGCGTCAGCGTGTTGCTCTGGGCCGTGCTATCGTCCGTGAGCCCAAGGTCTTCCTGTTCGACGAACCTCTGTCCAACCTGGACGCCAAGCTGCGCGTTGCCATGCGTACTGAGATCACCAAGCTCCATCAGCGCCTGCAGACCACCTTCATCTATGTTACCCATGACCAGACCGAAGCTATGACCATGGCCAGCCGTATCGTGGTTATGAAGGACGGCGTTGTGCAGCAGGTGGATACTCCTCAGAACCTGTATGACTTCCCTGGCAATGAGTTCGTTGCTGGCTTCATCGGCAGCCCTCAGATGAACTTCTTCAACGTCAAGCTGAGCAAGGAAGGCCAGGACGTGGTTGCTACCTTCGGCGACAACAAGATCGTTGTGCCCGCCAGCAAGGTTGCCAAGTTCAATGACGAGAGCGTTATCGGCAAGGAAGTCGTCATGGGTATCCGTCCCGAGAATATCGGTGATGGCGCCGCCATGCTCGAGACCTATGCGAATGCTACTATCAATGTGAACGTGGAAGTCACCGAGCAGATGGGTTCTGAAACCTACCTGTATCTGACCACCACCGGCAAGGAAGGCAACATCATCGCCCGCGTTGATCCTCGCACCACCAGCCGTGCCGGCGACAAGATCCGCGTTGCTTTCGATGTCAACCACCTGCATTTCTTCGACAAGGACACCGAGAAGACCCTGCTCAATCGGTAATTCACGGCTTCCGGAAAATGCTTTTCGCCGGGATCCCGTTACGGGATCCCGGTTTTTTTTGTGTGCGGATCCATATAGTTCAGGGAAGATGACTGGCATGAGAGCAGGAAACTCCATGGCCCACAGGAAGGAATGACATCATTCTGCTTTGCCTGAGCGCAGATGTTTTACAGTTTGTACATGATTCAGAAACAATGAAGCATTTCCACATGTAAAGAGATGTGGTATACTTCAACCTGCCTATAAGTCTTGCCGAAAGGAGAAACAGCATGAATCGCCGCTCGGACATTATTCAGCGTGATCTGGAAAGGCTGAAAACAGGCGTGGATATACGCCGGGAAGATGAAATTCCGGCAGAATGGAACATAACGTCTGCGGAACTGTCCCGGATTTCTTCGGCTGATGTTTTAGAAATCAGCGGAAGAAAGTATCTGCGGGCAAAGGGTACCGGGCGTATATTCAGCTGCGACGCATCACTGCCGGGGGGAGAATCACTGCTGCGCATGACCGCGCTGATCCTTTCAAATGCAGGGGCAGGGGCGGAGCGGATTGAAGATATATGCAAGGGCATTCTGGAAGGCGAATACGGGGATGCTGAAGCGGGACAGGCATTGAAAAAGCACGGTGTTTCGCTGAATGTTCCCAAACAGGTTCTGGTCATGAAGCTTATGGTCCCTGCCGGAACGGCCTGTGATCAGCTTGAGGAGCTGATTCCGCTTCAGGATGGGGATGTGCTGATAGACGTCAGCAAATATGAAGCAGTTCTGGTCCGTACCGCTCAGGAAGACGAAGAAGAGCTGCTTCAGTATGCGGAAGCGCTTCAGGATACGGTTATGACAGAAACAGGTCTGAACATGGACATGGGTATCGGAATGCGGGTATCCGGGATTCTGGATGTGAGAAAGAGCTATCAGCAGGCGCTTGAAGCATTGGAACTGGGAAGCCGGTTCACGAAAAAGCATGGTGTGTTTGCGTATCGGAATCTGTCATTTGAAAGGTTCCTGGCCACCATTCCGAGGAAAACGGCTGAATCTTACCTTTCAGAAATGCTCAGCACCGGCAGCGAAAAGGTTCTGAGTGATGAGATGCTGGAAACCGTGGAAGTTTTTTTCAGAAAAGACCTGAATCTTTCAGATACTTCCCGACAGCTTATCATGCACCGGAATACCTTGGTGTATCGTCTGGACAAAATCCAGAAGGCAACGGGTCTGGATTTGAGGCATTTTCAGGATGCGGTACAGTTTAAAGTACTCATGGAGCTGAGAAAGCTTCTGGAGATAAACAGGACAGAGTGAGGTGGAAGGCATGGGATTCCTGACCAAGATTCTTGCATTGCTGGCATCATTGTTTGTGGCCGGGTCTGTGACCACAAAAGAAACGTTTACGAATACGGAACTGCCCACAGACTGGGAGCATGTGGCTTCTGACGTGGAAACAGTGGCGCTGCCGGAAGATCTTCTGAAGGATCTTCAGAAAGGCGATGTGCTTCTCGAGGCCAAGAACGCCATCATGACCTATTTCTACAAGGAAGTGGAAGAGGACACGCTGATCAGCGGAGCGAATGCCGGCGTTGTCAGCATGACGAACGATATCGCAAACGTATATTACATGTCTGATGCGGCGGAACAGCTCCGGAACTGGCCGGAGGATACTGCCTTTACAGGAGCATGGCTCGGACGTTCCCGTGACAGCAACTGGTGCATTGTCACCCGGGTGGAAGCCGGTTCCTCCGCGGAAAAGGCAGGCATTCAGGTGGGGGATATCATTTATTCTGTGGATGATCAGGTGGTGAGTGCCAGCACGCTCGGGCTGGCCCAGCTGTTTATGAATGGGAAAACGGGCAGCACCATCAAGGTGACGCTTTACCGGGATTATGAAGAAATGGAAGCGGAGCTGACATGTGACACGACAGCGACCGTATGCAGCGCTGCCATGCTTTCTGAGAAGATTGCGTATCTGGAAATCATCAGCCTTGATGAGAGCGAAGCGATAGAAAAGGCAGTGGCTTTCCTTGCGGAAAGCAATCCGGAAGTGATGATTGTTGACCTGCGCGGAGCGATCGGCAATGACATGGACGTGACTGCGAAAGTGGCTGGCGCACTGCTTGGCAATGTGGAAATCGCCAAATGCCAGGGCAAGCAGGGTGAGCCGGAAGTGGTAAAGGCTGAGGGCTCCGGGCTGGATATCGGTTATGTCGTGCTTGTGGACCAGTATACATCCGATGGCGCCGAGATTCTTGCCCAGGCGCTGAGAGAAGCCAAAAAGGCCCCACTCGTGGGAGAAACGACCTTCGGCAATACGCCCAAGCTGACCTGGTATGACCTGAACGATGATCTGATGTGCCTTGCCACTGCGCGCTATCTCAGCGCGGAGGGTGTGGAGATCCACATGAACGGTCTTGAAGTGGACACTGAAGTTGAACGCAGTGCAGACGATGACGCAGCGGATGAGGACAGTCAGCTGAATGCTGCATTGGAACTGGCTGAAAAGATGACGGGAGAGGAGGAAGACTCATGAAATCCATGACTTTGTGGCTGACAATGATTCTTCTGGTATGCTGCCCTGTCTGTCAGGGAATGGCAGAATCCCCCGAGGATGCAGTGGAAACGGATGTTACGCCGATGGTGAGCCTTCCATCCTTCATGGTGGAGGAATACAGATCGATTGCGGATACGCTGGATCTGGTCAGTCTGGTGCAGGAAGGATACTTTGGTGAAGTGGCTGAGGAAGATCTTCTGGAAGGCGCTGTGGCCGGCATGCTGGCAAGCCTGGGAGACCCGTATACCTTCTACTATACACCCGAAGCCTATGCCGAAATATGGGAAGAAGATGAAGGAGAATACGCCGGTATCGGCATTCTGATTTCGGCAAACTATCAGTCCCAGATCTGTACCTGTATCCGCACGTTTACAGGCAGTCCCGCAGAGGCGGCCGGAGTCCGGCGCGGAGATATACTCTACATGGTCGAAGACATGAAGGTCAATGCTGACAACCTCACTGAAGCGGTGGACATCATGCGCGGAACCCCGGGAACAGATGTGCATGTGACATTCCTCCGGGACGGGGAGGAGATCCATACAACGATTACACGCGCGATCATCAATGTCACCCGGGTTGAATGGGGTGTGCTGGAGAACAATATCGGGTATATCTGCCTGTATGAATTTGCAGGAGACTGTGCGGAGAAGTTCCAGCAGGCGGTCGACGAACTGACAGCCCAAAATGTTCAGGGCATCATCATTGATCTCAGAGACAATCCGGGCGGTTGGGTGGATGCTGCTCAGTCCATGGCAGACATCTTCCTGGACGAGGGCCTGATCTTTTACAGCCAGTATAAGGACGGATATCAGGAACGCGCGTATTCCAAGGATGGAAAGGTGGATCTGCCATTGGTCATCCTTGTGAATGAGAACAGTGCCAGTTCTTCTGAAATTCTGACCGGTGCGCTGCAGGACCGGGCGAATGCGACCGTGGTCGGCGTACAGAGCTATGGCAAGGGAATCATTCAGGCTGTGATGCCGCTTGGCACGGAAGGTGCCGGCATGCAGATCACCTTTGCGCAGTATTTTACGCCCAATGGAAATGCTGTGCATGGTATCGGCATTACACCGGACATCACGGTTGAACTGGATGAGAATGATGACGGCATTTATGAGTTCGGCGATCTTGCGGATCCGCAGCTTCACTGCGCTGTGGAGACGATGCAGAAAAAGATTGCGGCGCAGTAAGAAAATCGCGGAAAGAGTGATGCACACTCTTTCCGCGATTTTCCATACTCAGACACGATGATGCAGACGGATGATCACCGGGCATCCTCGAACTCGTAGTCTTCAGAACAGGCTTCAAAATAATAGAACACCGTTTCGGATTCGGATTCGTCCTCCACATAGGTGAGGAACTCTTCGCCATCTTCTTCCTCAACCCGGAACACAAGAAGTGCTTCTTCATCCTCGCTGTCCTGAAGAAGAACATAGGTGATATCATTCATGATCACGCGGCCCACTGCCTGAAGATCCACGCTGTCGCCATCGTCGAGGGGGAGCGTATAGATGGAGTGGTCTTCAAGAATCTGATTTGGCATGGCTTCAACCTCCCAATTCACATTGTGCACATGATAGCGATATGGATAGAGGTTGTCAAACGGATGCGCTGTATTTCGGGAAAACAGAGCCGCGTACCCGGAAGGAATGAATTTTTTCTTTGGAATCCCTTGCAGAGCATACCGCGTTGTGATAAAATCGCGTTTGTGACAACGGGCGGTCCGCTGTTCGGAACGTGCACATTGTGCAGAAGCCGAATACGAACGTCTATGAAGGAAGGAGGATCCGAAAGATGAGCGAAATTATCCGTTCTATTGAAGCAAAGCAGCTTCGGAACGATCGTCCTCAGTTCAACGTTGGCGATACTGTCAACGTGTGGGTCAAGGTCGTGGAAGGTTCCCATGAGCGTCTTCAGGCGTTCGCCGGTACCGTGATCGCCAAGCGCAATGGCAGTGTTCGTGAAACGTTCACTGTGCGCCGCGTTTCTTATGGCATTGGTGTGGAGCGTACTTTCCCGCTGCATTCCCCTCGTGTGGACCACATTGAAGTACTGCGCAAAGGCAAGGTTCGCCGTGCCAAGCTGTACTATCTGCGTGATCTTCAGGGCAAGGCCGCGAAGATCAAAGAGATCAAGCGCGTGTAATTGCACACAGAGGAACTGGACAGGTTCAGATAAAGCCATCCGATTGCGGATGGCTTTTTCTGCGGATGCGCGCGCGTTTGACATTTACTGGATGCTGTAATAGAATTTCGGTGACACGCAAGTGCTGAAGAATAATGAAACGGTGGTTGATTTGACAATGACTTATCCCATGACAGTTGCAGGTTTGAAAAGGGAACTGCCGTTGTGCAGAGTAAATGACGATCTTTATATCGGTGCGTTTGTGATTTTTGGCGATTGTGAACTGACAATCGCCTGCGCAAAGGAACTGCTGAAAAGAGCGCCCGAATACGATTATCTGATTACCGCGGAGTCCAAGGGAATTCCGCTGGCTTACGAGATGGCAAAACAGCATGGAGACAAGAAATGGATGCTTGCGCGCAAAGGCGTAAAGATCTATATGCAGAATGTGTTCGAGACGGAAGTGCATTCCATCACTACTGCAAATGTGCAGAAACTGTATCTGGACGGCGCAGATGCTGCCCTGCTGAAGGGAAAGCGGATACTGATTGTTGACGATGTCATTTCCACGGGTGAGTCACTGCACGCACTGGAAACCCTGGTGAATGCTGCGGGTGGCAATATTGTGGGCAGAATGGCAATTCTCGCTGAAGGTGACGCGCAGAAGCGCGAAGACCTGATCTACCTTGAAAAGCTCCCGATATTCAATGCAAAGGGAGAAGTCATTGGCTGACTCCGAAAGGGAAGCGTTCCGACTATTCCAAGAGCTATAAGAAAAGCAGCGATCGACGATCGCTGCTTTTTGGTTATTTCCCAGCATTCCTGAGCTTCTGCTGATTCCTCAAAGCCAGGAAAACCATCATCAGGATGGTGCCTATGTAGGGGAAGGTGGCAGTAAGCGTGGGATTGATGATTCCCTGCATTCTCTGGCCGGCCGCATCGATGAAACCGAACAGCAGCGTGGCCAGGTAAACCAGCAGAGGATTGGAACGGCCGAAAATGACGCATGCAACGGCTACATAGCCTTTGGAGGCGGACATGTTTTCTGTAAAGGTGGACAGATAACCGAGGGAAAGATAGGCACCTGCCATGGAACAGAAAAGCCCGCAGAGCAGTGAGGCAAGGTACTTCATGCGTTCAGGGCTGCGTCCGGCACTGCGCAGGGATTCCGGATGCTCGCCGGAGGCATGAAGCCAGAAGCCCTGGGGTGTGCGGTACAGGAAAACCCAGCAGACAATGACCAGCACCAGGGCGAGGATGACCATCAGAGAAATAATCACGGGCGTGGATCCCACCATGCCCAGGTTCAGACTGGGCAGTTTGACCACGCGTCCTGTCTGCGGATGGAAGGATCCGCTCTGTCCGGGAATGGAGCGGAGCATAAACGTGGTCAATGCCTGGGCAAAGATGTTCAGTGCCACACCGATGATAAATTCATCACTGTGGAAGCGTATGACGAACAATCCATAGAACAGGCCGACAAGAGCACCGGACACAAGGCCGAAAACCAGCCCCATGATCCAGGAATCACACAGCCAGGATCCCATGACCGCCGCGAAGGCACCGATGGTGATCATGCCGTCGATACCGATGCACATCATTCCTGCCTGATCGGTCATAAGGCAGCCCAGTGCGGCCAGGATGACGATGGTTGAGGTGTTCACCGTGTTCAGGAGGGTGCCGAGATTGAATACTGTGCCCCAATTCATGCTTTCACACCCCCTGACGTTCCGGCTGCAGCTGCACGGCTTGCACGGCGCTTTGCCAGATTGGCAAGTATGCCTTCCTGTGCGGCCATGAAGAAAATAATGATGGACTGAATAATCAGGATCAGTTCACTGGAAATGCCGGTCTGGGACTGCATGGTGATACCGCCGACTTTCAGAATACCGAACAGCAGGCTCATGAGAATGGTGCCGAGAGGACGATACTGCATGATCATGGCCACCAGCATTCCATCAAAGTAGAACTCGTTGGAGAAGTCGGGCTTGAAACGGGTCTGGAGACCGAAGCACTCGAACATGCCGAGCATGCCGCACATGGCACCGGAAATGAGCATGCCGAGGATGCCCAGCGTGGACGCATTGAGTCCGGCAAAGCGGGCAAACCTTTCATTCTGTCCAGTGAGTTTCATCTGGAAACCGACAGTGGTGCGGCTCATCAGGTACCAGACAAGAAGCGTGATGACAGCAATATAGAAAATGCTTTCTGTAAGATTGGAACCGCGGATGAGCTTTGAGAACTGGAAGGTCTTATCCAGAGAGATCGTTCCCTGGGAAACGCCCTTTTCCGCTGTTTTCAGAGGACCGTTGGCCATGTAGGTGCAGAAGAAAATGGCGATGGAATTCATCAGGATGGTGGTGATGACTTCACTGATGCCCATTTTGATCTTCAGAATGGCCGGGATATAGGCGTAGAAGGCGCCGGCCGCGATTGCGATCAGAAGGCAGAGCGGGATGGCCAGCCATGGAGACTGACCGGTAAGGAGGGCACCAAGCCAGCATGAGGCAAGAGCGCCGAGGTACATCTGGCCTTCACCGCCGACATTGAAGATGCCGCCCTGGCTGGCCACTGCGGTGGCAATGCCTGTAATGCACAGCTGGGCGAATTTGTACAGCGTGTTACCGATGGCGCGCTGATTTCCGAAGGCACCGGTGAACATGGCCTGATAGCCTTCAATAGGATTGTGGCCGCTGATCAGCATGATCACTGCGCCGACAAGAAGGGCCAGAAAGATGCTGACAGCCAGGCTCAGGAGATACTGCTTGCGCTGTTTCATGACGGATTCTCCTTTCTGCTGCCTGTCATATAGTAGCCGATCTCATGCTTTTCTATGGAAGCGGGATCGAACTCACCGGTGATCTGGCCTTCATAGATGGTGACCATGCGGTCGCTGAGACGGTAGAGCTCATCCAGATCCGCGCTGACAAGAAGAATGGCACAGCCGCTGTTGCGCTTTTCCATGATCTGGTTATGAATGAAATCCATGGCTCCGATGTCCACTCCGCGGGTTGGCTGGGAGATGATCAGCACAGGCGTGTCAAAGGAGAATTCCCGGGCGACCACCACTTTCTGCATGTTTCCGCCGGATAAAGAGCCGGCGGCGGTGTTGATACCGGCTCCGCGAATATCAAACTCATCATATATGGACTGGGCATATTTACGCATGGCACGTTTTTTGATGTGAAGCCGTCCAATGGAAAACTGAGGCCTGGTCTCTTTGCCCACCAGAAGATTGTCCGTGATATCCGCCTTGGCGGAGATGCCGGTGGAAAGCCGGTCTTCCGGAACATGGGAAAGGCCCAGTGCGCGGATCGCGCCAGGCTTCATGCCGGTGGCGTCCGTGCCAAGGATTTCGACTTTTCCGGAGGAAACCTTGCGCATTCCGGTGATGGCTTCGATCAATTCACTCTGTCCATTGCCTTCAATACCGGCAATTCCCAGCACTTCACCCTTGCGTACTGTGAGGGAAAGCCCTCTTACAGCGGGCAGACCGCGGTTATCATTTACGTGCAGGTCTGTCACGCGGACAGCAACGCTCTGATCCTCTGTGGGACGGTGATCCAGAGCTTCCATCAGCACGTCTTTGCCGACCATCATGGAAGCAAGAATCCGCTCATCAACCTCAGAGGTATTGCATACACCGATAAGCTTCCCCTGGCGCATGACGCCCACGCGGTCGGAAATCGCCATGACTTCATAGAGCTTGTGCGTGATGATGATCACAGTCATCTGCTTTTTCTGCACGATGGTCCGAATGACATCGAACAGCTCGTCGGTCTCCTGGGGAGTAAGAACGGCGGTGGGTTCATCCAGGATCAGGATTTCTGCTCCGCGGTGGAAGGTTTTCAGGATTTCCACTCTCTGCTGGAAGCCAACCGAGATGTCCTCAATGCGGTCCGTGGGAGTAACCTGAAGGCCGTATTCTTCTTCGAGTTCTTCCGTAATGGCGTTGGCACGGGAAAAGTCATAAAAAATTCCCTTGCGGGGTTCCTGATTCAGGACGATATTCTGAGCCACAGTGAAGCTGGGCACGAGCATGAAATGCTGATGCACCATGCCGATGCCGTGGGCAATCGCTGTGCTTGGTGAAAATGTCGTGATTTTCTGACCATTGACATAGACTTCCCCGCTGCTGGGCTGGTTCATGCCGTAGAGGATATTCATGAGCGTGGATTTGCCGGCACCATTTTCTCCCACCAGAGCGAAGACTTCTCCCTTGCGGATATCCAGGGAAACGTCGTTATTGGCCAGTACACCTGGAAACTGCATGAAGATATGTCGGAAAGATACAGCCGGGGATGCATCCTGAGTCACGGCTAGTCATCTCTTTTCCTGAACAGTTTAGACGTGTAAATCGTCAGACATCATTATAAACGATTGGCATGAAGGTTGCAATTGCAGGAGAATACGGAAATCTTCCGGGGATTGCAGGGGAAGCAGCGGAAGGACTGCAGTGAGTCGCGGGTGCAAAATGAAACGGCTGTCATGCATGACAGCCGTGGGATGGATGGGCGGATGCGGGAAGCTTACATCATGGGTTCTTCAAGCTTTCTGAGCTTTTCCAGAAGGATATCCTCCTGGGAAGGCTTTCCCTTGCCGGCATCGATTTTTTTCCGGATCTGGAGCATTTCTTCATCCAGCTCCGCAATCCGCTGTGCACAGGCCTGAAGCTGGGCAATGGTTTCATCCTGGCGCGGTATATCCTGCTTGTATTTCATCTGGTGCTCAAGACTCGCCCAGAAATCCATGGCAATGGTGCGGATCTGGACTTCTACCGGTATATCCTGTTTTTCCTCTGAGAAGAAAACAGGGACAGAAATGATCAGGTGCAGGCTCCGGTATCCATTGCTTTTTGGCGTGGCGATATAGTCTTTCTGTTCAATGAGCGTGATGTCATCCTGATGCAGCAGTGCATCAGCAAGCCTGTAGATATCATCCTTATAGGAACAGATGACACGGATTCCCGCAATGTCCTGAATGTATTTCCGGATGTTTGGCAGGGTAAAGGTGAGGTTCTTTCTATACAGTTTTTCAATGAGGCTCTGATTGGACTTGAGTCTGGAAGTGATGGACGAGATGGGATTGCGCTGGTTGCGGATGTTCATCTCTGCGTCAAGGACTTCCAGTTTTGTTCTGACCTCTTTGATGGCACAGGCATAGGTCATTCTCAGTTCCTTGTAAGCCAGCATCAGCTCTGTCATTTTCTCTGCGGTATTGAGAAGCATGGATTCATTCTGTGCCTGGGTCAGCGCCATCAGTCCGGACAGGGTGTCGGCAGATTCCTCAGGCATATGAGGAATATTGGACAGATTGTTTTCTTCCATGGTGCGATAAACCTCCTTTTTGGAATGTCAATATGCCCGCTTCCACTGCCACTATATCGCAAAAAGATGAACAGGGTATGAATAAACTGCCCGGAGGCGGCATAAGGGATGAAAATGCCCGCTCCGGCAGGGATTGGAATCAAAGAATCGAATCTTTTGGTGATTCCGTCATATTTTCTGAACATGTGCAGGATGGAACGGAGATGGACCTGCCGGACGTGACGGAAGCCCAAGACGGCGAATGAAACAAGAGAACGGAGCGTAAAATATCGATATGGCGCATGCTGTAAATTCCGGGGCAGGGGCCCCTGAGAGCATGGAATCTTCAGAAAAGAAAAGACTGGATCTGACCAGGAAAACGGAAAAGGCAAAGAGGAAAGCCGAAAAAAAAGCGGCACGGGCCGCCAGACGGGAACGGTTCAGGAAAATCAATGAGCCGCCGAGACGTTCGGTCCTGGAGGAAATCGGAAACTCTGTCACGCATGGAATCGGGGCGGCTCTGGCGATCTGCGGAACCATCATTCTGCTCGTGCGTTCGCGCAGCGGACTGCATACTGCGGCTGCACTGATCTATGGACTCTGCATGATTGTTCTGTTTCTCATGAGCTGCCTTTATCATGCTTTCCGGGGCGGGTCCACAGTGAAGCGGGTTTTTCGGAGATTTGATTATTCATCTATCTATCTGCTCATTGGCGGTACATTCACGCCTATTTTTCTGCTGTTTCTGGATAAGCCCATGGGTCTGTACCTGTGCATTGGCATGTGGGCATTCATAGCGGCGGGCATCAGTCTGGTGGGCGTTTTCGGACCGGTGCGTCTGAAAGTGCTGCATACGGCCATGTACATTGTGCTTGGCTGGAGCGCTCTGCTTTTTGCGCCGAAAATGATCCGCGAGGTTCCGGAAATGTTCTATATCGTGCTCGCCGGCGGCGTTGCCTATACCCTGGGCATTATTCCTTTTGCCCTGAAAAAGAAAGGCTCCCATTTCATCTGGCATATGTTCGTGCTGGCAGGAGCCGTGCTGCATTATTTTGCAATTCTGCATTTCCTGTATTAGGACTCGGAACAGGCACGGAACCAGAGTTCCGATGTGATCATGGTAAGCCCGGTATATAAGCCTAGCATGCAGATGATATGGGCTGGAATCCAGTCGCCTGCTGCGTACAGGCCTGTCTGAATCAGAAGACCCGCCATGGCCAGCCATGTACCGAACCTTACAGGGTGTCCCTGAGGCAGCGCCATGACAGCGGACAGAAAGCAGGATACGGCGCAGAGGAACCACAGAATGCCGGCTGTTGTGTCCAGCATGCCGGTGAGCAGCAGAACTGCAAGAAGGGCTATCGTGTAGATCCCGAGCGCGAGAAGCCGGGGCCGGTCAATGGGGCGGTCAAGCGCGTAGGCGAGGGAAAAGCACAGACATCCAAGTATGCATGGAATGATTCCCGCAGCAGGCAGCATGCAGGCGGCCAGTTCACCGGCCAGGAACATCACCATACCGGAAGCCAGCCATCTGTCCCGTGGCAGACGGGTCAGCATGGCACCCATGCAGCACAGACTGGCCGCACTGAGAAGGGCACAGGCACGGAAACAGGCTGCAACGGCAGGATGCACGCTGAACAGCATGAAAAGCGTGCTGAGCAGAAATGCCAGAAATGTGATACCGATCTGAACAAGAACAAGCCCACGCTCGCGCGGTGTCATGACAATCATCCTTTCTTTCATCAGTATACCACATACCAGGAAGATTGCATTGTGCAGGCGTGGCGAACCGGGACAGAAGCGGACAAAAAAATCGAAGGAGTTACATCTCCTTCGATTTAGAAACAATGGATACTCAGGCGGGATTCGTCTGCGACTCTCGCTGAAAGAAATCCGTTTCCAGCTGCATGGCATGGGTCCTTGCCTGGCCAATGAAGCCATGCTTCTGGCCGGGAAGAACGACAAGCGAGGCGGACGGGAAAGCTTCAAGTGCGCGCTGTGAGTAGGACAGAGGAACGATATTGTCCTCATCACCGTGGAGAATCAGCACGTTTCCGGAATAATTGGGAAGCATGTCATACAGGTCAAAGGAAATGGCCGTCTCATTGAACTTCCGGGAAATGGTGTGATTCATGACTTTGCTGGTGGGAGGAAAGCTTCCGCTGGCATCCATGCGTGACCTGGCGTCATCCTGCAGAACGATGGCAGGAAATTCAAGGACCATGCCGTGCACAAGCTTCGGATATGCCGCGGCGGTGTAGGCGGAAATGAATCCGCCCTGACTGCCGCCCCATAAAAAGATGTGTGTAAAACGGCTGTCGGCCGAAAAATGGGAAAGGATGGTGGCGAGGTCGTCGGCTTCTGTCAGAACGGTCATGTCAAGCATGCTTCCTTCGCTCCGGCTGTCCGGGCTGCCGCCGCAGAAATCGAAGTTGAAAGCAGCAAATCCGTGCTCGACAAAAAAGCAGGCGTAGTCATCGACGCCCTGGTGTGTGCCGCCAAAGCCGTGCGAAAGAATGATCAGGGGACATGGTGCAGCGGAAGCCGGAAAGCGCAGAATCCCGTAAATCCGGCCCAGACTTCCAGGCATACTGACTTCGATCATAAAATAACCTCCATCTCATGTTCGGCACAAAGAGTTGCATTCAGGGATTACTCATGCGGGCTGATTTCCTGCTGCGGGAACTGCTTTCCATTTCGCTGATCAGCGCGCTTCCGAGAATCATGAAAGCGCCGAGGAGCGCGAAGAGAGAAAGACGTTCATGCAGCAGGACGGCGGATACAAACAGGGAGAAAACCGGGTCCACATAGCTGATGACGGCAATGCTCTGGGCAGGGAGACCGTCCATGCCTGAAAAATACAGGGCATAGGCGATCCCGGTGTGCACAATGCCTGCGATCAGCAGCGCTGCCACTCCGGCAGGCGCAAGTGAAAAGCTGTTCAGGCTTCCTGAAAGGATAAGGCCGGGCAGCAGGGAAAGGGAAGCAAAGCTCAGCTGGATGATGGTCTTTCCGAAGGGATCCATGCCCTGGAGAAACTTGTTCAGAATCACGACCATCGCGTAGAGAAGCCCGGCGCCGAGCCCGAGGAGGATTCCGGTCAGGTCCTGACTGAAACCGGTTTCAAGGACACCGGACACTAGGAACATGCCCAGAAAAGCAGCCAGGGCACAGAGCTTCTTCCGCAGACTCAGGGATTCGTGGAAGAGAACTGGCGAGAGCAGGATCACAAATGTCGGCTGCATGTAGTAGCAGAGTGTGGCAGCAGCCACCGTGGTATGATTGTATGCCTCGAACAGCAGCATCCAGTTGAAGCCGATCAGGCACCCGGACAGAGCGAGAAGAAGAAACTGTTTCCGATGGATTCCTGACAGGCATCGGCGGCCCGAAGCGCCGGATGCCAGCAGAAGGAATGCACTGCCCAGGATTCCGCGCGCGAAGGCGAGAACCGAGGAAGACAGCGGGATCATCCGACGGACATAGCCGATGGAGCCGAAGATCAGCATGGAAAGGATCAGAAAGGCCCGCTTTCTGCCGGAAGAGGAAGGGAAAACCATACATGTAACCTCGGAATCGTAGAGTACTAAAGAATCTTTTATATTCTATCATCTATAATATGTCTATACAATTGCTCAGAGCAGGAAAATCTGTGAGGAATGTGGAACTTACACAGAAAAACGGCAAAGGAGACAAGTATGCCTAATTTCAATCGGGATCAGCGTGCCGCCATCGAAGCGGAAAACCCTGATCTGCTGGTAAGTGCGGCAGCAGGATCCGGAAAAACGACTGTCATGGTGGAGCGGATTGTTCAGAATCTTCTTCGCAATCCGGAACGTCATCTCAATGAAATGCTGGTGATCACCTTTACCCGGGAAGCGGCACGGTCCATGCGGCGGAAGCTGGAGGAAAGTCTGACCCGTGCGGCTGGGGAAGGGAGCCGGGAAGCTGTGATTGCTCTTGAGGAGATGGAAAGCGCGCAGATTTCCACGATCCATTCCTTCTGCCGTCAGGTGATTGCAGAAGGTTTCCATATTGTGGACATAGATTCACAGGTCCGTGTCTGCGAAGAGAATGAATCCGACCGGATGTTTGAGCGCAGTTATTACACGGCAGTGGAACGGCTGTTCGAAAACAGCGACAGTGGACAGTCCGGCGTGGAACGGCAGCTTGTCCGTGCGCTGATGGCCGATTTTTCGCAGAAGCGGCTTCTGGACAGCTGCCGTGAACTGTACCGGGTTCTTATGGGCATACCGGAGCCCATGCAGCATCTGGAGCAGGCCATTGAACGGGTGACACTGCCCACGGAAGAACACCCCTGGGCGCAGGAAGTGATGTCATCCGTGCTTCTTGACCTGACCGGCCTGGACCCGCTTCTGGCCAGAATGGAGCAGAGCGCTGACCGGCCAGACTGTCCGCCAGCGGTTTCGGCCGGACTTGTCCAGGACCGGGCGGCTGTGGACAGTCTGAATCAGGCACTGGAAGAACTTGGTCCCCATCCGGATATAAAGCACCTGAAGGATCTGTGCAGACAGACGCTGGACCAGATGAAAACCATTACAGCGCGCGGGCTGAATGCGGAGCAGAAGGAATGGTACGAAGGGTTCAAGAAGCTCCGGGAACAGATGAAGAACAAGCCAAGAGGCATACTGCCCAGGGCCATACAGAATCTGGAAGAGCTGGAAAATCCTCTGGTGCCGGATGACCACCGGCGGATCCAGCGGCAGCTGCGTGGACTGGAAGCCCTTTTGAAACAGGTCATGATCTGCTTCAGGGAAGAAAAGCAGCAGGCCAATGTCATGGACTTTTCCGACATGGAGCAGCTCACCTATCAGCTGATGACGGATGAGGAGCATCCGGAAGTGCGTCAGAGCATGACGGAACGCTACCGTGAGATCTATGTGGACGAATGTCAGGATGTGTCTGCCATTCAGGATGCGATCATTCAGTCTCTTCACAGCCACGGAACAAGCCTGTTTCTTGTGGGCGATATCAAACAGTCCATTTATCGTTTCCGGCATGCGGAACCGGGACTGTTCATGCATTACCGGGACACATTTCTGGATGAAGCGCAGGCGGAAAAGCGCAGAATCTTTTTCCGCGACAATTACCGCAGTTCAGAGCCTGTGGTGGATGCAGTCAATGCGGTGTTTGAAAACAGCATGGACCGGTCAGTCAATGAGCTGGACTATGAGACCGGTGATCACCTTGTGGCAAACGTGACCGGCAGGAACGAACCGGTGGAGCTGCTGCTGGTTCGGAAGAACGCGGAGAGCCCGGAAACGCGGGATATGCTGGAAGCCCAGTGCAGGATTGTCGCAGAGCGGATACGCGACCTTGTGAGCGAGCCGGGCGGCTTCATGCTCAGGGATATCTGTATTCTGATGCGGTCCACTTCTGCAGACGCGCCGAAAGTGGTGGACATGCTGAAGCAGATGCACATTCCATGCTTCTATGACGGGGCTCAGAATTATTATGGACTGACCGAGGTCAGCGCGTTCCTTGCGCTTTTGGGCGTGATTGACAATATTCATCAGGATACGGAACTGATCACGGCGCTGAAGCAGGTGCCATTCTTGTTCTCGGATCAGGATCTGGCCTGGATCCGTATGCAGGCGCCTGGACAGGGCGTGCCGTTCGCAGAGGCGTTCCTTCTGTGTGCGAGGCGCGGCTCCAGCGATCTTGACAGACGGTGCAAAGATGTACTGGACCAGGTGGAAACCTGGCAGCTGAATGCTTCCGTTATGCTGCCGTCAGATTTTATATGGAGTCTGATGCGTGAAACGGGATACTACATGATCTGCGGCGCGTATCCCGACGGACGTCTGCGGCAGGGAAATCTTGATACGCTGTATCAGAAAGCTCTTGACATGCAGAAAAGGGGCATACTCAAGCTCCGGGATTTTCTTGCGGAAATTCATGAGATTACGCTGCGCGGAGGCGGGGACGGGGATTCACCGAAAGCCATGGGCGAAACGGATAACGAAGTCCGGATCATGACCATGCACAAATCAAAAGGTCTTGAATTTCCTGTCGTTTTTCTCATGAACCTGAGCAGAGGGCTCGCCGGCAAGGACAAGGTTCCGGGTCTGTATGTGGACCTGAGCACGGCAGCCGGACGGAACAGTCTCGGGGTGTACATGCAGGCTGTGAACCGGCATAAGCATACGAAGCGGGATACATACGGAAAAACCGCGTTCTCTGTCCGGCGCAAAAAGGATGAACTCTCTGAACAGACAAGGCTTTTGTATGTTGCCATGACCAGAGCCATGGAGAAGCTGTGTCTTGTCGGCACATTCACAGATGATCAGGTGCTCCAGTGGCGTGAACATGGCAGAAAGCACCGGATATGGGCCAGTGCGAGCATGCTCGATCTTGTGATGCCCGCAGTGGATCAGGCGCTGGGTGCACCGGATTACCGGGAAGGCATGGAAATGGATTCCGGACCATGGAAGGCAAAGGTGTACAAGCCGCTTGCCATGGTGGAGGAGGAGATTGAAAAGCCGGATCATGAAATTCTTCTGAGGATTGCAAGGGCGGAGGCGTCTGAGGGCTGGAAGGAAATGCTGGACCAGTGGAATACGTCACGGGGGACTCCACAGGCCGTGCAGACCAGTGTGTCCTCGCTTGTCCGGAATGAGAAGCTTCACGTGCGTTTTGTGTCCGATCATGATCTGACGGAAACCATGCGCCAGAAAAGTCAGCCTGAGCCCGTAATGCCGAACTATGTACTGGACCGGGAGGCGACAGTGCCTGAATTTATGGCTGAGCGCACCATGGACGCTTCTGAAATCGGCACAGCCAACCATCATGTACTGCATCTGTTTGATCTTGCGCGCATGAAGGAAACCGATGATCTGCTTATGGAAATCCTTCTGCAGATCCGTGAAATGGTGTCGGACGGCCGGATTTCTCAGGAAGAGTCAGATGCTGTGAACCCGGATGTAATGGCACGCTTTTTCTCCAGTGACCTGGGACAGCGCATGCTGAAGGCCGACCTGATCCGCAGGGAATGGCCCTTCCTTATGCGGTTTGAGAATAAGGGGCCTACGCTGATCCAGGGTATTGTGGATGTGCTGTTTCAAGAGGGCGACCATCTGGTGATCCTTGACTATAAGACAGACCATGTTACCCGGGCAAACGTGATGGTGCCAAAGCATCAGAGTCAGCTGAACTGGTACAGAATGGCCGTGGAGGCACTGACCGGACTGCCGGTAAGCGCCATGTATCTGGTTGCTCTGCGTGATGGAAGCTGTCTGGAAGTTCCGCGAATCGATCCTTGAAGACAATCCTATATATGGAAACAGGAGCCTGCCGGGCGGCAGGCTCCTGTTTATCTGGAGGCAAGTTCTTTCACGCGGTCTCCCTGCCGCGGGTCGAACCCGCAGGCAGCCTGATAAAGACAGTAGGTACATGGGGCACCGCGGCTTCCTTCCACCGGCTGTACATCGATGATGCCGCTGCGGATTTCTTCGGACAGACGGGTGGCGATTTCCCGCGCCTGCTCGATCCTGCGGTCCATTTCCTCCTGGGAGACCATGCGCACAACCGCGCTTTCGCCGTGACCTGCGCGTGTCTTGGCCGGGCCCATGGCGTCAGCAATCTCCGGAAGATCAAGCATGATGCCGGAAAGACGCATTTCATGGAGCGTGGATGCGGTGATGGTGTCCGTATCAGCATCCGGCGCATTGATCAGGGGATCGCAGACCTGCTGATAGAGACCGCCTGCGGGACGGACATTCTGCATGCCGTCGCGGACTGCGGAAAGGTACAGCGGGAGCTGCAGCTGCAGACCGTAGGTCAGGTCCGGATCATACAGGTTATGCTCGGAGCGCTTGTAGTCCAGTACCCGGGCATAGGTGGTTCCGCCTTCATCCGTATACAGGTCCAGACGGTCGATTTTTCCGCTCAGCGTCAGCTGTGTTCCGTCGGAGAGGGTGAGCAGGACACCTGGGAGCTTCAGCATTTGTCCGTCTTCATCAGGGGCAAGTCCGAAAACGACTTCCATGCCGTTGGGGACGAAACGCGACTGCTGAAGGGAACGGGTGATTTCCCAGGCAGTCCGGCGGACATTGCCGACCATTTCCATGGCCTGGTATCGATGCGCCTCATCGGCGTTGAGCGGTCCGGAAGACCATGCAGCCTTCTCACGGACCAGAATGCGGTTCAGCACAGCCTGGATCTGGGCATCGGAAAGGTTCGGCCAGTCCGGATGCCTCATGACCTCTGTCATGTACTGCTGGAGAACGCTGTGATAGAAATTTCCCTCGGCATCCGGGGTAAACATGAATTCACGCCGGATCTGAGGCCTCAGACCATAGGTAATAAAATGTCGATAGGGACAGGAAGCGAACTGTTCAAGACGCGAAATGCTTGTGCTTCCGGCAAGATACAGGGCAGTGGCTGTCTCATGGCTGAGTACGGGCGGGGTGCGCTGCTGTGTCAGTCCCCGGATGATCTGATCGAGGATCGGCCGGTATGCGGGGCTGTGGAAAAGACCGGCAAAGGCTTTCTGCCATACGACGGTATCCGGATTTGGTCTGCCGTCCGGGGAATGCGCGAGCGGATCGAGGAATGGACCGCCGGATTCACGGACACTTCTGAGACGGAGCGCAATCTGCTCCAGAGCCAGGGAAGGCGCGACCGGCATCAGGGGAATCTCGGAGATGGATTCCGTGGAAGCGCTTTTCGACAGGAGTTCGCGTATCGTGGTATAGATATTCCCGGGGTACATGATGCTCCCGTCGGGACGGGCTGCGGAACAGGTGACCAGCAGGCCGTCGGTTGCCTGGCATAGCGCCTGGTAGATGCCCTGAAGATTGCGGGCGTTCTGTTCCTGAAGCGTCATGCCTACGGGACTGTGAATGAAGTCGGACAGGGAGCGGCGTTCTCCCGGGGTGAACAGATCGGATTCGCTTTCGCTTCTGCTGTCCTGAAGTCCCATAATGACCATTCTGCGCGCGGGGCGGGAGATCAGCATGCCCGGGGACGCGATCTGTACACAGTGTACCTGCTGGGGAATGGACTTGATGAACATGCCGGTCATGGCCGATTCCATCATGGCGACCAGATCACTCAGCGATACATGCCGGTCATGAATCAGAAGGGACAGCTGGGTGAGAAGATCATTGCACGCGTCCCAGACCTGGCGGTTCTGGTCAGCAGCAAGCAGAAGGCCTTTTTGCTGCAGCTCATCACCGCGCTGCAGAAGCTTGTCATAGGCGCCGGTATTGACCATGGTATGGTAGATGGCTTCTGCTGCCTGCGTGGCGCTGCAGGATCGCCGGGCCAGCTGATTCCGGAGTGCTTCCAGCGGCTCAGTGATGCGCCGGCGCAGTTTTTCCAGGCGCTCCAGATCAGGAGAGGTGCGTCCTTTCCGGTCTGTCACGGGAATGGGATTCAGCCAGCGCTTTCGGTCGAGACCGAAGGAAAAGGCATGGTTTTCAAGAAGCATGGATTCTTCCCGGGTCAGCGGCGCGCATCCGGAGCGGATCAGCCGCAGCATATCCTGTTTCAGGAATCCAAGACATGCAGCGCGGATGGTGGAAAGAAAATAGACCGCATAATCATTGGCCAGAAGCGGGAGGCCCTGGTGCACAGACACCGGGATGCCTGTGTTTTCCAGTACCAGGGGCAGAAGGGACGGCAGCGTATCCGCTTCACAGAAGGTGATGCGGATGTCATCCCAGGCTATCCCGTCACGATGCCAGGCGTGCAGCCGCTGCGCCACATGGACGCATTCCATGTAGGACGAGCGGGCAAAGAAGGTCTCCACGCAGCTCAGGTCCGGAACGGTCTGAGGGCGCATGGGCGAAAACAGCTGCTTTTCCAGCCACTGGAGTCCCGGGCTTCTGGAATCCTCGGCGGGTGCGAAGTGGATCTGCCGGATCCGGACGCCGGCCTGACTCAGACGTGCGCGCAGGGCGCTGAGCGAAGTCATGGTAGCGGAAAAGATCCGGCTGTCAGGTGCCTGCTCGTCTGTGATCAGGCCCAGCGTCACGGAGGCGGCGGTTCCGGAAGCGGATATGAGAAGACTGGTAAGGTGCAGGTTTATGGTATCAAATCCACAGAGGATGATGTGGGCACCGGAAAGAAAACGGCTTTGCTCGAGCCTGGGCATAAGGCTGGCCCAGCGCTGGTTTTCATCCTCAAATCTGCCGGTAATAAAGGAGGTATACGCATCCCAGATGCCGGCGAGATCGTGGAGCTTGCGCGTAGTGGCCGGGGATGTTGTTCTGGAAGCGGACAGGAGCTGGTCCGGCGAATACCCGGCGTCTTCCAGCTCATCCAGTTCTTCGACAAGTCTCACAGGCAGGGAAGTCTGTCTGGCGGCGCGATGGAAATACTGGAGCTGCCCTTTTTCCAGGAGATCGGGCAGCAGCTGTCCGATCACCATGCTGCGTCCGGTTTCGCTGATGGGGGCAAGCCGGGTTCTGCCGACCATCTCCTCCGCCAGGGTGCGGAAATCGTCCGGTGACAGAACGCGGAGCTCAAAAGCGCCATGCATGAGCTGCGCATCCATCAGGGACTGCGTGATGGAGTGCGTGGTGGACGAAGGTGCGATGATGTAAACGGGATCATGAAAGATCCCTTCCCGGGAATCCAGCTTTTCCTTTACCGTCTGCGTGAGCCAGGTCATGAAAGCCGGGCCGCGCATGGTGAAAAGATCAATGGTGCGAAACTTGCTTGGCATAGATTCCTCCGAAAAAGGTCCGGCAGCTTGTACCGGACTTTCATGGGATTCAATGTGCGGACTATTTCAGGAAGGACTGAGCTTCTGTGTCGGTAAGCGGCGCAGGGCGTTCCGGTCTGGAAAGAATATCGATGAACCTGCGCTCTTTTCCGGAGGTGAGCATGCCTTCCAGAACTTCGAGCACATGGCAGGCCAGTTCCTGACTGGCGCGCGGAGCCCGGTTTTCAGCAATGGCATGGATCATGTCAGACAGGCCGAGACCGCGTTCATTCTGGACCAGGGGACTGGTGATCGGGATGGTTTCAGCCTGATCCGGAGTTTTTCCGGCAGGCAGGAAGGTCAGCGTGCCGCTGAACATGTTGGCATTGTCCAGGAACAGAATGCCCTTGGTGCCGAGAATGGCGAAATCAGCGATATCATGGCCGATGGAATCGGCGTTGATCTGGAAGGTGCCGGTCACACCGCTGGCCAGTTCGAGTACGCCGCTCAGTTCACTTTCGTTGGGATTATGAAGCGGAGTGCCTTCATGCGTGAAATCCTGGAACGGATTCCGGGAAAGCGCCGCACAGCTGGCCACCGGGCCGAGAATGGACACAAGAGCTGTCATATAGTAGACAGCATAGTCGAGCGTGACGCCGGCTCCCTCCTCGAGGAGGAACGTGAAGCGGGGAAGAAGCCACATGTTGTCACGGGTTGCACAGACCTTGAAGGATGTAACCGTGCCCAGTATGCCGGAATCCACAAGCTCGCGGGCCTTCTGGAACAGTCCGCCCAGGAAGGTGTCCGGGGCTGACCCGAGACAGAGTCCCCTGGAGCGGGAAAGTTCCAGCAGTTCTTTTGCGCTGCTCAGGCTGTCCGTCAGGGTTTTTTCCGTGTACACATGCTTTCCGGCCAGCAGACTGCGCCGGATCAGGTCGTAGTGGCTTCCCACCGGTGTGAGGATCAGTGTGGCTTCCACATCGGGGTTGCTCAGCATCTCATCCACAGTGCAGGCTTTCAGGCCGTATTCTGCGGCTTTTTTTGCTGCATGCTCCGGATGGGCACTTGCAATGCAGACAATGTCAGCACCCTGGTAGCGGGTGAGGAGATTGTCGAGATAAATGCCGCTGATCTTGCCGGTGCCGATAACTCCAAGTCGCATAGAAATCTCCTTTCCATATTCGAAAGATGGTGAGTCTGCACGGAATGAATGCGTGCAGTGCATGATTGGATGGGACATATCAGGACAGCCAGGCGCGTGAAACACACTTTATTCGCGGATGCTGACCGGAATCAGAAGCTCGCGTATGGCATTCAGGGAAGGGTTTTCCCGGATCAGAGCGGAGATGGAACGTGCCTGGCTTCCGGACTGCCGGGATTGCTGATAGTACTCAGTGAGCAGTTTCATGTTGTAGATGCATCCGCGGTAGCAGGTGCGCTGCAGAAAGCGGGGCACACGCTCGATGGACAGGGCGAAGCGCGAGGAGCCGAGCCGCAGCAGTTCCTGATTCAGGCGGTCCACCTCCGCCTGAAGCCTTGCGTATGACAGGTGCCAGAAGAATGCACGGTACGTGCGGTATCCGAGCACAAGCACGCACCAGGGCAGAATGCGCCGGACAAGCGGCGGAAGCAGGAAATAGATCTGGGTCAGCATACATAACAGAACAAGGGCCAGAAGCGCCATTTCAATGCGGAGCTGCATGTCTCCCGGCATGCGGACAATGCCGACGTCCAGGGGAGAAAAACGGCGGTATGGATTGTCGTGGTCCATGCCAACGATATAAAAAGGTTCACGCATAGATGCCTCACAGGTCATTCATGGAGAATGCACAGAGCATGTTTTCGGATGCGGTCTGCATCACTTTCTGGAGCAGCGCATCGGTTTCCTTCTGTACCACTACGGCGATCTCACGGTTAGCCTGTTCGCAGAAGCTCTGCGGGTTTTCAGGAACCAGGCGGAGATAACCGCGGTCGTGACGCAGAAGCACGGCACGACACAGGGCCGGGAGCTGGTTCTGGTAATGCAGAAAATCGGCACGGGTCACGTGATAATGCGCATCTCCCATCACGGCCAGGATACGGTTGGCCCAGTAAAAGGAGTCTGTGTCGACTTTTTCCGCAGTGCAGCTGAAGTAGTGCGGGGTGGAAGAAATGTTTGTGTACAGAGGTACCAGGGCGTTGAAAATGTTGCAGCCCATGGCTATCCATTCAATGCTCCGGATTTCTTCCGGAAGGTCAGGCCGGATCTGGGTCACGGACAGAAAATTATTCCGGTTGATGCCGATCGGACGGTAGGGAGGCCGGTCTCCTTCCGGGCGGCGGGCATAGGGATCGTATGGTGTGAGTTCATAGTGATCCGAAAGCACGCGCTTGATATCTTCCACCGAGATACGCCATTCCGGCTTGCGCAGAAAAGGAAGCGTCAGACTGGTGGGCTGATAGTCCGGATCCGTTCCGTCCCAGGGTCCGGCATGCGGATTGAGGTAGCGCTGTACGGCCCATGCACGCGGTGTGTTGTACCGCTGATCCTTTTCCGACTGGGTGCCGAACACGCGTCTCGGCTGAATGACAGGATGGGCGGGATCCATGGCCGGATTGAGATGGTGGACGCGGATAAACTCAATCAGGTCCTGGGAGCACATGTGTTCCCACTGCTCGCCGAACGCATCCGAGAAGTCAAAGGTGTCCATGCTCAGCTGATTCGGCACGACGGCATAGCAGTCATCCGGGATTTTTCTTGCGATCCAGTGATGGCCGCCGATGGTTTCCATCCACCAGATTTCGCCGGCATCCTGAAAGGCGATGCCGTTCATCTCATAGGTGCCGAGGGATTCGAGCAGATGCCCGAGACGGAGGACACCTTCCCGGGCGGAATGGATGTAAGGGAGCACCAGTGTGACCATGTCCTCTTCGCCGATGCCGCCAGGCGTTTCCGGGAGCCCGTCATGGGCCGGCTGATAGACCACCAGCGGGTCGCCGCTGAGTACCCGGCTGTTGCTGGCAATGGTTTCGGTGGCCGTCATGCTCACGTTTTCAGCATTGACACCGGCCGCTCCCCAGATTCCGCGGTGCGGCAGAGCATTGGGCATGCAAGTGTAGCGGAGCGGCTTTTCCGGAAGATCCACAGTGAAATGGGAAAGGACGGAGTGATAAACCCGGGGCTGCTGCGACGGCAGTACCACGGTGAATTTTTTGGGGATGAACTGACCTGACGGCGCATCTTCGTTGCGTGCGATCATGGTTGAGCCGTCAAAGCTTGCTTTTTTTCCCACCAGAAGGGTTGTGCAGGGCATGGAGAAGGAAGCCTCCTTTCATGGGTTGTCTGTGTCTGAATTATACCAGATGCGGGTGCATGGGAAAAGGGAGGAAGCACCGACATTTCAGGCGGAAAAAAGCGGATTTGGGACGCCTGGACTGGATGGATATGCGGGAATATGGTAAGCTTCTGTTGCACTGAAAGAATGCAGTGCAGAAAAGGGAGGATTTCAAGAGTATGACAAAGAAAGTGCATCGTCTGGGTATTCTGCTGGTTCTGCTTCTTGTTCTGGCAGTAGTGATCTATTCTACATGCACCGCACGGGTCCCTACCGGATATACCGGAATCCTCACGACATTCGGAAAAGTGGAGAATTACACCATGGAGGCAGGCTTTCATTTCAAGAGCCCCTTCCAGAATGTGATTCTGATGGATAACCGTGAGCAGAAGACAAGCTTCACCACGCAGTCCTTCTCTTCGGATATTCAGCAGGTGGATATTGTGGGATCTGTGAACTACTCCGTCAACAAATCAACGGCCATGACGCTGTACCGGGAAGTCGGTACGGAGTATTTCACCATTCTGGTCATGCCGCGTCTTCTGGAAAACACCAAAGCCGTGTTTTCCCAGTATACGGCGGAAAACCTGGTGGCAGCACGTGCGGACCTGTCCCAGACCATCCGGGAGCGTCTCAGCCGTGAGATGGAGCATTACGGGATCACTGTGGTGAGTGTGTCCCTGGAAAACATTGACTTCACCGATTCCTTTACAGACGCTGTGGAATCCAAGCAGGTCGCGGCCCAGAAAAAGCTTCAGGCCGAGATCGAGCAGGAGCAGGCCACCATGGAGACCACGCAGGCTGCCGAACGGCAGAAAATCACCGCCCAGGCGCAGGCGGATGTGAAAAAGGTGGAAGCGGACGCAGCGGCCTATGCGATCCGCGTGAAGGCGGAAGCTGAGGCTGAAGCCAACAAGCTGGTCGCCGAGTCACTGACAGCGGACCTGATCTCCTATTCGGAAATCGAGAAGTGGGATGGCCAGCTGCCCGTATACATGAATGGGGAAGGCGGCACCACGCTTCCGATTCTGAATCTGAATGAAGCCGCAGGCAAATAACACAGATACCGGGTGCTTTGGCACGGGCGCGGGCCCGTGCCATTTTTCTTTGGAGGAAAAACGGAAAACCAGTTTCATTCCATGAAGAAAACCGATACAATATGGTTGCAGGCATGCACATGGACGCCTTTGGTGCAGAGGAGGAGAAGCTATGATCCGGAAGGGCATTTACCGTCATTTCAAGGGGAATCTGTATGAAGTGCTGTACGAGGCAAAGCACTCGGAAACACTGGAGGATATGGTGGTTTACCGTGCCCTGTATGGGGAACGCGGTATCTGGGTGCGTCCGGCGTGCATGTGGGAGGAAATCGTGACACGGGACGGACGGCAGTTTCCGCGCTTTTCCTGGGTGGGAGAGTCGGAAGCTGAACTGGGGCAGGAAAACCGTGGATGAGCATGCTGAACGTGCAGGGTATGACAGAATGCATCACAGACCGGGAGGGATGACCATGAGAAGGGTGCTTCAGATTCTGATGTGCATATGTTTTACGTTAGTGCTGGCCGCGGATGCTGCGGCGGGGGAAACCTCGCTGGTGGTGCATCCGGACGGCTCCTGGGAACAGTATGAAGATGGAAGCGGCCTGGCGGAAAACACATTGTCCCTGGGATACATCTGTGAGCTGGGAAGCGATGCTTCCGCGGATACGGCACCGGGGACGGCGTTTCCGCCCATGGTTCCTTCGCTGACCGGCATGGCGGGCATGTGGGAAGGGGAAACCCTTACGTTTTCCGTGGATGAACAGGGCAGTGTCCTGAGGCTGGACACCGGGGAAACCGGCTTCCTGGACCAGGGGAAACTGGTGATCGGGGAGCATACGTGGTTCCTGCAGAAGAGTCTCTGGCCGGCGGAAGATTTTCTGCCGGAAGAAATCCGGGTGTTTGAAACCATGGAAACCGACGGAACCGGATACGTATTTTTTCCGGATATTCTGTATGCATATGAACTCGGGCACGGTGAAGGCGTGAGCCGCCAGCTGCTGTACCGGACCGAAGAGGCGGGAGTATGATGGAACTGATATCCATGAACTGGCATGAGAACCGGGACAATCCGGATGACCCGAAGTACGAGCTGGTTCCGGAGAACAAGGAGTTTGAGGCACTGACGGTATCCGTGTCCATGGCAGATGAAAAGGAACGCTCGGCCAGGGCAAAGCTGATTGAAAAGGCGTTTCGCCGGGCAAGGGAACTGGGAATTGATGAAACCAGACTGAGGTTTCACGTCTGAGGAGGGGAAGACGTGGGATATATCACCTTTGAGAATGTATGCCGTGATTACCAGTCGGGCAGCTCGGTCGTGCATGCGGCAGACCATGTGAACTTTGAAATTGAAAAGGGTGAGCTCTGTGTGATTCTCGGTCCGAGCGGAGCAGGCAAGACAACCGTCCTGAACCTTCTGGGCGGAATGGATCAGGCCACCTCCGGAAGGATCTGCGTTGGTGACAAGGACATTACCCGGATGAAAAGCGGTCAGCTGACGGAATACCGCAGGCTGGACGTGGGCTTCGTGTTTCAGTTCTACAACCTTATGCCGAATCTGACGGCTCTGGAGAATGTGGAACTGGCCCAGCAGGTGTGCCCGAACGCGATGAATCCGCGCACCGTGCTGGAGCAGGTGGGACTGGGGGATCGGATGAACAACTTTCCCGCTCAGCTTTCCGGCGGTGAACAGCAGCGGGTTTCCATTGCGAGGGCACTGTGCAAGAATCCGGCACTTCTTCTGTGCGATGAACCGACCGGTGCGCTCGATTCCAGAACCGGAGAGCAGGTGCTCAGTCTTCTGAGCCGGCTGTGCACTGACTATCACACCACTGTGGTGATTATCACGCACAATGCCAGCATTGCACCGATGGGCAACCGGATCATCCGTCTGAGAAACGGAAGCGTGCAGGAGGTCCGGCTGCAGGAGCATCCGATGAAAGCGGAGGATATCACATGGTAAGGCATGGCACGCTCAGACGGAAGCTTTTCCGTGATATGGGCAGGGAAGCCATGCAGTTTCTGGCCATGATTCTTCTGTGCGCGTTGGGAACGTGGGTGTTTGCGGGCCTGGATGCGGCATGGCGGATGCAGGAATTGACAATTGAGACGTATTTCAGCGAGCAGAATCTGTGTGATCTGTGGATACGCAGTGCTTCTTTTGCCGCGCAGGACATAGCGCGGGTCAGAAGCATGCCCGAAGTGGAAACTGTGGTGCCGCGGATCACGATGGAAGCGGATGCACCGGATCTTCCCGGAAAAGTGCGAGTGGAGATTCAGGCAGTCCGGGGAAGGATGCTGCTCAATACACCGGTTCTGAGAGAAGGACAGCTGCTTTCTCCGGGCAATGTCCGGGAATGCCTGATAGAGGAGCAGTTTGCCCGCGCCCAGGGCCTGAAACCCGGCAACCAGATCCGCATGGAACTGGGAGGCATGGAAATTGAATTCACGATATGCGGCATTGTGCTTTCACCTGAATATCTGATCACGTCCAATGACATGGCCCCGGATCCTTCACGTTTCGGATATATCCTGGTCAATGCGGAAGCGTTCGGAGACATGCAGGCGAACAGCATGCTGGTGCGGCTGAAGGACAGGTCAGAGATTGAGCAGGTCAAGCGGCGCATATCGGAACAGATTACGGGCAGCATGATTATCACGCAGGACAATCATGCCTCGACGGTAAGCGGGAGAAACTATATCAATCTGTTTCAGAAGATGTCCTATCTGTTTCCGGTTCTCGCATACTTCGTGGCGGCACTGATGGTGGTCACGACTATTTCACGGCTGGTGGAATCCCAGCGCGTTCAGATGGGAACACTGAAGGCACTGGGCTACAGCAATGGAAAAATCCGCAGACACTATATGCTCTATGCGCTGCTTCCTTCCTCTGCGGGAAGCCTTGCCGGGCTGATCACTGCGCAGTACACCATTCCACAGATCATCTGGCGCATGCTGGACACGAACCTGAGGACGCCCAGTGTGCTTCAGCCGGAGATTTCTGCGATTTCCATCGCGCTTGCCGCAGCTGAAGTGGGCATGAGCTTTCTGATCTGCATGATTCACGTCAACCGGTCCCTGCGGGAAAGCACAGCCGAACTGCTCAGGCCGAAGCCGCCCAGAAGCGGTGAACGTCTGCTGCTTGAACGGATCGGATGGGTGTGGTCAAGGCTGTCATTCAACAGCAAGATGGTTCTGCGCAATCTGCTTCGGAACAAGGGAAGAAGTACTCTTTCCCTGATTGGTATGCTGTTCTGCAATATGCTGATCATCTGTTCCTTCGGACTGCAGGAGTCCATTCCTTACTTTATCGGGGTGCATTTTGAACGGACGATCGGGTATGACCAGAAGCTGGAATTGAAAGCGGACGCCTCCGGCAGTCTGGATGCATGGCGGGGAAGAATCGACGCAGAACGCGTGGACGGACTTATGGAAGTCAGTGTGAACCTGATATCGGACAGTGTTTCGCGGTCATGCGTTCTCACGGTCATGCCGGATGACATGCAGCTGCTGAGGATCGGAGATCAGCAGACAGTCATGCATCTGCCGGAAGAAGGGGTTGTGCTTTCGGAAAAGCTGGCAGAAGTCATGGGTGTCTCTGTGGGTGACCGGCTGGAAGTCATGTTTCCAGGAACCCGGGAAAACCGGGAACTGACGGTTGAAGCCATTGCCCGGGTGAATATCGGGCAGAGTGCCTATCTTGGGGAGGAGGCCTGGAGAAGGCTGAGGATGGGCGGCTTTTCGGTCAGTGCCCTCCTGGTCAGAAATCCTTCGGCGATGGGCAGAAGCCAGATCGACCAGTCGGATGAAATCAATGCGGTCCGGGAACCGTCGGATCAGCACAGGCAGGCGCTGAGAATTATGGACTCGGCGAGCGCTGCCTTCTCTCTGCTGTCAGGGGTTGCGCTGGGACTGGCATTTGTGATCTGTTACAACATGGGACTTCTGAGCTTTATGGAGCGGAAGCGGGATTATGCAACACTGAAAGTGCTTGGATATCACCAGAGGGAAATCAGGGGACTGGTTTTTCGGGAAAACAATCTCATTTCACTGCTCGGCGTCGCAGCGGGTATTGTTCCGGGCATACTTCTGGTGCAGATCATTCTGAAGATGTGTGAATTTGATTCCATGATCTTTACGGCACATGTCTCCATAAAGACGGTCGTGCTGTCTTCCATGGTCAGTTTCGCCTTCGGTATGCTGATACAGATGTTCCTGACAAGAAAAGTACGCAGGATTGATATGGTGGAAGCACTCAAGAGCGTGGAATAAGAAAGCAGGGATGATATGAAAAAATGGATGATGCTGGTGCTTTGCTGCCTTCTGATTGCCGCTCAGGCATCTGCTGACACGGATTTATCAGAACGCATTATCGCCAACGGCCAGGTGGCTGCGGCAGAATGGACTTTTCTGACGGCACCGTGCTCCGGAATACTGGAGACGTTCAGGCTTCAGACCGGAGACCGGGTGAACGCAGGAGATGTCCTGTTTTCCATGCAGATGCAGAGTGTGTATGCTCCGGTCAGCGGCGTGGTGGGCACTGTGTTTGGTGCTCCGGGAGAATATGCGGAAAATGTGCAGGCTGTCTATGGAAGCATGATGACCATCCGCCCGTCGGATTCTCTCTGGGTGCAGGGAACGTTCCAGGGCGGGTACAACCGGGCAGAAAACCGGGATATTCACGCCGGAATGACGCTGTATCTGCAGACAGCGAACACCCCGAAAAAGGAAGCGGAGGCAAGGGTTCTTCAGTGTGACGCCCCGGGCTTTCTGCTGGAGGTGCTGAAAGGGGACAGCCTGGAGCTGGAAGATACCGTATGGGTGTATCGTCTTGCTTCCCATGGAAATGAAGCCCGGGTTGGCACGGGAAAGATTATCCGTCAGCCGGATGCCGTGATTCCGGGTGCCGGATACATTGCGGAGGTGCTGGTGAAAGCCGGGGATGCGGTGGAGAAGGGTATGCCTCTTTTCCGTGTGCTCGCCGGTGACGCGGATCCGGGTATGGATCCGGCAATTCATGCTCCGGCGGATGGCGTTGTGACCATGGTCGCGGTACAGCCTGGACAGCAGGTATGGAAAGGTCAGATGCTGGCACGTGTGGATGATACGGCAAGTCTGGAAGTCATTGCACAGGTGGATGAAATCGATATCCGAAAGGTCCGCGTCGGTATGGAACTGCCGCTGACGCTGGATATGGATGCCTCCAATGTGATGACGGGAACGGTTACGTCCATAGTACCCGTAGGAAATGTACGGCAGAATGTGGCATACTTCAGCGTGCATATTGCCATGGAAAGCAGCGCTGCCATGATTGGCGCAAGCGCTTCTGTATATCTCCCGAGGTAACACATCAAAAGCTTCTGCACCGGGCATGCGGAAGCTTTTTTTGGTCATGCCGCCCGCGCTACAGACGGGCATGACAGAATGCATGAACAGAAGCGGCATCCGTGAGCCCCTCAGTCTGCCGGACAGGAAAGAATCCGATGGATTCTTTCGGATAGCTGTGACGATTTTTCTTGACACTGAATGAAGGGCTACCTATAATAATGTCAGCAGATTTGTAAAATAAGGGGGAAAAACGCATGAAAAAATACCTGTCTATTGGCGCATGTGTGGTTGCACTGGCATTTCTGATCTGGGCGCTGGTGCTCAATGGCAACAATGGTTCACTGACAAAGGAAAAAGCCGGACTGACAGAACAGGTAGCGGCCCTGACTGCAAGCCTGGACGAGGCGGCCGGTGAAAAAACTACGCTTCAGGCCAGTGTGGATGATCTTACCGCGCAGGTGGGTACTCTGCAGAGTGATCTGACCAGAGTTACCGAGGAAGCGGCGGATGCGGCAGACAATGTAACGTCGCTTACGGCGCAGCTTAAGGATATGACCGCATTGCGTGATACTGCTGAAAAAGCGCTTGCGGAGGCACAGAAAGCTCTGACCGCCGCAGAAACGGCAGCAGCTGCTGAAAAAAAGGAACTGACCGAAAAGCTCGAGAAAGCCATGGCTGACCTTAAGGCGGCTGCGGAAAAGCTTGAAAAAACGCAGGCCGATCTGACGGCGGCTCAGAAGAGCAATACTGATCTGACGGCAAAACTCGAAGCCGCTGCCAAGGAACAGGCTGAAGCTGCGGAAAAGATCAGCGAGCTCCTGAAAAATGTGGAAACGCTGACTGCGAGCCTTACGGACAGCAACGCAAGTCTCCAGACGGCCTCAAGTGAGCTCCAGGCGGGTCAGGAGGCTCTTGCTGCGGCGAACACAGACCGTACCAATCTGAACAACCAGATTGCCGCACTGCAGAAGGATGTCAAGGAACTGACCGAAAAACTTCAGGCTGCGGCCAAAGAAGGCGAGAACAGTGCCGCCGTTCTGGCAACGGAGCAGGAAGCCAGAGCTGCTGCGGAGAAATCCCTGAAGGAAGAGCAGGCCGCCCGTGAAGCTGCTGAAAAATCCCTGAAGGAAGCGCAGGCTGCCCGTGAAGCTGCGGAAAAGGCTCTGAAGGAAGCGCAGACTGCCCGTGAAGCTGCTGAAAAGTCCCTGAAGGAAGAGCAGGCTGCCCGTGAAGCTGCTGAAAAGTCCCTGAAGGAAGAGCAGGCTGCCCGTGAAGCCGCTGAAAAGGCTCAGGCGGAAGCCGAAGCTGCGCTGGCAGCTCTGAAAGAAGGCGCAGAGGCAGTTCCGGAATCGACAAAGAAAATCGGCGTCATTCTGGCAGACTGTCTGCCGTATGAAACCCGGCAGCTGCTGGATGGAATCCAGGCCCTGTCTGAGGAACTGCGCACGCAGAATGAAGTGGACACAGTCCTGCTGATTCTGGGCGAGAACGGAGACACGGACAAGACGCAGAAAATCATGGCAGCCGTCAAGGGTGTAGATGTGATCGTGGCTGTGAATGTGCCTGGTGCTGAGGATTATTCAAAGGCACAGGGCGACGGCATTACCGCCCTGGCTGCGGAGGAAGTGCTGACCATCCTTGAAGCCAGAGGCATGGATGCGCAGCTTCAGGTGGTTGTCCTTGATACGGATGTATCCACCTCGGGACTGTAATTTGAGCGGTTTATGGACATGAAGGCTGATTGACTTTCTTTGCTGTGTCACATATAATCGTTCCGCAGAAATCATTGCTGGAGGAATGAACGCTTATGAAAAAGCCTGTACAGGTTATCGTGTGTGTACTTTTGGTGGCAGCTGTGGTGTGCTCGATCGTTCTGCTGAATCAGAAAAACGCTTTGAATGCAGATCTGTCTGCCCTGCGTGATGAGAAAATCACCCTGCAGACTGCGGCTGAGGAAGCCCAGGCAACAGTGGACACGCTGAAAAAGGATGCAGAAAACCTGAACAGCCGTATCAGCGAACTGGAGGAAACGGTTGCAGCACTGACAGAGGAAAAGGATCAGTGGGAAAACAATTATACCGATCTGTATGAGCGCGTGCGCAGCCTCCTGAATCCGGAATCCAGTGAGGAAACGGAAGGTGCCGCAGAAGAAGCCGTGAACGCGGCAGAAGAAGCAGCAGAGCCTGCGGAGGAAACCGTGCAGACCGAAGAAGCCGCTGCGGAGGCAGCTGTTGAAGAAACGGCAGCACCTGAGACTGATGCAAATCCGGAAGAAACCCCTGTGCCGGAAACCACAGAAACTCCCGCAGAAGCAACAGCTGAGCCAACCGCAGAAGCAACCGCGGAAGGCAACTGATGCGCTGAAAAGCTACAGAAAAAGGAAAGCCACCGGAGTCACACACGCATGACTCCGGTGGCTTTTTCAGCAGTCAGGTTCGCACAGGTCCTTTTCTGAACGCAGAGCAAAGCGGGAAGCAAGCTCGAGCAGGATACGCACATTCGCAGCCATGGAAGGCACAGGCACGTATTCAAACCGTCCATGGGCGTTTTCATAACCGGCGGAGAGGTTGGGACAGGGAAGTCCGCGATGAGACAGAGCGGAACCGTCCGTGCCGCCCCGGAAGGCAATGGAGCGGGGCTCGATGCCGCAGGCGGATATGGCAGCTTTCAGATCGTCGATCATGAAGGGGACACGGTCAATGATTTCCTTCATGCTTCTGTAATTCTGGACAATATTCAGATGGATTCTCTGCTCGCCGTAGGTTTTCTGAAGATCAGACGCCAGGCTGCGCACCAGGGCTTCACGCCGGGCGAAGAGTTCTGCATCATGATCGCGGATGATCAGGTGCACGCTGGCGTGCTCACAGGTGCCCTGGAAGCCCACAACATGAAAGAAGCCTTCACGGTCTTCGGTATACTGCGGTTTTTCCCGGGCGGGTAGAGCATGCAGGAATTCGGCTGCGACGTCACAGGCGTTGATCATGATGCCTTTTGCGGTTCCAGGATGAACAGAAACGCCGTCGATATCCAGGAAAGCCTCGGAAGCATTGAATGTTTCATTCTCCCAGTAGCCGAGGTGGTCCCCGTCCAGCGTGTAGGCCACAGGTACGCCAAAGCGCTTCAGGTCAAGGTCTCTGGCCAGACCCGAAACTTCTTCGTCCGGGGTGAAGGCAAGCGCGATCTTCGGATGCCCGATCTCCGGATGGCGGAGCAGGTATTCCGCAAATGTGATCACGCTGGCAATGCCGGCCTTGTCATCGCCGCCGAGCAGGGTTGTGCCGTCCGTGACGACAAGATCCTGCCCCGTATACTGCCGGAGACTGGGAAATTCCGTCTCACGCATGCATATGCCAGGGCTCAGCTCAATGTCGCCGCCCTCATAATGAATCAGCCGGGGATTCACATGGGAGCCGCAGGCATCAGGCGCTGTGTCCATATGCGTGACGAGGCCGAAGGGAAGACCTGTCTGCCCGGGCAGTGTGGAAGGCAGGAAAGCATAGAGCACACAGGTGGACGAATCAAGGTATACATCGGATGCACCGATGGAATTGAGCTCGCGTTCGAGTTCGTGGGCCAGGTCAAACTGTTTTGCGGTGGTGGGAACCGTTTGGGAAAAACGGTCGGACTGTGTATCGATCCGGGCATAACGCATGAGGCGTTCTGCTGTCTTGGCATGAAAATCCTGCATGATATCCTCCTTGTATCGGGAACTGATGAAAGCAGTGTACTCTTGCAGACGGAAAAAGGCAAATGCGGGAAGAGGCGGCATGGTTGACGGCTGAAGTGATTCAGCCTACAATCTTTGTGTTTCACAAGGAGGTTTCAAAGCATGAAGGAACTGGAAGTGGTCGGCGCCGTTATTCTGTGGGCGGGCAGGGTCCTGTGCATGCAGCGGCCGTATGGGAAAAACAGTGAGACGGCCGGTAAGTTTGAGTTTCCGGGTGGCAAGCTTGAGAGCGGTGAGCATGGTCCAGAGGCGCTGGAACGCGAACTCAGGGAAGAAATGGACATGCACGTAAACGTCCGCGATGAAGACTATTTCATGAGCGTGACCCATACATACCATGATTTCCGGATTCATATGGCACTGTATTTTGTTCGGCCTGCGTCACCGGAATTTGTCCGGCGTGAGCATATAAGCCATGTATGGCTGAAACCGGAAGAGCTTCTTCAGCTTGACTGGGCACCGGCGGATCTTCCGGTTGCCCGGAGACTGCACGAATTACAGGAGGGAACATTTTCTGTGAACGTAAAAATGATCGAGAATCATAATACCCAGATGATTGCACACCGTGGACTGAGTGGTCTGCAGATGGAGAACACGGTCGCGGCGTTTGAACTGGCCGGTACCTATCCCTATTTTGGCATTGAGACCGATGTGCATGTGACAGGCGACGGAAAGCTCGCCATCATTCATGATGACACAACGGACCGGGTGGCCGGGGTACATTATGAAGTGGAGAAGACCGACCTTGAAACGCTCCAGTCCCTGGAACTGCTGGACTTCCATGGCACCGGGACTAGGCAGCGCATCCCTGAGCTCAGAGATTATGTGCGGGCGTGCAGAAATGCCGGAAAACAGAGTATTCTGGAGATCAAGAATCATATGCAGCCGGACGATCTCATGAAGGTTGTGCATACAGTCGAGGAAGAGCAGTGGCTGGAGCGGACGGTTTTCATTTCCTTTGACCTGGAGAATCTTCTTTTCCTGCGTAAGGTGCTTCCGGGTCAGCCGCTGCAGTATCTTGTGGAAAAAGTCTCGGAATCCCTGCTGGATATTCTGACGGAAAATCATCTGGATCTGGATATCTATTATGTGAACCTGACTCAGGAGTTCCTGGATCAGTGTCATGCTGCCGGAAGAAAAGTGAATGCCTGGACCGTGGACAAACCGGAGGACGGGGAGCGACTGTGTGGCTGGGGCATTGATTACCTGACGACGAACATTCTCTCCGGCGGGGAAGTCGAGGGATAAGACAGAAAGAAGAACATGGTGTGCATCTTCCGGGACGCTGCATGACATGCTGCGCACAGGAAATGCACCGTGGATCCGGCTGAACAGAATGTCTGCGGATGGAGGGGAATAGGTTTTGCTTTCGATGGAATGCGTGCTTTCTGTGGACTGGAAGCGGGCCGAGAAGGCACTGGCGGAAGCATGCGTCAGTTATGTCCGGGACAGCGGACAGGATGATTTCCTGTTTCAGGTGCTGCGGGCAATGGATACAGGCGCGGCGGATGTGCTGCTGGAGACGCTGGATCAGTTTTCTGAATCGGAAAAGCTGGCCATGCTGTCTGAGTTTTTTCTGACGCATGCATCCTGGGTTGATGAGATGATCCGCGGCTTTCTGGGACAGATTGGAGTGGCAGAAGAAGTCCAGGCTGAGATGGTAAGGGTCCGGCCGGGAGAAAACGGGACTATGATCCTGACGGTGGAAACACTCAGTGTACACCTGGCAGAACTGATCCGCAGACCGGAAGTGCAGGAGTGGACCGGACTGCCGGAATGGACCTGCAGAATGCTCTCCGGTATTGGCGGCACTGTGGAAAAGCAGGCACTGAACATTCTGGAAAGCCGCGCGGTTCATGAGCGGCTGATCCGGCATGTGAATCATGAGCTGGAGGCGAACGGAACGGGCCTTGTTCTGGAATCCCTGCATTTTTTCGCTCCGCAGCAGTGCGTACAGGACAATGCCGACCCGCAGCTGTGGGCATCCATGCAGCGCAGTCTTGCGATCGCCCTGGCGGGCGCCCTGACGCACAGGAGGTGATCACGTGGACGTGAGAAGCCGTGCCAGGGCAGCGATTGCGTTCGGCGCGCTTGGTGACAGCCTTGGTTTTCCTGTGGAGTTTCTGAAATGGGAGGATATTCAGGAAAAATACGGGCCTGAAGGCATCATGGAACCGGAACTTCAGGACGGGTATGCTCTGATTTCGGACGATACGCAGATGACTCTTTTTACGGCCTGCGGTCTTGCCAAAGGCGGTATTCCGGATGTCTGGGAGGCCTATCTTGACTGGCTGGATACGCAGACCGGCGGGCATGCGGGCAGACATAAAACGCCTTTGTATTGCGTGAAACGGCTGCACGCAAGGCGGGCGCCGGGCCATACATGCATGAGTGTACTGCGCGGACGCCGGCCCGGGCATCCGGAAGAATCCGTGAATGGAAGCAAAGGATGCGGTGGGGTGATGCGGGCTGCGCCTGCGGGCATCTGGGCAGGCAGCATGGACGAAGCCGTATGGACAGGCTGCCGGGTGGCAGCGCTCACGCATGGCGGATCAATGGGTTTCCTGCCCGCAGGCTTTCTTGCGGGGCTAGTGTATCAGGGGATCCATGGAGCATCTATGGAAACAGCTATTTCTCTGACAAGGGATGCCATGCTCCGTCTTCCACTGGAAAACGGCCTGATCCCCGTATTGGACAGGTGGGTGGAGAAAGCGGCCGAAACCGCGGGGGAGCCATGCTCGGACCGGGAAGCAGTGACGTCGCTTGGAGAGGGCTGGCTGGGTCATGAAGCGCTGTGTATTGGACTGTGCGCGGCGATCCGGCATCCGGACAGCCTGGAGGCATGCCTGCGGATGGCGGTGAATCACGGCGGCGACAGTGATTCCACGGGGGCCATTGCGGGCAATCTGTTTGGAGCGTTTCACGGCATGGAAGATATTCGGTGGCAGGGCAGAACCGAACTGTGGGATCTGTGCCTTCTCATGGCAGATGCATGCCTGGACAGACAGCTTCCGGGTATAGAGAAGTTTGCCGGATTTGCGGATGGATTGCAGGAGGAGAGTGCGCATGGCAGCGTCAATTGACAGGTACTGGCAGCCCGCTGCGGCTGCCTATATGCGCGGATTCCTTCAGGAGGCAGGGATGACCTCAAACCCCATGGTGACCGTGCCGTTCAGTGCACTGGACCGTGCCAACATGGACTATCTTGTCGGTGTCGGAATGAGCGTGGGCGGAAAGCTCAGTGAGTTTCTGAAAAAGCCGCTCCCGGCAAGGATTGTGAGAGTCCTTGATCTGATTGAACAGCTGAAGCCGGAGCAGGTGTTTGATGTGGGAACCGGAAGAGGTGCATTTCTGTATCCTTTTCTGGAGCGTTTCCCGGATATCCCCATTACCTGCAATGATCTGCTTTCCTACAGGACCGGATTTCTGAAGTATCTCGAGGATGGCGGACTCACCGGTGTGCACGTGATCACAGGTGACTTCTGCCGGCTGGATATTCCGGATGCGTCGTATGATGCGGTCACCATGCTTCAGGTGCTGGAGCATGTGCCGGACATGGAAGCAGCCGTACAGCAGGCGGTCCGGATCGCCAGGCGGTATGTGATTGTCACGGTGCCTGTGAGACCGGAAGACAACCCACCGCCCAGGCATATGCCGGACAGAAAGCTGCTTCAGGAACTGTTCCGGAAAGCGGGATGCCGGCAGATCACTTTTCTGAAGCTGCCGATGCAGATTTTTCTGGTGGCGGAGAAAGATCCGGAAATGAAGGAAGCATCGTGCAGGATGCGCGAGATACCCATGCAGGACCCGTAAGACGGATGTGAAAACTACAGAAAGAAGGAAGCTTATGGCCGAGGTTGCAACATTTCGCTGTCCTTCCTGCGGCAACAGCCTGGAATATATCCCGGGACAGACGTTCATGGAATGCCCCTTCTGCAGGACGAGGCTGGATGCGGGTGCCATGGAGCAGGCGGAAAAGGAGAGCACACAGCAGGAGAACGGGAGCGGTTTCAGGGAGTATCACTGTGCGAACTGCGGAGCCGGTATTGTGACCACCGAAACGACCGCAGCTGCCCGGTGCTACTTCTGTCACAGCCCGGTGGTGCTGACGGAGCGGCTGTCCAGCGAGTTCAAACCGGACGGTGTCATTCCCTTTGTGCTGGACCGGGAAGGAGCAGCCGGTAAATTCCGGGCATTTCTGGGAAAAAAGCGGTTCCTCGACCGCCGCTTTCTCAATGATGATCAGATGGAGTCCTTTTCAGGCGTGTACTTTCCATACTGGTATGCAAACCTGGAAGGGGATGCCTCCTTTGACGGAGAGGGGACGAAGGTGAACGTCCGGACGACCGCGAGGGAGACCATCACGCATACCCGGTATTTCCATGTCATCAGAGAAGGAAAGCTTTCGTTCAGAAACATGCAGAGAAAGGCACTCCGAAGTGCCGACCGGAAGCTGTCAGACGGCATTCATCCATATACCATGAATGAACTCAAGGCTTTCTCTCCGGCGTATCTCAGCGGTTTCCTGGCTGAACGCCGCGATGTGGAACGTGACGAGGTACAGCAGGAGATGCTCAGTGAAGCGGAGGGCTATGCGCCTTCCCTGATGAAGCAGGGCAATACCTACAATTCCCTGAAAGGCGAGACTTCTTTTCATCTGACAGGGTGCGATATGAAATACGTGCTGCTTCCTGCATGGGTGCTGACGTACCAGGGAAAGAAAGCATCAGAACCGTACTACTATATGATGAATGGGCAGACAGGAACGGTCTGCGGCAAACTTCCGGTGAACAGAAAGAAGCTTCTTCTGGCATGCGTGATCGCCGGTCTCTGTGTCACCGGACTTCTCTGTGTGGGAGGTGCACTGTTTTGGTAAGGCATGTGCTTGGGTTTCTGCTGGGCTGTCTGCTGATCAGCTGCTGTGTATCCGGGCAGGCAGCACCGCCCATGGTGGTGGATGATGCCAAACTGTATTCACAGTCTGAAATTGAGCAGATGGAGAAGATGATTTCTGAGATACGTGAAACATACCAGATGGATGCCGCTGTCTGGACGACCTACAGCATTCCGGACAGTCATGGGGATGACAGTGTGACGGTCGCATGGGCGGACCGCTATTATGAAGAGCAGGGATACGGGCTTGGATCAGACCGGGCAGGCGTGGTTTTTGTCCTGGATATGACAAACCGATATAATTATCTTTCCGATGCCGGGACCATGGCGGACTATCTGACCGATCACCGGATTGAGGAGCTGCTGTCGGCCGCGGATGATGATCTGGAACTGGGGTTTTATGGGGATGCGATGATTGCACAGCTCCGCAAGCTGACCCGGTTTCTGAAGGAAGGCATCGAGGAAGGACAGTTCCGGTATGATGCGGAGACCGGGGAGCGACTGACCGGCCTGTACAACCGACTGACAGGGTCCGAGCTTTTTCTGGCGGTCAGTGCAGGACTCGGGACGGCACTGTGCTTTTATCTGCTCGTGATGAGCCGGTATCATCTCAGAGGCAGTACCTACCGTTATGACCGATCCAATATGAAGGTTAAGCTTGTGCGCGATGATGAGCAGTTTCTGCGGGAAAAGGTCACCAGAATCCGGAATGCATCTTCTTCGGGCGGACCGTCCCGGGACGGCGGAAGAGGCGGCGGCCTGGGAAGCGGAATGCACCGTTCTTCCGGCGGGATGTCTCACGGAGGCGGCGGGCATCATTTCTGAGTCGGGATTGTGCCGGCCTGTCATGGCAGGCCGGAGGGCACGGAAAAAGCGCATGCTTCTGCAGGATTTGCTTTCCTGCAGAAGCATGCGCTTTTCAGATGGAACTGAAATGAATCGGAAACGTATTTCCCCTTCCCAGGCATCAGCACAGCTCCCTGCGGAACTGTTCGGATGGGATGTCCGGCATGAGCCTGTGCAGGGATGCGGTGAGCTGGTCCATGGACGCATCCGGATCCATATCCTCCACGCGGTCTGCCCAGTCCTGGCCAAGCCACTGGTCCGCGGTGATCAGCGCCGCATTGCCCCAGCCGTACGGTTTCCCATGGCGGTCGATATCATAGACGAAATCCTGAATCACCACGTCGGTCTGCATCTGAAGCCGGGCCGATACGGTGTCGAAGCCCTTGGAAAAGGGCAGGAGATGTTTCAGATAGCTGGACCGTATACCCGGATGCTGGGTGAGGGAGTTCATGAAGAGCATATCATTGCGGGGAACCGTGCCGTCGTCTGCACGTTCCTGAAACGTCATGCCTTCACGGCGGAAAGAGGCAAGCAGTGAAAAGATATCCGGGCTGACGAAGGCAGCCTTCCGGTGGAAAAACTTTCCGTAAATCACGTGCTTCCGGCTTGCAAGCTGCCCCTTCCATTCCCATGGTCCTTCCTCTGAAGTGAACCAGATGGCGGGATCAGCGTGTTCTTCCAGGGACCATCCGGGAATGCTGTTGGAAAAGAACGGCAGAAAACCGATATGCATGACCAGACGAAGCAGATCCTCCCGTGAGTGGACAGTAAAGAAACGCTGCATGTGTACACTCCATTCATGATCCTCTGTTTTACGCGGATATGTCCGGCATGCAGACGGATCAGGCCTTCATGGTAAAGTCCTTCCCGCAGCGCGGACAGTGTATTTCCTTTTCCCCGCTGCCGCGCTTCAGCCGCATCCGGGCCTTGCAGCCGGGACACCTGAAATATTTGTATACACGGAAATTCTTCAGCCTCAGGAAAAAAGCCTTGATTTCACGGACCCACACGGTTTTTTTCTGGAGAAACAGACGGTTTTCAGCGATCCGTTTTTCTGTCTGGCGGGAAAAAATCCGAAACAGAGTCCAGATCCACAGGCCGATTCCGACCACATCGAGGAGCAGGCTTCCGGTAATCGAGGAAACCAGGGTAAGGATGAGGGCGGTAAGGGTGGTATACATGGACAGTTCATCTGCGCCATGACGACCGACCATGAAACGGGAAAGTGACTGGCGGATACGGTTCAGAAACTCTTTCAAGGGACAAACCTCCTTATACTAAAGGAATGGGAATTGTGAACGGAAAGGATACAGCCGGTCAGCAGCACATGAAATACGGACGGCCGCAGAGACAGTTGAGCAGGATGTTGATGCCGATGATGGTGGCACAGGGATTCGAACAGATGCTGTCTCCGAAACTGCGCTGCCCGCCGCGGCTCTGATAGAAGCCGCCCGATCCCTGCAGAGAACGCAGAAGCGACTGATATTCCGCATTGGAAGGATCCAGTTGCACAGCCTGACGTGCATGGTTCAGTGCATCCACGCGCTGACCAAGCCCCTGGGATGCCAGGGCATTCAGGTAATGCCATGCGGCGCCCCGGCTTGTCATGCGGGACAGGAGCGAGATGGCGTCCTGATAGCGGCCGGATGCAATATCGTTGGCTGCGGCCTGTAGTTCTGGATCGTCCCAGGTCTGCGTGGAAGTGCGGTATGTCTGCTGTCGCCCCTGATTCGGATCGAAACCAAAGCCGAAGTCCCAGAAACCGCCAAAGGGGTTCTGCTCCTGGGTGCGGTAATCATAGCCGTAGCCGGATGACTGGCGGCTGTTACCGTATCCATAGGAAGACTGACCTGACCACTGGCCATAGGGACTGCCCTGCTGCTGATACTGGCCTCCGCCCTTTTTGATTCGAATGGCTTCGGCATAGGCTTCGTTGACTTCCTTCATTTTTGCTTCGGCCTGCTTGTCACCGGGATGAAGGTCAGGGTGGTACTTTTTCGCCAGTTTATGGTAAGCAGATTTGATGTCCTCTTCGGTTGCGTTCTGGGAAACGCCGAGAACCTGAAAGGGATCCATCAATGGCTGTCAGCTCCTTTCTGCAGGCGTTCTGCCTGGGCGGATTCAGTCTGTTCCTGGTGCTTTTCCTTTTTCTGCATGCGGAGATGGTATCGGTAAAATACGCCTCTGAGCAGAACATGCTCGATGAGATCACGGTCCTGCTCAATGGGGAGCAGATCCGCAGCGGCCACAGCCTCGCCGAGCATTCCGGAGAGCGCGTCCCAGACCGTATCTTCATAGCCGGGTGCATCATGGATGCTTCGAAGGGGATTGAAGCGGTGCTTCTTCAGGTCTTCGTCATAGTCTTCCCATGCGTCCATCAGATAGATGAACTGTCCAAGCGCATATCCGATCCTGCGGAAGAGCGGAGAAAAAATGTCATTCCGGCTGTCGAAGACTTCAGCCACCATGTCTCCGGAAAGACGGCAGAGCGCATCAATGTCGTTGCTCTGGGCATCTTCCAGTTCATGAATGGATTCGAGGGCCTGCTGGATGCGCCGGTTCTTTTCCGGATACCGGGCCTGAATCTGTCCGATTTCCTTTTCCATGTTTCTGGCCCGAAGCCGGGAACTGCGGTGATGTTCATCCCGGATATCGTCAAGGCGCTTGTAGTAGGCCAGCAGCAGGTTCATATCAGCGCAGTAGGAGGCAGCGTCCGTGATGTGCATCCGGCGTTTTTTCAGAGGATGCATGGGACATGCTCTGGACGTATCCGTTCCTGTCTGGTCATAGACGGAGGAGATGAGAATGTACAGAAACGTCATATCGTTGGAAAGGGCCATGCGTCCTGTTTCGCCCATGATCTGGGACATTTTCTGACACAGCCCGCAGTACCAGCTCTGGTAGCGCTTTTTTTCTTCTTCCTGAAGGGAACCGGGATCAACCGTTATATAGCCGAACATGGTGATTCTCCTGCGAATTATACATCTATGGCACCGTCGTCCTGAACATTTTCTGCATTTTCCGTATAAATGCCGAGCTCGTGGAGTCTCAGGTCCAGAGCATTCATTGCCAGCTCAAGCTGGTCCATGTCAGTTCCGCCCAGGGCATGCTCCAGGGCACGGATGGCATCCTCCATCTGCTGCCGTTCATCGCCCTTGAGACGGTGAGTGGCGCGCCTTGCCCGGGAAAGCATGGATTCGGCGCGGTCCTTCTGGGCAGCCTGTTTCTTTTTCCGGCTTTCACTGGCGGCATAGGCCTCCGCGTCACGCATGGCCTGATGGATCTCTGACTGACTCATCCCGCTTGCGCCGGATACGGTGATCTGCTGGGAGTTTCCTGTTCCCTGGTCACGCGCGGTGACATGTACAATGCCGTTGGCGTCGATGGCGAAAGTGACCTCGATCTTGGGCACCCCGGCAAGCGCCCGGCGTATGCCCTCAAGGCGGAAGCGGCCGAGAGAACGGTTGGCGGAAGCCACAGGGTTTTCGCCCTGCAGCACATTGATTTCCACACTGCTCTGGAAGTTCGCAGCCGTGGTGAACACCTGGGAATGCTGGACCGGCAGGGAAGTGTTGCGTTCAATGATCTTTGCATACACGTCACCGACGGTTTCAATGCCCAGGGACAGGCTCGCGACATCGATCAGCAGAAGCCCGCCGACTTTTCCGGACAGCACGCCGCCCTGGATGCAGGCACCGAGGGCAACGCATTCGTCCGGATTGATACCCTTGAAGGGTTCAAGACCTGTGAGACTCCGGACCTTTTCCTGAACTGCGGGGATCCGGGTACTGCCGCCGACCAGCAGAACCTTGCTGAGCGCACCTCTGCTGATGCCAGCATCCTGCATGGCCTGCTTTACAGGGCCTTCCGTTTTGTCCACAAGATGAGCCGTCAGTCGGTTGAACACATCCCGCGTAAGCGTGAGGTCCATGTGCCTGGGGCCCTGCGATGTCTGGCAGAGGAATGGCAGACTGATCTGGGTGGAAGTGACCTGGGAAAGTTCGATTTTTGCCTTTTCGGAAGCTTCCCGGATCCGGGCCATGGCGGAAGCATCACGGATGAGGTCGATGCCTTCCTTCTGACGGAAGGACTCCACAAGATATTTCGCTATGCATGCATCGAAGTCGTCTCCGCCGAGATGGCTGTTTCCTGCCGTGGACAGCACCTGGATCACATCATGGGAAATATCCAGAATACTGACATCAAAGGTTCCGCCGCCCAGGTCATAGACCATGATTTTCTGGGGCTCTTCCTTGTTCAGACCATAAGCCAGGGCGGCTGAGGTGGGTTCGTTGATGATCCGGTCCACGCGGAGACCGGCAATCTGCCCGGCGTCTCTTGTCGCCTGACGCTGCGCATCCGAAAAATAGGCAGGAACCGTGATGACCGCTTCATCTACCGGACCGCCGAGATACGCTTCCGCGTCTGCTTTCAGCTTCTGCAGGATCATGGCGGATATTTCCGGAGGCGCATAGCTGCGGCCGTCAATATTCATTTTCCAGTCGGAACCCATTTCACGCTTGATGGAAGAAATGGTTCGCTGGGGATTGATGGCAGCCTGACGGCGGGCGCTGTCCCCGACAAGCCGGCTCCCGTCTTTCGTAAAAGCCACCACGGACGGGGTCGTGGAACGGCCTTCAGCATTCGGTATGATTACGGCGTGACCGTTTTCCATTACAGACATGCAGGAATTTGTTGTTCCCAGGTCAATACCCAGTACATATCCCATGGAATGCACCTCCCTGATTTACAGGTCTTATTGTCAACAGGCACATGAACAGAATGTGAATGAATTGTGAAGACTGCTGTCACGCAGACCATTTTTCATGAAGTTCTCATGATTCTGTCATCTGCCTGCAAGAAACATGCAGTGCGCGGAAGCATTAGAGGCCGGACAGTGTCAAGTACTGCAGGCCATGCTGCCTGGTAAAAGGCATGCTCTGTTCATCGTATCATTCCTTGCCACAAGCGTCAACAAACGATGGCAGGGCCGGCAAAAAGACGGCATTGAAACACATAAAAAAATCATGGTATACTCTATCCGGGATGATTTGGATGATGCCTGCACAGGAATACGGGAAAAAGCAGGCTTACCTGTAAAGCAGGAGCGTATTTTCGATCCAGTACTGATAATACGGCCCGGACTTTTCCAGCTTCTTCATTGCGGTGTACAGCGGCAGGCCGTCTTCCACGCCCAGCCAGAGATCGCACAGCACGCTGTCAAAGCGTGCTGCTGAGGCGGATGCGGCAAAGTGGAATGCATCATCTTCAATGATCTGCAGACGTTCGGCGCCGGGCATTCCGGGAAGAAGATGACGGGAAAACAGCTGTATGACCTCCGGGGATTTCTCGATGACGGTCACCCCGCTGACCCGGGAATTCGCCAGAGCCAGAAAGACGATGTATCCCAGTCCGAGTCCGTAGATGAGCGTGTTCCCGAACAGACGCGACGACATGGGGCGCAGCGTTGCCAGTTCATGCGGGTTCAGCGTCATCCAGGTCTGTCCATATTCACACAGGGCAGGCCAGTGCATGGCCGTTTCAAAATAGCCCAGGTGAGGGTACACCACGCCGCGCCTTGTGCTGTGCTCATCACAGGGAAGCAGTTCATAAGCCGGACTGGTTTCCCATGTGAGTTCATAGTTCCCGCTTCTGGCGTGCAGTCCATCTGGATAGTATTTCAGATAAGGGTCCTGCAGGAACCGCTCCGGGGAGAGCAGCTCAGGGAGCTCATGAAAAAAGGTTTCATAGATTTCCCGGTCCTGCTGCATATCATAGCCCAGCCGGCAGAAGAGCAGGAGTGCTGCGGCATCCCGCGGGGACAGGGAGCATTCCTGGGACAGGGATGCAATCTCCCGGGCGTCTGCAAAAACAGGCGCTGTGCGCAGCAGGGTGCTCAAACGGATGAAAAGGTCTTCAGACATGGGGGACATGGAATATACGCTCCTTAATTGCCGCTCAGTGTCGGCGTATGTGTTCCGGATGGTTATGCATGCAATGCCCGGAAGATGATCAGAACAGGATTTGGAGGTGCTGCCGTGATGCAGGTGTGCATTCGAACGGCTGTGGAAAAGGATGTGCCGCAGCTGGCGGCCATGGAAGCGGAATGCTTTGCGCCGGAAGAAGCGGCCAGTGAAGCGCGGATCCGGGACCGGGTCATGGCGTTCGGGGATCACTATCTGATTCTCTCCTGCGACGGACGGGACACGGCATACGTGGATGCAATGGCCACAGATGAAACCGAGCTCAGGGATGAAATGTACGCGGATGCATCGCTGCATGTTCCGGATGGAAAATGGCTGATGATTTTCGGGCTCGGGTGTCTGCCGGAATTCCGGAATCATGGCTTTGCGGGGCAGCTGATGAAGACCATGCAGGATACGGCCCGGCGTGAAGGCCGGGAAGGGATTGTGCTTACCTGCAAGGACTTCATGGTTCCCTATTATACCCGTTTCGGTTTTGAGAATGAAGGGCGTTCGGATTCTGAGCACGGAGGAGCCGCCTGGTTCAGCATGCGCTGGCGAGTCAGGCAGTCCATGCGCAGAAGAGACCGGGAAGTGACGGACATGGAGGAAATCCGTGCCTGGCTGAAGCGGATGAAGGTGGTGCATCTGGGACTGAATGACCACGGGCGTGTCTATGTGGTTCCCATGCATTACGGTTTTGACACGGACGCGGAAGGAACGGTTCTTTATCTTCACAGTGCGGCCGAAGGAAGGAAAGTACAGGCAGTCCGGGACAATCCTGCGTGCTTTGTGGAAATCAGCGAAAGTGAAGCTCCGCAGGGCGGAGACGAAGCCTGCACCTGGGGCGCGGATTATCTGTGCGTTATGGCGGAGGGCATGGTTGAACTGCCACAGTCCGATGAGGAGAAAAGACACGGACTGGAAGTGCTGATGCTGCATCAGACCGGAAGGCCGTTTGAGATTCCGGATCATGGACTGCGGAATGTGCTTGTGTGGAAAGTGCGTCTCTCCGGAATTACTGCGAAAAGGCGGCGCACGTTCCATGGATAAGCGTCAGATGAGGGAGAATGCGAGAGCGATTCTGAACCAGGAAGACGGAGTACATGATGCGGATATTATCCGCAGGGCGGAAGAGATAATGCATGACATGCAGGGGCCGGTGTTTGTGTATGTTTCTGTCGGAAGGGAAATCGGGACAAGGGAACTCATCCGGTCTCTGCTTGAAAGAGGAAGCAGGGTATGCGTGCCAAAGGTGGAAGGCAGAGGGATCATGAAAGCTGTGGAAATCAGCAGCATGTCTGAACTGACGCCCGGCACCTGGGGCATTCCGGAACCGCCGGACCGGCCCGGGATCGATCCGGAAATCATTCAGGCGTGCATTGTTCCATGTCTGATGTGCTCAAGAGAGGGCAGCCGGCTGGGACAGGGCGGGGGATACTACGACCGCTTCCTGAAGAAAAGCGGGGCAGTCCGGATCGGACTGTGCCGTGAGCAGAGAATAGGTCCTGTGCCCATGGAATTGCACGATCAGTATCTTGACTATGTGGTGACTGAGCGAAATGTATACAGGAGGGAATCGTATGGTTCGACAGGAACTGGAGAGCAGCTGCCGTGAAATCATGTTCCTGGACCTTCAGAGGGACAGGAAAACCATGACAGGGCTGAGCGTGGCGAGTTTTCTTGTCATGGTGGTGATGGCTGTGGGCATGGCTCTGGTGCGCCCGATCCGTGCACTGTTTGACATGTCGAACGGGGTTGGCATGTATGCGCTGAGGTTCTTCTGCATTATAGTCGGAAATCTCGTGTATATTGTCGCCCATGAGGCAGTGCATGGATTCGTCATGAAACGCCTGGGTGCGCAGAGCGTCCGGTTCGGATTTAACGGAATCTATGCCTGGGCCGGCAGTGAACTGGATTATTTTGAACGCGGAGGCTATATCCTTGTTGCCCTTGCACCGGCGGTCTTTTTTGGTGTCCTTCTGGGCGTCGGAAGCCTGCTGGTGCCGGCAGACTGGTTCTGGGTGCTGTATCTGATTCAGATCGGCAATATCTCCGGTTCTGTCGGGGATTTTTATGTGGTGATGAAGCTTGCAGGTGTCCGGGGAGAGCTGCGCATCCGCGATACGGGGACCAATATGACCATATACCGGGTGGAAAAATGAGCAGCCGGATATTGATTACAGGTGCCACAGCGGGGCTCGGAAGAGCGTTTTATGAGCAGCTGAAAGCCAATGATGCACAGTTTCTTCTCACCGGCCGGAACGATGAACTGCTTCAGGCGCTTTCAGATGAGCGGACGGAAGTGCACGCCTGTGATCTGACAGATAAGGGGGAACGCAGATTCTTTCTGAACAGGGTGCGGGCATGGAAACCGGATACGGCGATTGTCTGTGCGGGAAAAGGGTATATCGGTTTCTTTGCGGAGATGTCCGATGAGGAAATGCGGTCTCTGGAAGCATTGAATGAAAGGGCCTTTACCGAGCTCCTTCGGGTATTATGCGATACCATGAAGGCAGGCGGGGAAATTCTGGTGGTATCGTCCATCGGAGCACTTCTGCCGGGCGGCCCGTTCCAGGCGGTCTATTACGCTCAGAAGGCATATCAGCTTTCGCTGACGGAAGCGCTGAGCATGGAGTACCCGGATATTTTCTTCTCGTGCCTCTGCCCTGGTCCGCTAGAAACCGGATTCCATGAACGGGCAGGCGGGAAGGCCTTGTCAGGCGCGATGCGGCCGGAAGTCTGTGCCCGGAAGGCGTTGAAAGGCTTCAGGCATCACAGACGACTGATCATTCCGGGCCTCAGGAACCGGATGGCCTGTGTCGGAGCACGGTTGCTGCCACGGCACTGGATACTGGGAATGACGTATCATCAGATACAGAAAAAGAAAGAAGGTCTGAAAACATGATCCCGGAATTCTGCACCTGCATTGATGTCGAGTGTCCGTTTCATCCATCCAATCATGATAAGGGGTGCACACTGTGCGTGGAAAAGAACCTGAGAAGGAATGAAATACCGGCCTGCTTTTTCAATAAGCTGAAGGCGCCGGATGAAAAGCTTCCGACATACACCATGTGGTCGTTTGCCGAGCTTGTCCGACAGCGGGCAGGAGAAGAACCAGACGCCAAATGAGACAGAGGATGCTCAGCCCGTACAGCCATGCGGGGAATGGACTTTCCCATGGTTATTCTATATAATACAGCCATGGAAACCATGAATGCCGACAATCCGTAGTGTCGTGAAGACAGAACCGACGCCAGAAGGAACAGCTTACTTCAGATGTACATTGCCAAGATGAGAAGGGAGAATGCTCAATGGGAAGCAATGCGATTGTAGGACAGAGCGGTGGCCCCACATCCGTTATCAATTCAACGCTTGCAGGTGTATTGCAGGCCTGTCTTGCCAGAGGTGCGAAGACGGTATACGGTATGCTTCATGGGATCGAAGGTCTCCTGCAGGAAAAGGTGACGGACCTTTCCGAGTGTCTGGGATCGGATATAGAAATTGAGCTTCTGAAAAGAACACCGTCCTCCTATCTCGGCACGTGCAGATATAAACTGCCGGACCTTGCCCATGGTGCAGAAATCTACGAGAAAATCTTCCAGTATCTGAATAAGCTGGATATCGGTTATTTTTTCTATATCGGCGGTAATGACAGCATGGATACCATTGCCAAGCTCAGTGAGTACGGCAGGATGATCCGGAGCGATATCCGGTTTATGGGCGTGCCCAAGACGATCGACAACGATCTGGTGATGACGGATCATACGCCCGGGTACGGATCGGCAGCCAAGTACATCAGCGTTGTGATGAAGGAAATCATCCGGGATGCCAACGCATATGGCAATAAGTACGTGACCATTGTGGAGATCATGGGACGAAACGCCGGCTGGCTCACCGCAGCCGCTGCACTGGCACGGGGTGAGGACTGTGAGGGCGTCAACCTGATCTGTCTTCCGGAAATTCCTTTCCATACCGATCGCTTTCTTGCAAAGATCGAGCAGATGCAGAAAGAGAGAAATTCTGTGGTGATTGCCGTCAGTGAGGGTGTGAAGCTGCCGGATGGACGGTATGTCTGTGAGCTTTCCGATGATGCCAAATTCGTGGACGCATTCGGACACAGAAAGCTGACCGGAACAGCCAGATATCTGAGCAATCTTGTGGCGGCCAACATGGATACGCTGACCCGCTCCATTGAACTTTCCACCCTGCAGCGCTGTGCGGGACACCTGTCCAGCCGTACGGATATCACGGAAGCCTATCAGGTGGGCGGTGCTGCGGCCAAGGCAGCATTTGAGGGAATGACAGGAAAAATGGTTGCACTGCGCCGTATTTCCAATGATCCCTATCAGTGCACCACAGAGCTTGTGGACGTGACGGAAGTGGCCAATCAGGAGAAGAAGGTTCCGGTGGAATGGATCAATGGATACCGCACCGATATGTGTCCGGAATTCCTTGCCTATGCGCGGCCGCTGATTCAGGCGGAGCTTACACCGATTTATATCAACGGAAGCACAAGACACATCATCAGAGACGAATTCTGAGTGAAAAAATCATGAGAAAAGCCGATGCGCTGATCAAAAAAGCGCATCGGCTGTTTCTGTTTCACAGGACATTACTGCACCCGATTGAGGCAGGCGTCATCGATTTTTCCCCAGGCACCGGCGCCGTCACAGACAACCTTGATGCCTACCGTGAGCAGGTCGCCTTCCTGAATGGAAATGCCGTTCAGGATGCCGGTATCCCATTCGTTCCATTTTGTGATGGCAAGGGGGACAGACTGAACAAGTATTCCATTGATCTCGGCAAATGCTTCTGCAGAGTACACTCCGGCATCTCCGCCCATCAGGGAAATCTGGAATCTGTACGTTCCGGAATCAAGCTGGCTGCATTCCTGGAAAAGGCGGAATCCCACAGATGAGGCGGCTGAAGAGTAAAAATGATAATGGCAGGTTCCGGAGAGGGAATCTGTTTTTTTGTCCTCAATGTACAGCTGCTCTGTGTCTCCGAAGTTCTCTGTTTTCCACATGGAGTCATCCGGAGATTCAAACGAAGGATTAGCAAGATAGTTTTTTTGGATCATATGAAGCGTGCAGGAAACAGGCAGTCCCATGGCAGTGCCGTGAATGACATGGTCTCCAGGAACCGATGTGTCGATCGGAGTATCTGCAGATGTGTTCCATGAAACGGCAACTGCTTCACGATGATTATCTGTAAAAATGGCATTGACCGTATCAGGAAGCTGAATATCAGAACCAAGATCCAGGAAAATTTCCATGTTCTCCACGGTATCGATGGCAACAGGCTGGGAAGTGCCGGAATAGACGCCCTGAAAGACTTTGATGGACGGAAGCGCGTTTCCGTGAAAATCAAAGAACGTCTGATTATCACATGCACTGCCGCCATAATATACACCGGCATCCGACGGATCATATTCGGCAGCGTAGGAAGATGCCCATCCGCTCCCATAGGTTTCCCATTTGGCACTGTTTTCGGAATGGGAAACGGTGCCCACCGGAATCCAGCCGCCCTCCCAGTAACACACGCCAAGTCCGCCGATTTCGCTGACGGCGGAGATGACATCGGCAACGGCGTTGGTCTGCCCCTGCAGGGAAATGGGGTAGGGCTGCTCAAAGGCACCACCCTCACCAATGGTGTTGCTGAAGAAGTCTCCGTCTTCAAGCGTCCACGCGTAGCTCGTCTCAGCGACCAGCACTTTCTTGTTCCACTTCTGCTGGACAGTGGATAAAACTGTTTTCAGATTGTCCAGGGTGCCATGCCACCAGGGGTAATAGCTGGTGGCAAAAACATCATAGTCCAGCTCGTACTTTGCCAGTATTTCCGCCCACTCAAGATATGTGCTGCTTTTTTCGGGATTTGCGAAATGCACTGCGATAAGAGCAGCGGGATAGGTTTCGCGGACTGCACGGCCGGCCTCTTTCATCAATGCCGTGATAACTTCCCAGTTACGTTCACCGCAGAAGGCACCGTTGGTTTCGTTGCCAAGCTGCACCATGGAGACACGAATACCGTCATCCAGAAAGGACTGCAGGGCAGAGAGCGTATACTCATAGATCAGTTTCTTCTTTGTGGTAGTGCGGACATTTTTCCAGGCTTTGGGGGCCATTTGCTTGGAAGGATCTGCCCAGAAATCAGAATAATGGAAATCCAGCATCACGGACATTCCGAGCTCAGTGGCACGGTGCCCCAGAATGCGGGCGGTATTCACATCGCAATTGCCGCCTCCATAGCCATGCCCTTCTGAATCATATGGATCATTCCAGATGCGGAGCCGTATGGTATTGATGCCGTACCCGTGAAGAATGGAGAGAAGATCACTTTCACGGCCATCCAGGTCACGGTATGTCACGCCGCTGTTTTCCAGAGACAGGAGGGAGGATACATCCATTCCCAGAACAAAATCGGACGGAAGACCGTCGATCCTGGGAATATATAGTTCTGAAACAGCACTGGAAAGTATCAAACAGAAAACCATGATGAGCAGCATACCAACAAGACGCTTCATTTTTGTCCTCCAAGACGTTTTTTTCAGGATAGCACAAGGGAAACAGAAGTACAAATCAATCAGCACAAAAGCAGGGGTAGTGATGAGCAATCATGACAAACTCTGGTCTCAGACAAACAATAAGGCGCTGACTGAGAACAAAATCATCGACGAAAGCGTGGATTGTCCATAAAAAACACGAAGACGCATTGAAAACGAAAGCCTGTAAAAACAAGGGACGAACTGCATTTAAAACCGCAAAACAGACCGAAGTCTTGATTGAACGCATTCCGAATGCAGAACTGCAAAATAACGGATACGTACACAGTTTTCTGTGTCCGACAAACTGCAGAGCAATCGCTCCGAGGAGCCTTCCAACAAACCACAAAATATGGTATTCCGACGGCAAATCATATAACAAGAAATGGGCAGAGAAAACAATCGTGGCAAAAAAAATATCTTTCCTATTATATATATTGAAAATGCACAGTGTTTGACAG
>CAMNDE010000003.1:0-93071 GCA_946534895.1 uncultured Clostridia bacterium
GGATGGCGCCGCCGATGCAGGTGGCCGCGCCGCCGAAGGGCTCGATCTCGGTGGGATGGTTGTGCGTTTCGTTCTTGAACAGGAGCAGCCATTTTTCCGGCACGCCGTCCACATCAATGGTCATGCGCACCGTGCAGGCATTGATTTCATCGCTTTCGTCCAGCTTGGAAAGCTTGCCCTGCTTCTTCAGGGACTTGGCCGCCAGAGTGGCCAGATCCATGAGGCAGATGCTCTTCTTGTCGCCGGTCTGCTTCCGGACCTCGAGATACTGCTTCCAGGTCTTTTCGACTTCCGGATCCTCAAAGGACGCGCTGTCGATGTGGGTCAGGAACGTGGTGTGCCGGCAGTGGTCGGACCAGTAGGTATCGATCATCCGGATTTCCGTGATGGTGGGATTGCGCTGCTCTGTGCGGAAATAGTCCCGGCAGAAGCGCAGGTCATCCAGGTCCATGGCCAGGCCGAGGCTGGAGAGCAGGGCGGAGAGCCCGTCATCGTCCAGGTCCAGGAAGCCTTCCAGTGTGGCCACATGATCCGGACGCTCAAACTCCATGTCCAGGGAAGTGCGCGGATCCGGGGATGCCTCCCGGGCTTCCACGGGGTTGATGAGGTGGCTGCGCAGACGTCTGCGGTCCTCATCCGTGAGCGTGCCGAAGAACTGATACAGGGTCATGCTGTGCACCCGGGGACGTTCGCCCTGGGAGAGCATCTGAATGCACTGGGCCGCGGAATCCGCTCTCTGGTCAAACTGACCGGGCAGGTATTCCACGCACAGCTGCTCATCCGGATGGGTGTCCGGAAGGGTTTCGTAGATTTCATCCACCTGGGGTTCGGAGAAAATGGTCTGGCAGCTGCGCTGGAACAGTTCCGGGGAAAGATCCTGGACATCATAGACCAGGAAGATCCGGACCTGCTTCAGTCCCTGAATGCCCAGAAAGGAACGGCATTCCTGCAGAAGATTGCGGGCCTGAAGATCCAGGGGGCTGCGTTTCTCCACATAAACGCGATTGACCATGTTACGCCTCCAGTGCGCGCCGTCCGATATCCCGGCGGCAGTACTTGTTCTCAAAGGTGATCCGGTCCGCCCGCTCATAGGCGGTGGAGATGGCCTGGGCCAGGGTCGGTGCGCGGCCGATGACGCCGAGCACGCGTCCGCCGTTTGTCAGAAGGCGGCCGTTTTCTTCCTTTGCCCCTGCCACATAGACCCAGGGGCGTATATCCTCGGGAATGTCAATGGGGAAGCCCTTTTCGTAGGACACAGGATAGCCCTTGCTGGCCAGAATGACGCAGCAGCAGTGATCCGTGGAGAAGCGGACATCGATCTCACTGAGCCGCTCCTCGGTGACAGCCTTCATGATGGTGAGCAGGTCTGTTTCCAGCAGCGGGAGGACCACCTGGGTCTCAGGATCGCCGAAGCGGCAGTTGTACTCGATCACTTTCGGTCCGTCAGGGGTGAGCATGAGGCCGAAGTACAGGCAGCCCTTGAACGGCGTTCCGCGGTCTGCCATGGCACGGATGGTGGGCAGGAAGATCTCTTCCATGCACCGCTTTTCCATTTCCGGCGTGAAGTAGGGATTCGGGGCGACCGTGCCCATGCCGCCGGTATTCAGTCCCTGATCACCGTCCATGGCGCGCTTGTGGTCCATGGAGGAGACCATGGGAATCAGGGTGTGTCCGTCCGTGAAGGCGAGCACGGAGACTTCCGGGCCGGTGAGGAAGGTTTCCATGACCACCCGGTCCCCGCTCTTGCCGAACACGTGGTTTTCCATCATGTCATGAACGGCCGCGCGGGCCTCGTCCCGGGTCTGGGCAATGATGACGCCCTTGCCGAGGGCCAGGCCGTCCGCCTTGATGACCAGCGGGAGCGCAGCGTGCTCCACATAGTCCAGCGCTTCAGCGGCGCTGGAGCAGACACAGAAGTCAGCCGTGGGAATATGATGGGCCTGCATGAGCTGCTTGGCAAAGATCTTGCTGCCTTCCAGCTGTGCAGCGGCCTTGCTGGGCCCGAAGCAGGGAATGCCGCGGCTTTCCAGCAGATCCACGCATCCAAGCACCAGGGGGTCGTCCGGAGCCACAACGGCATAGTCCACATGATGGCTGAGCGCGAAATCCAGAATGCCGTCCAGGTCAGTGGCCTTGACGGGGACGCACTGGGCGTCCCCGGTCATGCCGCCGTTGCCGGGCAGGGCATAGATGGTCTGGACTTCCGGGTTCTTTTTCAGTGCCCGGATCAGTGCGTGTTCACGCCCGCCGGAGCCAACAACAAGCAGAGTCATACAAGCCTCCTGAAAATCAATGATGGAAAAGGCGCAGGTGCGTGAAGCACAGGGTCATGTTGTACTCATCGCACTTCTCAATGACGGCATCGTCGCGGATGGAGCCGCCGGGCTCGGCCACGTAGGTGACGCCGCTGCGGTGCGCGCGCTCAATATTGTCCGAAAAGGGGAAGAAGGCGTCCGAGCCCAGGGAAACGCCGGAGATGCCGGACAGGTACTCGGCCTGTTCCTCACGGGTAAACGGAGCGGGCTGCTCGGTGAAGTACTTCTCCCAGTTGCCGGGCGCGCATACGTCTTCCTCATTGCCGTTGATGTAGGAATCAATGACATTGTCGCGGTCCGGACGTCCCAGTTCCTTGCGGAAGGGCAGGGCGAGCACCCGGGGGCTCTGACGCAGGTGCCAGTTGTCGGCCTTGGAGCCGGCAAGACGCGTGCAGTGAATGCGGGACTGCTGGCCGGCGCCTACGCCGATGGCCTGTCCGTCCACGGCATAGCACACGGAGTTGGACTGGGTGTATTTCAGGGTGATCAGGGAAATGATCAGGTCGCGGACGGCCGATTCCGGCAGGTCCTTGCTGCTGCTGACGATTTCCTTGAGATACTCGGGGGTGATGAGCACATCATTGCGGCCCTGATGGAAGGCGATGCCGAAGACTTCCTTGACTTCTTCCTTGGGCGGTTCATATTCCGGATCGATCTGGATGATGTTGTAATTGCCCTTGCGCTTTTCCTTCAGGATTTCCAGGGCCTCGGGGCTGTAGCCGGGCGCGATGATGCCGTCGGAAACCTCGCGGCGGATCAGCTTTGCGGTGGTGACGTCGCAGGGATCGGACAGGGCGATGAAATCGCCGAAGGAGGACATGCGGTCCGTGCCGCGGGCGCGTGCGTAGGCGCAGGCCAGCGGGGAGTCGTCCAGGCCTTCAATATCGTCCACAAAGCAGGCCTTCTTGAGGGTGTCGGACAGGGGCAGGCCCAGGGCGGCGGAGGTGGGGGAGACATGCTTGAAGGATGCGGCGGCCGGCATATTCAGCACCTTGCGCAGTTCGCGCACCAGCTGCCAGGCATTGAGGGCGTCCATGAAGTTGATGTATCCGGGACGTCCGGAGAGAATGCAGAAGGGAAGTTCGCCGCCGCCTGCGCGGGTAATGGAGGCGGGTTTCTGGTGGGGGTTGCAGCCGTACTTGAGTTCGAAAGCGTTCATGTGTGTTCCTCCTTCTCCCGGATATTCCGGGCTACCGTTTCCAGGGCCTGGGGGAGCAGGATCCATTCCGCTTCCTCCATCACCCGTCTCTGAAGTCGTTCGGGGGTATCCCCGGGCTGTACCGCGACGGCCTTCTGAGCGATGATCTCGCCGCCGTCCGGGATCTCATTGACAAAGTGGACTGTGGCCCCGGTGATGCGCACGCCCCGCTCCAGGGCGGCTTCATGCACTTTCAGGCCGTAGAACCCCTGACCGCAGAAGGAGGGGATCAGGGACGGATGAATGTTCAGGATCCGTTTGTCCCATCTGCGGGTGAACTCCGGGGAGAGAATGGACAGGAACCCGGCCAGCACAATCAGCCGGATCCCGTGTTCCGCAAGCGTTTTTTCCAGCGCCTGCTCCCAGCTCTCCCGGTCCGGGAAAGCCTTTTTTTCCAGGGCCAGGTGCGCGATGCCGGCCTGCTCGGCCCGCACCAGGGCATAGGCGGAAGACTGGGAAGAGAGCACCAGGGCAATGTCCGCATCCGGGATTTCCCCGCGGGCGGAGGCGTCCAGGATAGCCTGCAGATTGGTGCCGCCGCCGGAAACCAGCACGGCTGTGGGAATCTTATTCATACACACCTCACGCGATCCGGATCTTGTCCGAGCCCTTTTCGATATGGCCCAGCAGAATGGGAGATTCACCCTGACGCCGCAGGCAGTCCATGGCCAGGTCGGCCTGTTCCTTCTTCACCACCAGGCTCATGCCGCAGCCCATGTTGTAGGTATTGAACATGTCGCGCTCGGGAATATTGCCTTCCCGGGCGATGAGATCAAACACGGGAAGCTTCGGCAGCGCGCTGCGGTCAATGACGGCGCAGAAGCCTTCGGGAATGGAGCGCGGGATGTTTTCATAGAATCCGCCGCCGGTGATATGCGAAAGCGCCATGACTTCCACTTCCTGCATGAGCGCCAGGACCTGCTTGACATAGATCCGGGTGGGCGCCAGCAGCACCTCGCCGGGCGTCTTTCCGTCCAGCGCCTGAAGCGGTGCGGTCAGGTACTCCCGGGTCATGGGCAGCACGTGGCGCACCAGGGAAAAACCGTTGGAATGCACGCCCGAGGAGGGCAGGCCCAGGATGACGTCGCCCTCGCGCATGTGTTCGGGCACCGGGATTCTGTCCCGGTCCACAATCCCGGAAGAGAAGCCGGCCAGGTCATACTCGTCTTCCGGATAGAAGCCGGGCATTTCCGCGGTCTCACCGCCGATGAGGGCACAGCCGGCCAGCACGCAGCCGTCGCTCACGCCTTTGACAATATCGGCAATGCGCTCCGGCACATTGCGGCCGCAGGCAATGTAATCCAGGAAATACAGCGGGCGCGCTCCGGCGCAGACAATATCGTTGACGCACATGGCCACGCAGTCCTGGCCCACAGTGTCGTGACGGTCCATCAGGAAGGCCAGCTTGAGCTTGGTGCCCACACCGTCGGTACCGCTGACCAGCACCGGGCGCTTGTAGCCGGTCAGGTCCAGCTCGAACAGTCCGCCGAATCCGCCGATGTCCGAGGCGACGCCGGGAATCATGGTGCGGGCGATATGCTGTTTCATCAGTTCCACGGCACGGTATCCGGCGGTAATGTCCACACCGGCCTTCTTGTAGCTTTCAGATTGAGAAATCATAGACATCCTTTCCGGCCTCATTCACGGCCATCCCAGCAGAAAGTGCAGAGTTTGCAGCGGTCGATACCGATGGCTTCCTCCAGTCCTTCCAGGGACTGGAACTCCAGGGAGGAAAAATGGAAGCGGTCACAGATGGCCTGGCGCATGGCCCGGCCGCGCTCTGTGGAGGAGTCGGCGTATTCGTCCAGATGGTTCAGGCCTTCTTCCCCTTCCAGCTCCACGATCACCTGACGGGTGATCAGCTCCATGTCTGAGGTGGCGCGGGAGAAGTTCAGGAACTTGCAGCCGTACATGATGGGCGGGCAGGCAGAGCGCATATGCACGCTCTTGGCACCGCTTTCGTAAAGGAACTCGACGGTTTCCCGCAGCTGCGTGCCCCGGACAATGGAGTCGTCCACGAACAGGAGATTCTTGTCCTGGATCAGCTCATGCACCGGGATCTGCTTCATCTTCGCCACGCGGTTGCGCTCTTTCTGGTTGGCCGGCATGAAGGAACGGGACCAGGTGGGCGTGTACTTGATGAACGCGCGTGCGAAGCGCAGGTTGCTGCCGTTGGCATAGCCGATGGCGTGCGGGGTGCCGGAGTCCGGAACGCCGCCCACATAGTCGATCTGTTCATGGTATCCGTTTTCCCTGTCATGGCGTGCCATGATCTCGCCGTTGCGGTAGCGCATGGCTTCCACATTGACGCCCTGATAGGTGGAAGTGGGATATCCGTAATAGGTCCAGAGGAAGGAGCAGATCCGCATTTCCTCAAGAGGCGGGAGCATCTGATGCCATCCGTCCGGGGTAACTTCCACGATCTCGCCGGGCCCGAGCTCCAGGTCGGTCTCACAGCCCATCTTATGGAAGGCAAAGTCTTCAAAGGTCACGCAGTACATGTCCTCGCCCTTGCCCACCAGCACCGGCAGGCGGCCCCGCAGATCCCGGGCGGCGATCAGATTGCCGTTGTCCCGGAGAATCAGGACGGACAGCGTACCCTGGATTTTTTCCTGGGCAAAGCGGATGCCCTCGGGAAAGGAACTCTTCTGATCGATCAGGGCGGCTACCAGCTCCGTGTCATTGACATGTCCGCCGCGCATGGCTTCAAAGTGTCCGCCGGAGAAGGTGAGGAACTGACTGATGAGTTCTTCTGCATTGTTGATGATGCCCACGATGGAAATGGCATAATTGCCGAGATTGGAGCGGATCAGCAGAGGCTGGGGGTCTGCATCCGAGATGCAGCCGATGGCGCTGGTGCCCTCCATTTCCTCAAGGGTTTTCTGGAACCGGGTGCGGAAAGGACTGTTCTCAATATTGTGGATCTCGCGCTGGAGGCCGTTGGCCGCATCCCATGCGGCCATGCCGCCGCGTCTTGTGCCGAGATGCGAATGATAGTCGGTCCCGAAATAGACATCTGCCACCACATCTCTTCTGGAAGTGGCTCCAAAGAAAGCACCCATGTCAGACCTCCCTGTGTTTCCATTGCCGCTTTTCCGGGATTGGAAAAGTCTGATTCAATATATCACGAACATTAGTGGTTGTAAATAGAAATTAAGTACGGAAATAATCCGAACATTCCCATGCCGGGGATTGAAAATACTGGGAATATTCATGAAAACCCGAACGTTCCGGGTTGGGCATGTGGAATCTGTGACGGGCATTGCACAACCTGGACATCTCTGCTATGCTCATGCCATGGAAAGGAGAGATTCATATGCAGTCAGTTCTGATCGGAACCTATACATCGGGCGGGCAGGAGAAGAACGGCGTGTGGCGCCTGACGCTTGACAGCGGACGGATTCTGGACCGGGAAGGCGTGCTGGAGGCGGAGGATCCTTCCTATCTTCTGCCGGTGGACGGCGGTCTTTACTATGTCAATGAGCGCCTGAGCGGAGGCGAGGGCGCGGTGGGCTATGCCCGGAAGTGCGGCGGACATTACGAGCGCGTATGGGAATGCGGTACCGGCGGCACCAATCCCTGTCATCTGGCGCTGTCCGCAGACGGCAGGTACCTGGCTGTGGCCAACTACTCGTCGGGCGGTGTATGGATCGGACGCAGGAACGGGGAGGGCATCGGAGAAACCCGGCTGTTTGCGGGACACGGCGGAAGCGTGCATCCGCAGCGCCAGGAAGGCCCGCATGCGCATTTCGTGGTGTTTACAGATCCGGCACACCTGCTGAGCGCGGACCTTGGCGCGGATGAAATACGCAGGTTCCGTCTCGGAGATTCCGGCTGGGAGGAAGACGAAGCGCTGAAGCTCCCCGCGGGCTGCGGCCCCCGGCATCTGATCCCGGAAAAGGACCGGATCATGGTGATCACGGAACTGTCCTGCGAGCTTATGGCTGTGGACTGGCAGGGACATGTGCTGTTCCGCACTCCGGTTTCCTCCGGCGAGGGCACGGCGGCGGCCCTGAAAAGGGACGGCCGGAATTATGTGACCACGCAGCGCGGACAGGATGTGGTGCGGATCTTTTCCCCGGACGGAACATGCCTCAGTGAGTTTGCGGCCGGAGCCAGGGAACCCAGGGACGTGCTGGCGGCGGGGAACATGATCCTGTGCGCCTGCCAGAGCGGGAATGCCGTGACGGTGCACGTGAAAAGCGGAGATACATACGCGCAGACGGACTGCGTACAGATCCGGCAGGCCGTATGCGCTGTAACGGAAAAGGAAGAATGCTGAAAGGGGCGTTTAGAGCATGACGGAAGTATGTCAGATGGACCTGAGCGGGAAATGGTTTCTGGTCAATGCGGGATGTGAAGTGGAACTGCCGGGGTCCACGGATGAAATGGGTTTCGGTCCGGCGGACGAGGCACAGCCGTGGCATCCGGATGTGAAGGAGCTGCCCGCAGGCGGGCGGATCCTGAACCGCATGACGCGCAGGCATGCCTTCTGCGGACAGGCCGTGTTTGAGCGCGAGGTCTGCTTCCCGGCGGGCGGACGTGTGTTCCTGACGGTGGAGCGGAGCCGCGCGCTGAAGCTGGAAGTGAACGGACAGGAGGTGCCGGCGTTCGGCCTTGCAACGCTTGCATCACCCTGCCGGTTTGAAGTGACGGAGTATCTGACCGGCCGGGACCGGATCCGTCTGACCTGTGACAATACGTATCCGGGGGAGGCGCACAGGAGCATTCTGACTTCCTCGGGGGCCACGGATGAAACCCAGACCAACTGGAACGGCCTGCTGGGGCGCATGGAACTGCGACGGGAACGGGAGAATTTCCTGCGGGAACTGCGGGTGCTGTGCGGGGAAGACGGAGTGCGGATTTCTGTCACGCTTGACTGCGCGGAGCCGTATGAGGGAACGGTGCACGCGGAGTCGGACGCCCTGGAGCAGGTGCCGGACCTGCAGGTGGATCTGCCCGCAGGACGGCATGAACTCTGCTTTGCTCCGGTACAGCCGCGCCGGGAAGCGGAAGCCTGGGACCTGGGCAGCGGACATATGCATGAAGTGCGCGTATCCGGCACAGACCTTGAGGAGAAGCATGCCGCCTTCGGCATCCGCACGTTCGGAGCATTGGACGGCATGTTCGCGCTCAACGGCCGGAAGATCTTCCTCAGAGGAGAAACCTGCTGCGCGGCTTTCCCGGAAACCGGATATGAGCCCATGGACGTGCCCGCCTGGGATGAAGTGATGGCAAAGTATGCGGCCTATGGCGTGAACTTTGTGCGCTTTCATTCGCATGTTCCGCCGGAAGCGGCGCTTGAGGCGGCAGACCGGCGCGGCATGCTGGTGCAGGTGGAACTGAACTGCTGGAATCCTGTGGATGCCATGGACAGGGATGGGGAGTACGCATATTACAGGAAGGAACTGGAAGCGGTCCTGCGGGAATTTGCGTGCCATCCGTCCTTTGTCATGCTGACCATGGGCAATGAACTGCACGCAGGGGAGACCGGGCTTGAGCGGCTCAGATGCATGGTGAGGGATGCGAGCCAGATGGATCCCACCAGGCTCTACGCCATCGGCTCGAACCCGTTTTACGGGCGCTTCGGGGTGGACCCGGACAGCGGGTTCTATACCTCCCAGAATTCCGGGGACTGCCAGATGCGCCTGGTCAGTGCCGGCATGAAGGGCCCGCTCAATGAGCAGGCGCCTGAAACCTGTCTGGACTTCTCGCCCACCATCCGGGCGATTCGGGAATCGTCCACGGTTCCGGTGTGTTCCTTTGAGATCGGACAGTATGAAGTACTGCCTGAACTGGATCAGGCGGACCTGGAGACCCGGGTGCTTGTGCCGGACAATTTCCGGTGGATGCGCGAGCAGGTGGAGAAGACGCCCATGGCCCGGGACTGGGACAGGCGGATCCAGGCCAGCGGCGAGCTCGCCCTTACCTGTTACCGGTGGGAAACGGAAGCGGCCCTGCGGACACAGGGGCTTGGAGGCATGTGTCTCCTCGGGCTTCAGGATTTCCCGGGACAGGGCACGGCGCTGGTGGGCATGATGGACAGCTGGATGCGTCCCAAGACCGGTTTCGGAAAGCCGGAACGGTTTGCCGCATTTTTCCGGGATGTGCGGCCGCTGGCGCTTCTGCCGCGCATGACCTGGCGCAGGGGTGAAGTGCTGGAAGGCAGCTTCCTGGTGTGCAATTTCGGGCGCAGTGTGCTGAAAGACCGTCTGCACTGGGAACTGCGCGGCACGGGCATGGTGTGCGGAGAGACAGAAGAGATCACTGTGCTTCCCGGGGAGCGGAAAGCGGCGGGCAGCTTCAGCGTGCGTCTTCCGGAGGGCAGCGGGCATGAGAAGATGACGCTGCATCTGCGGTATGCGGAGGAGACCAGCGAGTATCCCGTGTATGTGTTCGGCCAGGTGCCGGCAGGCGATATTCCGTTCATGGTCACCCATGAGCTCAATGAAGAAGCGGAAAACTGTCTGCGCGCGGGCGGCAGGGTGCTGCTGCAGTGTGAAGGCACGGTCCAGAGCCAGTATTCCACCAATTTCTGGTCCGTGGGCACGTTCCCGTTTCAGACCGGGTGCATGGGATATTACCTTGACCCTGCGCATCCCCTGTTCCGGGATTTCCCCACTGACGCGCACACGGATGTGCAGTGGTATGCCATGGCGTCCCAGAAGGCCATGCTGTGCCCGGAACATGTGGAGCCGGTGCTGGAGATCATGACCACACCGCTCAGGCTGCGCCGGCTGTGCCAGATGCTGGAATGCCGCTGCGGCGGCGGGCGCCTGTTCATTTCCTGCCTCGACCTGCCGGAACACGGCGCGGCGGAGGCGGAAGGTCTGCGGGCATGCCTGAACGCGTACCTGTCTTCGGAACGCTTTGATCCTTCCCAGGAGATGAGTCCTGAAGAAGTCCGCCAGATGCTTGAGGGCGGAAAGGCATAAGAAAAAAGATCCGGCTCAGCCGGATCTTTTTATATCTCATAAGAAGAAATTACTTTTTCTTGGCGCGGGACTTGGCAGCCTTCTTCTCGTTGACGGCGGTCTTCAGAGCCTTACCAGCCTTGAAAGCGGGGGACTTGGAAGCCTTGATCTTGATCTTCTCGCCAGTAGCGGGATTCCGGCCGGTACGGGCAGCGCGCTCACGGGTCTCGAAAGTGCCGAAGCCCAGAATGGAAACTTTTTCGCCAGCCTTGAGCTGCTCAGCTACGGCGTTGATAGCGGCGTTCACGGCAGCGCCGGCGTCTTTCTTGGAAATACCAGCATCAGTTGCAACCTTGTCGATGAGTTCGGACTTATTCATACAGACAGCCTCCTTTTTATAGTGCTTTGCGCATACACATCATAGACGAGAGAATCGGACTTGTCAATCACTCAGAGCGAGAAAAATAAGGAAATTACACACTTTTTCGGGATAAAACCATCAAAAAGTGCCTTATCATGGACTGCGAGGCACCGGGATGCGCCCGGAACGCTTCCGGAACAGGTGCGGACGGGCCGGAAAAATTGACATTGCGGCGTCTCAGATTATACTTCTGAGTGGAAAAATGCGCCGGCCCGGCAGAGGCCGGAAGAAAGGGTATGCATGCGATATTCTCATCTTGTCACGGCCGCTTTCCTGTCACGGCCCAACCGGTTTACGGCGCGCGTTATGCTGGACGGGCGGGAGGAAACTGTGCATGTGCGCAATACCGGCCGGTGCAGGGAGCTTCTGATCCCCGGCTGCCGCGTGTGGCTGGAGAAAGCGGACCGGGAAGGCCGGAAGACCGCCTATGACCTTGTATGCGTGGAAAAATCTGACGGCCGCGTGGTGAACATGGACTCACTGGCGCCCAACAGGCTTGTGGGGGAATGGCTGGAAAGCCAGGGCTGTCAGAAGATTCATCCGGAGTTTGTATACGGAGAGTCCCGGCTGGACTTTGCCTTTGAAAAGGAAGGCGCGTTCTGCCTCATGGAGGTCAAGGGATGCACGCTGGAAGTGGACGGGATCGGGTATTTTCCGGACGCGCCTACGGAGCGCGGACTGAAGCATGTCCGGGAACTGACCCGGGCAGCCCGGGAAAATATCCGGGCATACCTGGCGTTTGTGATTCAGATGGACGGCGTGAACCGGGTGCTGCCCAATGACCGGACCATGCCCTCCTTCGGCGAGGCGGTCAGGGAAGCGGAGCTTGCGGGCGTCCGGGTGCTGCATCTGGCAACGCATGTCACGCCGGAGGAAATCAGGATCATTTCCCCGGGACTGGATACGTAAGGAACAGGAGGAATGCGCATGGAAATGCTGGATATCGTGGATGCCGGCGGAATGCCCACCGGTGAAACCGTGGAGCGGTCCATCGCCCACCGGGACGGAATCCGGCACAGGACGGCCCATGTCTGGATCGCGAGAAGACAGGAAGGGCGCGTTCAGGTGCTGCTGCAGAAGCGCAGCCGGAACAAGGATTCATTCCCGGGCATGTATGACACGTCCTCCGCCGGGCATATCCAGGCCGGCGTGGAACCGCTGCCCTCTGCGCTGCGGGAGATGGAAGAGGAACTGGGGATATGTGCATGCGAGGATGACCTGGTGAAGGCCGGCATGTTCACCATCCGGTATGCCCGGGAATTCCATGGAGACATGTTCCGGGACCATGAGGTGGCCACCGTGTACGTGTACCGGAAAAAGGTGGACGCAGACCGGCTGGTGCTCCAGGAGAGCGAAGTGGAGTCGGTCAGGTGGTTTGACCTTGCCGAGGTGTCGGAGGGCCTGAAACAGCCGTCCTCCGTGTTCTGTGTGCCGCAGCCGGGACTGGATGTCCTGGAAAATTACCTGGAACAGGGCGGGTACGTGCCGGAAATATAACAGATGCACGCCATATAAGCAAAAAAACCGCGGATCTGCCATGGATCCGCGGTTTTTTCAGGTATTATCGGAAAAAGATATACTGATGGATTTCGGGCCTGTGCACATAGGAGCTGGGCCAGACCCCGCGGAGCCCTTCGTTGAGTGTCCGGATGAGCAGGTCTTCAGGGGCGCTGCCGGTGAAATAGACGGCGCACTGGCCGGCACTGTCCAGGCCTTCCTGGACACAGGAGACGGCTTCCTCAGCGGTGGAAACCGTATAGGCGGGATAGGGAAGAAGACTCAGATCCGAGACCGGGTTCAGGGAGACGGGAATGAGGAAGGTGTCGTACAGCTTCCGGCCCAGGTCTTCGCCGAGAAAGGCGAAAGTGAAGTCGGTTGAATTTCCGGTGTCGCAGAAGGTGGGATCGCACATGTACCACGCGCCGTCCACGCAGATCAGGGTCCAGACGTGCGTGACCTCCTGACTGTTCTGGGAAGACTGCATGGAATCGCCGTGCTGCAGCATGACGGGAATGCCGGAGAGGGAGCAGAGAAGATAGAAGGTATCCGCATAGCCGTCGCAGTCGGCACGTCCGCGGAGCAGGGCGCCGGCGGCGTTGTCGTGATCCGTGGTGCCGCTTACGGCCTCGTAGGATATGGTACGGCTGAGCTGGTCCAGAATGCCGCACACGGTCCGCGCCTGGGAAGAAGACGAGCGCGCATATGCTTCCGGATGCACGGCGCTGAGCAGCTCCCGGGCACGGTTCAGGACGGACTGCTGGGTTCCTGAAAGCTCCATTTCCCGTCCGGCGGCCACCATGGAAGCGATGGCGACGCCCACATAGCGTTCATTGGAGGGGAAATACACCACCTGCAGCTCATCGTCCATGGAAATGCCGCCGTACAGGCCCGCGGAAACCATGAGGCTGCGCAGAAGAGATGAAACGGTGCCGGAGTGGTAGATGCGCTCCTGGGTCAGGCTTGCAAACAGATCGGGATCGCAGATGAGCGCAAGAATTCCTTCCGTTTCAGGCACGCGCTGCAGTGCGGCAACGGCATCTTCCAGCGTATGCACCATGCAGCCCGTGATATTCCAGTCCACATCATGGAAGTGCAGGGTGTATCCGGAATCGGAATAGCTGTACTGACGGACCTGGAAGCCCGCGGAGAGCATGGCGCGGAACAGGGCGGGATCATGATTGAGGAAGCGGGCATACAGTTCCGGGGAGAGAAGCAGACGGAAATCCCGCACCTGACCGATCTTCAGCTGTCCCAGGGTCTGAAGCAGGCCATCCTCGGTCTCGGCACTGTATCCTTCCGTGTCCGCCCACAGGAGATCGGTGAGCGTCAGAATGCAGGATACATCATTATAAAGGTAGGAAAAGCCGGTGATGCCTGCCCGGGCAGTGTATTCGCCCAGCAGCTGGAACCCGTGATCGCTGATGCGGTTGTATACATCCGGGGCGAGGACCAGCGTGCATGCGTTGCCCGGCTTGAGCGCGGACAGGGCAAGGGCCAGATCATTGTCCACGTCAATCTGGTACACCGGGGCGGAAAGACGGGTCAGATTCCGGAACCCGATGGTGCCGGAGCTGTTGTAGGAAAGGGAATCACAGGAAAGCCCGGCCAGGGCAAGCAGACGGTAGGTCTCGGCAAAGCTGTTTTCGGACAGCTGCGCATACATGTCAGGTGTCAGGCAGACCTGGCCTTCGCTCAGGGCGTCTTCGCGGCACTGGCGCATATAGTTCAGGACATCGTCTCCATCGGAACACAGGGCAAACGAGGATGCATAGGAGCAGTTCTGGATCTGGAGGCGCTTGTTCTGCATGAACCATTCGAAGCCGGTGAGCCCGGAGTCATACAGCATCTGCCCGATCTCTTCCAGATGGGCGGACAGCGAGAAGGAACGGCTTCCCTCAATGGTAAAGGAAGAAGGCCGGGAGGGCGTCAGATTCCAGAGATAGGCCCGCAGCTCTTCCATGTCGGAAACAGCAAGGGCCATGGCGGGAACAAGCAGCAGAAGCAGAATAATGGCGGACAGCCGGGAACGCATGTGGGCCTCCTTTCCGGAGAGCTGTCAGGGCTCTGCATGTAGAACAGAATGTATGATGTATCCTATATATTACAGGAAAAAGGCCCGGTTTGTAAACCGGGACGAAAGTCCGGCAGCTGCAGGAAAAAAATGGACTGTGAGAAGGAAAGAAGCCCTATGCGTAGAAAACATAAGCAGAAAAAACTGAACAGGGAGGAAATATCATGCGTACAGGGAGAAGATTGTTTTTCAGCATTCTGCTGATCCTTATCCTGTGTCTGTCAGTTTCCGCGGCACTGGCAGCCTTCCAGTACTGCCCGTACTGCGAAAAGGACCTTGAGAACAAGGAATATGCGTTCTGCCCCTACTGCGGAAAGCAGCTGGATACCTCGGGTTCGGGAGGCGTGACCACGACCCTGGGCGGAAACGGAAGCATCAGCGCGCGTGTGTTTGAAGTCAGCGAAACGGTGAGGATGTCGCATGGCGGTGCCACCATCACCTGGACGGACTCGGCCAATGCGGCGCCGTATTACGTGGCCTACCGCTATGCGGACGGGAACGAAAGCGATCAGGTATGGTACTGGGCAGGCGGAGACGAGGCCTCGTCGAAGGCAGGGAGTACATCCTTTACCTGCTACAATCTGGTTCCGGGACATGCTTACGATATCAGTGTGGCGGACAGCAGCGGAAAGGAAATCGTGGGACGGGTGAACGTTCCCGGTGCGCCGGAATTTGTGGATGGCAAGCTCAAGGCTGCCGCCCTGAAGGTCAAGCTGGCACCGCGGTATTTTTCCAGATCGGCCTATGATGTGACAAATGCCAAGTCCCTGAAGAAGTTTGTGAGCAGTCAGATGGATTTTGCGAGCAACTGCTACGGCCTGCGCCTGGAGATCGGGCACCCCCAGCTGGGCAAGGAGCGCCACTATCCCGCGCTGCTTGCGTTCTATGCCCCGAACAGCTACTGCTGGTCGTTCTATGATGAGGACTTCAACATGGCAACCTTCGCGAACGGCGGAAGCACATATTATTACTGTGTCGGCAGCTTCTTCTTTGATGCACTGCATGACAAGTACGGCAGTGTGCCCCGCGGGAATTACAGGGTGGAAGTCTATTTCGACGGCATGTATGTGGGCCAGAATTCGTTCAGCGTGGAGTAATCCCGGATCCATGGACATTCCCTTCAGCGGTGCAGCGGGGCTGCGCCGCTGGTTTTGTATCTGAACGGATCTGCGGGATGCGCGGGGGCTTTCATGGACACCCGGGATTTGGTACAATAACGAAGTGTATCCCATTGGATACCCATGAAAAGTCAAGTAACCGACAAGTACAGGAGGTTAGAATAGATGATCCGCAGTGAAGCACTGGAAGACTACAAGCAGGCAGTCCGGCAGGGACAGAAATACTATCATGACTGCATTCTGCAGGGCACATTCCCGTATCCGCAGGTGCTGGATGAACTCATGGATGAGTCAGCCACAGCCGGTCGGGTGGAACTGGGCACCATGGACATTCCCATGGACCGGATTATCGGCACGCTGGCCGCGGGACGCAAGGCGGCCTTTGCGGGCAATTTCATGCCGCTGCTTGGTCTGGATTCCGAGTTTGCAGCAAAGTGGGTTGCACTCTGCTCAGCACATCTGGGGGAGACCGGTATTACCGATCCCATCACTGTGCTGGAATATATGGGCCGGTTCTATGTCCAGGAAGGGCACAAGCGCGTTTCCGTGCTGCGCTTCTTTGGCGCGCCCACCATCCGTGCCACAGTGACCCGCATTATTCCGGCATGGTCGGAAGACCCGGGCGTGAAGGCGTACTACGAATTCATGGATTTCTACAAGAAAAGCGAGCTGTATCACGTGTATTTCACAAAGCCCGGATGCTTTCCGAGACTGCAGGCGGCACTGGGATTTGAGCCGGACTACGTGTGGACAGAGCAGGACCGGATGGATTTTGTTTCCTTTTTCTGGGGCATCTCCGGACTGTTTTCTGGCCAGCTCGCCGGCATCCGCGGCCTGACGGTCAGTGAAGTGGTGCTTGCCTATGTGGAAGTGTACAACTGGCGGGAAAACATTACCGAAGCGGAAAAGCGCAAGCGGCTGACGGCAATTCTGCCGGACCTGCGCTTCCTTGCGGACAATGAGCCCAGCAGCGTGTCCACGGAGCCGGAAAAGCAGGAGAAAAGCGCCATCAGCCGGCTGCTGGATGGCATGACCCGTTCCCAGCTGCGCATTGCGTTCATTCATGCGTCCAGCCCTGAAACCAGCAGCTGGTCCAGGGGCCATGAGCAGGGCCGGCTGCATCTGGAAGAAGTGCTGGCGGGCCGGGTTCAGACCAGAAGCTATGTGGCGGACATGGAAAATCCGGACGCTGTGATGCAGCAGGCCGTGACCGACGGCGCTCAGGTGCTCATGGCCACGGCGCCCACGCTCCTGGCGGCATCCCGGCGGATGGCTGCCCTGCACCCGCAGGTCAAGGTGCTGGTCTGCGCACTGTCCGTACCCTATGCCGGTATCCGTACGTATTACTCCCGAATCTATGAAGCCAAGTTCATTACCGGTGCCATTGCCGGCGCCATGTGGAACGGCGGGAATATCGGATACATCTCCAGATATCCCATTCTGGGCGAAGTGGCGGCAATCAACGCCTTTGCGCTCGGCGTAAGAATGACAGCGCCGGATGTGAATGTGCATCTTGCGTGGTCGAGCATGGCGGGCGATCCGAAAAAGGAACTGGTGGAAAAGCGCTGCAGGATCATATCCGGTCAGGAAACCAATGTTATGGATACAGACCGGAAAGGTGCCGGCATGAGCATGATCCAGCAGCAGCCCAACGGGGAGTTCCTCCCGGTGGCGAGCGCGTGCTGGGACTGGGGAAGGCTGTATGAGCAGATGATCCAGAGCATGCTCAATGGTGCCTGGGATGTATCGGACCCCAGCCATTCGAGTGCGGTCAATTACTGGTGGGGCATGAACAGCGGCGTGATTGATGTGATCTATCCGGACACACTGCCCGCCGGTGTCAAGCAGCTGGCGGATATTCTGAAGAATGACCTCAAGAACGGCGCGATTCAGGTATTCCGCTGTGTCATGAAAGACCAGGAAGGACGGGTCCGCAATGACGGTGAGAAGTGGATGAATCCGGAAGACATCATGCGCATGAACTGGTTCCTGGACAGCGTGATCGGACGGATCCCGACGGTGGACGAGCTTATGCCGATGGCCAGGGAAACCACGAAACTGCTCGGTGTGGACATGAATGAAGACATGGCGTGAGAAAGGGCGGAACCATGAAAATTCTTCTTGTATCGGACACCCCGTGCAAGGCGCTGTGGGATTATTATCAGCCGGGACGCCTGGAGGGAATTGATCTGATCATTTCCTGCGGGGATCTGAAGCGGCAGTACCTGGAGTTTCTGGTGACCATGAGCGGAAAGCCACTGCTGTATGTGCCGGGAAACCATGATACGGGGTATATCAGAGAGCCGCCGGAGGGCTGCAACTGCATTGACGGCGCTGTGGTCCGCGTGGGCGATCTGAGAATCATGGGCCTGGGCGGGTGCCCCAATTACAACAATCAGCCCTTCCAGTATACAGAGGCGCAGATGAGCAAGCGCATCCGCAAGATGCGCCGGGCTCTGAAGCGCAGCGGCGGCGTGGACATGGTGATCACGCATGCGGCCATCAAGGGGCATGGGGATGCCGACGACTATGCGCACCGCGGGTTCGAGTGCTTCCTGGACCTTGTGGAGAAGTATCATCCAAAGTACTTTATCCACGGGCATGTGCACCAGAGCTACAACTGGAATATTCCCAGACAGCAGCAGCTGGGCGACACCACGATCATCAATGCCTATGAACGGTTTGTTCTTGAAGTCTGATTTCCGGGGAGGGATCTGAATGAAGTGCCGGTCGGCAGTTCTGCTGATGCTTCTTCTGCTTCTGTGCGCGGCACTGGCGCTGGGCGAGAGTGCCCGGGTGGCCACGCCCGGCGGAAAGCTGAATGTGCGCCGGGAAATGGATGAAAAGAGCCGGATTGCATTGTATGTGCCCAATGGCAGCATTGTGGACGTGGAGGAAATCGGGGACGAGTGGACCCGGATTGCCTATAAGGGGAAAAGCGGATACGCCAAGACAGACTATCTCCTGCTCATGCGCGACATGGTGGGCAGAATGCTGTATCCGGATGCCGGAACGGTGCTGATTCTCGAGTCCCCGGAGGAAGGGGCGCCTCTGGCCGGTCTGTGCCCGGCATGGGAAAAGGCGGAAATTCTTGCCTATGACAGTCCCTGGGTGAAGGTGCGCTGCATCGGTGAGACGGGCGGGAACGCGGAAGGCTACGCCCTGGCGGAAGCGTTCTCACGGCAGAATGCGGAAACCGCCCCGGTTCCGGAGTATCTTACCCTGAAGGCCAGAGCGGTGCAGGATACGGAAATGTACCACGACTCCGGGAAGAAGCATGTCTCCGGAAGCCTGAAGGCGGGTACGGAAGTCCTTGTGACGGAAGTGGAAGAAACGGTATGCCTCGTCACGGGCGGGGCGTGCGGGTACGTGGACTGCGCATCCCTGCAGCTGCTGAGCATCGATGAGGAGGAAAGCCTGATCACATCCGAAGCGGTGACGGCGCTGGATACGGCAGAAAGCTACCTGGGCAAGAAATACAAGAACTTTCAGAAGGAAGAACTCTACGGGATTGTGAAGGAACACGAGAGCGGGTATGTCTGCATGTTCCTGAACCTTTCGGACCGCCTGCGGTACGTGGTGCTGATGTCCGAAAAGGGGAAGGCTCTGATGACGGCACGCTATCCGCAGTTTGCGGACCCGGTGGAGGAACGCCTTCCAGAGGGTGAAATGCATGTACATGCGGAACCGGCTGTTCTGAAGGTGGGCGAAGTGCTGGATGTCACGGTGGAAGCCTGGACGGACAGCATTTCCTATACACTCAAGCATGAGGATGAGGAACTCTTCTCCACCGGCTGGGTCACGCACGGAAAGGCAAGCTACCGGCCGAGGGAAGAAGGCGCCTATGAGCTGACGGTGCAGGCCCGGGATGATCAGGGCCTGGAGCGCACGGAAACGGTGGTGTTCCAGGTGCAGGGGAGCGCATCCACGGTGCCATCGGAAACCCTGATCTATTCCCAGAAGGACGGCTGGTGGGGTGACAAGGCCTACCGGAAGAGTGACCTGGAGCAGTCCGGATGCGCCATATTCGCGCTGGCCCATATTCTGAACCGCATGGGGATCACCGGTCACGAGACACTGCCGGAGGAACTGGCGGTGACCTATGCACTGTGCCTCACGGTGGACGGAACCAATAACGGGCGGCTGATCCGGGAAGCGGCGGAACAGTTCGGGTTCACCACGCAGAATAACCTGGTGAAGGACAAGAAGGAAATCCGCAACATGCTGGAAGACGGCGACCTGTTCACCTTTTCCATCTGCCGCGGGCATATCGCCATGGTGGCGGGCCTCAGTGAGGATGGGAGCATGGTCCGGGTGGTGGACTCAGCCCCGCTGGCAACCTTCGAGCGGATCAGGAACGCGGAGATGTACCGTCAGACCCGCAGCGGGAGATACATGCCGGTGCGCAGTCTGGATGATTTCCCGGAGAGCCGCTGGTACATGGAACTGAATGAATACGGCGGACTGGAATACTATCTGACCCTGGACTATGTGGCCCGGCGCGGCGTGCGCCTGGTACGGCCGGCGGCAGAAGAATAAAAAACGGCAAGCAAAAAGAGGATGGCCAGCGGCCATCCTCTTTTGACTTGAGCATTACTTGTTGTAGAGTTCGCGTGCCTTGTAGTGGGTGTGGAGCAGCTCGTGGGCCTTGTGGCTGCCGGGCTTGTCCAGATAATCTGCATACAGCTGCTTGAGCTCTTCATTTTCATGGCTCTTGCGCAGGGGCTTTTCACGATCCTCGCCATACAGCGCCTTGGCGCGCTCCACGCGGATATCGCAGTCCATCTTCACGGAAGCGGGAACGATGGGCTGACCGCCGCCGTTGACACAGCCGCCGGGGCAGGCCATGATTTCGATGAAGGCGTAGGGCTTCTCACCCTGCTTCACGCGCTTGAGCAGCTCAGTGGCATTGCCGGTTCCGCTGGCAACAGCCACCAGGACTTCCTTGCCGTCGAGGTTGATGGAAGCTTCCTTGATGCCTTCCACGCCACGGACCTGATGGAATTCCACATCTTCCAGCGTCTTGCCGGTGATGGTCTCATAAGCGGTACGCAGAGCAGCTTCCATAACGCCGCCGGTGGCACCGAAGATGACGCCGGCACCGGTGGACTCGCCGCACAGGCTGTCGAAGTCAGAATCCGGCAGATTCACGAAATCAATACCGGCCTGCTTGATCATGCGGGCAAGCTCGCGGGTGGTGATGACGGCATCCACGTCGGCCATGCCGTCGTGACCCAGCTCGGGACGGTCAGCTTCGAACTTCTTGGCCGTGCAGGGCATGACGGAAACGACCGCGATGGTCTTGGGATCGATATTGTTCTTCTCTGCATAGTAGGACTTGATGATGGCGCCCAGCATTTCGTGCGGGGACTTGCAGGAAGACAGGTTGGGCAGGAACTCGGGATGATAGGTCTCGCAGTACTTGATCCAGCCGGGAGAGCAGGAGGTCATCATGGGCAGCACGCCGCCGTTGGTGATGCGCTCAACCAGTTCGTTGGCTTCCTCAACAATGGTGAGATCTGCGCCGAAGTCGGTGTCAAACACGCGGTCAAAGCCCAGACGATGCAGGGCAGTGGCCATCTTGCCGGTCACGCTGGTGCCCATGGGCAGGCCGAATTCCTCGCCCAGAGCGGCACGCACGGCGGGAGCGGGCTGCACCACAACATGCTTGGTGGGATCGTTGATGAGGTCCCAGACCTTCTTGGTCTCGTCCTTCTCATACAGAGCGCCAACAGGGCAGTTGACAATGCACTGTCCGCAGTTGATGCAGCTCATTTCGCTGAGCTTCATCTCCCAGGGGCTTTCGATGGCTGTCTTGAAGCCGCGGTTCACGGGTCCGATGACGCCCACGTTCTGGATCTTGGAGCAGACAGAGACGCAGCGGCGGCACAGAATGCACTTGTTGTTGTCGCGGACAATGGAGGGAGACAGATCATCGATGGTGTAGTTGTTGCGGACGCCTTCGTAGGCATCTTCTGCTTCCACGCCCAGCTCAAGGCACAGCTTCTGCAGTTCGCAGTTCTGGCTGCGGATGCAGGAGAGGCACTTCTTCTGATGGGTGGAAAGGGTGAGCTTCAGGATGTTCTGGCGATACTTGCGGATCTGGGGCGTGTTGGTCTTGACCACCATGCCGTCGGCCGCAGGCAGCACGCAGGCAGCCTGGAGGGAACGGGCGCCGGAGTCCACCACGCACATGCGGCAGGCACCGAGCTCGTTGATATCCTTAAGGAAACAGAGGGTGGGAATACGGATGCCGACCTGCTTGGCAGCCTCCAGAACCGTAGTGCCCTGGGGGACCTGAACCTGCACGCCGTCGATGGTAAGGCTGATTAATTTCTCCATGATTCAATCCTCCAGCACACTCAAACTTTGATGATCGCGCCGAAGCGGCATTTCTCCATACATGCGCCGCACTTCAGGCACTTGTTCGGATCAATCTTATGCTGCTTCTTGACTTCGCCGGTAATGGCTTCGCCGGGGCAGACGCGCGCGCAGGCCGTGCAGCCGCGGCACTTGTCGGTGATGACATACTGCAGAAGCGCCTGGCAGTGATGAGCGGGGCACTTCTTGTCGCGGATGTGGGCGACATATTCATCGCGGAAGAATTTGAGCGTGGAGAGAACCGGGTTCGGGGCAGTCTGGCCCAGGCCGCACAGAGCCGTGGACTTGATGGTCTCAGCCAGCTCTTCCAGCTTTTCGATATCGCCTTCCTGGCCCTGGCCCTTGACAATGCGGTTCAGGATCTCCAGCATGCGCTTGGTGCCTACACGGCAGGGAGTGCACTTGCCGCAGCTCTCGTCCACGATGAAGTCCAGATAGAAGCGGGCGATATCCACCATGCAGTTGTCTTCGTCCATGACGATCATACCGCCGGAGCCCATCATGGAACCGGCCTGGATGAGGTTGTCATAGTCCACGGGGGTATCCAGCAGGCTCTCAGGCAGACATCCGCCGGAAGGACCACCGGTCTGGACGGCCTTGAACTTCTTGCCGTTGGGGCAGCCGCCGCCGACTTCGTAAATGATGGTGCGCAGGGTGGTGCCCATGGGAACTTCCACAAGACCGGTGTTGTTGATCTTGCCGCCCAGAGCGAACACCTTGGTGCCCTTGGACTTTTCGGTACCCATGGAGGCATACCAGTCAGCGCCGTGGAGGATGATCTGCGCCACGTTGGCGTAGGTTTCCACGTTGTTGAGCATGGTGGGCTTGCCGAACAGACCCTTCACAGCCGGGAACGGAGGACGGGTGGTGGGCTCGCCGCGCTTGCCTTCGATGGAGTGCATGAGAGCGGTTTCCTCGCCGCAGACGAAAGCGCCGGCGCCGAGACGGACAAACAGGTTGAAGTTGAAGCCGGTCTCAAAGATGTTCTCGCCCAGGAGGCCGTAGTCTCTGGCCTGCTGGATGGCGATGTTCAGACGCTTGACGGCGATGGGGTACTCAGCGCGGACATAGATGTAGCCTTCGCTGGCACCGATGGCATAGCCGGCAATGGCCATGGCCTCGATGATGGCATGGGGATCGCCTTCGAGGATGGAACGGTCCATGAAAGCACCCGGGTCGCCTTCGTCAGCATTGCAGGCCACATACTTCTGGTCGCTGACAGAGTTGTAGGTGAACTTCCACTTCAGGCCGGTGGGGAATCCGCCGCCGCCGCGGCCGCGCAGACCGGACTTGAGGATTTCATCAATGACTTCCTCACGGGTCATGGTGGTCAGCGCCTTTTCCAGAGCACGGTAGCCGTCCATGGCCAGGTATTCATCAATGTTCTCAGGATCGATCACGCCGCAGTTGCGCAGGGCAATACGGTGCTGATGCTTGTAGAAGTTGATGTCTTCCAGAGCCTTGTTGGCATTCTGCTCATGAGTGGCATGGTCGGTGTACACGAGATGCTCAACCTTGCGGCCCTTGAGCAGGTGCTCGCTGACGATCTCGTCCACATTTTCCGGCTTGACGCGGCTGTAGAAGGTGCCGTCCGGGTACACGATAACCACAGGGCCGGCTTCGCACAGACCGAAGCAACCGGTGCGGATGACCTTGACTTCATGGTCCAGGCCGTTTTCCGCAATCTTTTCATTAAACCGTTCGATCAGGGTTGCAGAACCGGAAGATGAGCAGCCGGTGCCACCGCAGACCAGAACGTGCGCGCGAAAAATATCCATGACTTACCTCCTCCGATCAGTTGGCTTCAGCAGCCCCGATGGTGTATTCCTGTACCGGGCGTCCGTTCACAATGTGTTCGGCCACAATACGCGGGACCATTTCCGGCTTCACATGCACATAGGTAACTTTTTCCTGTCCGGGGACATACACGTCCACCATGGGCTCGAGACGGCACATGCCGACGCAGCCGGTCTGGGAGACGGTAACATGGTTCAGCTGCCGCTTGGCAACTTCATCCACAAAGGAAAGCATGACAGGACGGGCACCGGCGGCGATTCCGCAGGTGGCCATGCCGATGACAACACGGGTGGTGTCGTTCTTGTCTTCTTTTCTCAGATTGATCTTGGACAGCGTCGCCTTGCGGATCGCTTCCAGTTCAGCCAATGATTTCATCGCATGATTCCTCCCAAAATCGGTTCTAACTCTTCATGAATCGAATCCTGGATCCACTGGATGACTTCCGGTTCTGCCAGGGATACGCCTTCAAGTGCCTGACGGACTTCCACGGTGGAAAAGTTCATCTCGCCGCCGTCGGACCGGCAGGTGAGGGTGAACTCGGGAGCGTCCGGATTCCCCATGATCAGAGTGGCCATGGTGGAACCGAGATCGCCCAGGGGCAGGCAGTCAATGGAATCCGTATGCCAGTACGCCGTAATGGTTGTACCGGCGCCTTCCTTACTGTCAATCTTCACGCTTCCGCCGCTGAGGGTGGTGTTCTGCATCAGCAGCGGAATGCCCAGCCCGATTTTCCGGGTGGTGCGGGTGGTGACAAAAGGATTGGTTACCTGTTCCACAAACTCGGGACTCATGCCGCAGCCGTCATCCCGGACCTGCATCTCCAGCACCCCGTCACTGGCGAGGGCAAAGGAGATATCCACTTCCGTGGCGCCTGCGCGTACGCTGTTCTGAACAATGTCCAGCAGGTGCAGGGCTATTTCTTTCATGCTTCAGCCTCTCCGGCTGCCTGATACTTGGCGATGATGCCGGGAACCTGATCCGGAGTCAGACGCCCGTACACTTCACCGTTGATCATCATGACGGGTGCGAGACCGCAGGCGCCGAGGCAGCGGGTAGCTTCCAGCGTGAACTTTCCGTCGGGGGTGGTGCCGCCCACGGGAATCTTCAGTACTTCGCTGAGCTTGTCCAGGACGCCCTGGCTGCCCTTGACGTAGCAGGCGGTGCCCAGACATACGCTGATGAGATATTCTCCCTTGGGATGCAGAGAGAACTGGGAATAGAACGTTGCTACCCCGTATACTTCACTGAGAGTGACGCCAAGCCCTTCTGCGATCACCTTCTGCACGTCCTCAGACACGCAGCCGAAGATCCCCTGGGCTCCCTGAAGCACGGGCATCAGGGCACCGGGCTGATCCTTGTGACTCTCAATCAAGGCCTTGAGCTGTTCAAACTTCTCGTTGGAGCCTTCCATATTCTGTGATTGCCTCCTTCTTATTGATATACTGGGGGGCAGACCACGGAATCTGCCCGGGATATACCGTTTGATAATTATATCACAAAGTGCAATAGATTGTAGTCGGGGAATTAAAAAACTAAGGAATATTTTTCAGACTGGCACAGGCGGCGTCAGAAGATAGTCCAGAAAGGCGCGCACGCTGTTTTCCGGAAGCTGAATGCTGACCTCGGCTTCCAGGATATCCCCGAGATAATGTGCATCGGAGGAGTGCAGCACAACCTTGCCGGCCTGCGGCGTGTGCGGGCACGGCAGGCCGCGCCAGACTTCCACGGCCGTGAAATTCAGTTCCTCGGGCATGAAGCCGAGGTTTACGAGAAGTCCGTTGGACCCGCGGTTGATGTGCGCGGGCACGGCGACGCCGCCCGCCTCACGGATGCGCTGCACCCACTGGGCCAGCGTCAGGTCGGTGGCGCCGATGAGCAGGGCGTCCAGCTCCTGAATGACCTCATCGTCCTCGTTCATGATCAGCTGGTTTCCAAAAAGCGAGGGCTTGTTCTTCTTTTTGGGCAGATGCGCTGTGACCTCCTGACCGAAGGCCACGGCGGTGTCCACGTCCGGAAAATAGCCGAGCAGATGCACTTCCTCGCGGGTGGTGATCTCCATGCCGGGAATCAGGGTCAGCCCGTAGGCGTCGCAGCATGCCTTGGCTGCAGGCAGGTTCAGGCCTGTATTGTGATCGGTCAGGGCAATCATGTTCAGTCCCTTGAGCGCAGCCATGCCGCAGAGATTGGCGGGCGTCATGTCGTCGCTGCCGCAGGGGGACAGACAGGAGTGCATGTGCAGGTCAGTGAACAGGGTTTCCATAGATCAGGTCCTGCCGGGAATGCCGGCGGCGTTGAGCCTGCCGCAGATTTCGTAGGATGTCAGAGGGGAGGAGAGCACAATCATGTCCTCGCTTATGGCCTTGTTCAGGCTTTCCTCTTCCATGTCGATGCTTTCGGGCAGGATCACGCAGGCCATTTCCGCCAGAACGGCCACGGCCACCACATTCATGTGCGTCTGTACCGTCACCCAGGCCATGCCTTCCTCACCGTGGGACATGACCCAGGACAGAAGATCACAGGCATACCCGCAGGTCACTTCACGGCCTGCGTCCAGCCCCGGGGTGAGGCAGCGCGCCTGGATCAGATTGGAAAGCTCAGCGACAGTCATTGGGATCATCCTTTCTCATTCACGTTTGGTCTGGGCAAGCTCCAGCATCTGCTGGGCCATGACCTGAAGTTTTTCCTTCATCAGATGGATGCAGTCGTTTTCCGTGCAGTATCCGCGGACAATGTCCTCGGCGAACGCGGCGCAGGTCGGGCTTCCGCAGGAACCGCAGTCATACCCGGGAAGCTTTTCGATGATCTCGTTCATGCGCATCATCTTGCGCATGGCTTCGGCCATGTTGTCGTCCAGCACCGCCGCGGCATTGGGCCGGAACGGCTCATCATTGCGCACGGGATACTTGTTGAGCAGGGCTACGGGCACATCCGTGTCCGGATGCGTGTCCGGCATGGCCTTGACCATTTTGCGCACGGAATTCTTCGCCACGTAGTTGTTCTCAAAGGTCAGCGGGCCGCCCACGCAGCCGCCGATGCAGGCGTTGCCCTCCAGATACACGAGATCGGACAGCTTGTTGTTTTCCACTTCTTCCAGCACGCGGATAACATTGGGAATGCCGTCCACGGAAAGGCTGTTTCCGGGGCATACCGCGTTTGCCTCGCCGTTGGAGGTGGCCCAGCCCACGCCGTAGCGGGTAGCGGGCACGAAATCCGGATCCCGGAGCATCTCATTGATGTGCGGGAGCAGCAGGCCGTAGAGCTCCATCATGGAAATGGCGCCGTTCAGCTCGGACTTGTGCTGGCCGAGCGGATTGCGGATGGCGGTCATTTTTGCAGGGCAGGGCGTGATAAAGAAACAGCCCACCTCTTCCGGAGAGACGCCCTTCATGCGGCAGAACTCGCTGCGGGCCACGGAAGCCGCCACCTCCATGGGCTGGCGGATGTCGATCACATGTTCCAGGAGCTCGGGAAAGCGGACCTGGATCAGCCGGACCACGGCCGGGCAGGCGGAGGAGATCATGGGTCTTGGCAGACCCGGCTCCCGGAGCTTTTCGCGGATGGCGCGCGTGACGATGTCCGCGCCGCGTGCCACCTCGAACACATAGTCGAACCCGATGCGGTACAGGGCTTCCAGCACATGGTCCGGGCTGACCAGACCGCGGAACTGACCGTACAGGGAAGGCGCCGGGAGAGCAATGGAATATTTCCAGTTGTGCACGATATCCAGGGGATCGGTGACCGCGATCTTGGCATGATAATCACAGACACGGATGCATTCACCGCAGTCAATGCACAGCGTGTCCAGAATATGGGCCCGTCCCCCGCGGACACGGATGGCTTCAGTGGGGCAGTGCTTGAGACAGTTGGTACAGCCCTTGCAGCGCTGCTTGTCCAGCTGAACGGAATGGTAACGTACAGGTTCCATACGGTTGTACCTGCCTTTTCTCAGGGAGCTCAGCCTGCCGTGGGCAGATCGAATCCCATGGTGATGGTGGTGCCGGTGCCCATTTCGGACTCAATCGCGAAATGGTCTGCGTTGCGCTTCATGTTCGGCAGGCCCATGCCGGCGCCGAAGCCGAGGGAACGCGCTTCCTCATTGGCTGTGGAATAGCCTTCGCGCATGGCCATTTCCAGGTCCGGGATACCAGGCCCCCGGTCCTTGGAGATCAGCTGCACCTGGTCCGGGAAAACCGACAGGGTCAGGACGCCGCCCAGGGAATGGATGACGAGATTCAGTTCCACTTCATAGGATGCCACGGCCACGCGGCGCAGGACATCTCCGCCGACGCCCAGCTGCTTGAGCTTTTTCTTGATGTCGGCACTGGCTTTGCCGGCGCTGGTGTAGTCGGCTGTTTCAACGGGGTAGGCGGTCGTGAACAGCGCTTCCATCACGAATCATCCTCCGAATTCCATTCTACCGGGACAGGCACGCCTCTGAGGCCTTCGGCATAGAGCATGCCGCAGGCGGAGAAGGCGGTCAGCTTGGTGGTGATGACCACCAGCCCCTGCTCGTCGGCGCTTTCCAGAATGTCATCCGTCGGCACCTTGCCGCGGACGAAGACCAGACATTTGAGGTCCAGCATTTCACTGGTTCTCACCACGTGGGGGTTGGTCAGGCCGGTGATGAGCACGGTCTTCTCGTCCACAAAGGCGAGCACGTCGCTCATCAGGTCGGAACAGCAGGCGGTGTAGACAGGGGTGTCAAGTTTGTCTTCTCCGAGCAGCACGCGGGCGCTCAGAATCCGTACCATGTCGGCAATGGTCACAGGTATCACCTCATTAAAAATTGAACATAGGATGTTAGCAAACAGTCAGACTTATCCACATGTTATCTTATCAGTCAGCAAAGAAGTTTGTCAATGCGAAAAAGGGCGGAAAAGCATGAAGAAAGAACGCTCCGGAGCGTGTCCGGAGCGTCGGGGAAACGATTATGCGGATGTGCCGGCGCAGGTCTCGTCCAGAAAAAACTTCAGGGCTCCGGCAAGCCCGGCATCATTGCCGAGAAGGGCCCTGCGGACCTCAAGATGCTCGGCAAAGCGCGGCATGACGCCGTGCAGGATTTTCTCTTCCAGCGGACGGATCAGCAGCTTTTCCTGCACGCTGACGCCGCCGCCGATCAGGATGAGTTGCGGGCTGAAGATATGGACAAGCCCCGTAATGCCGGCGGCCACATCATCTGTCCAGGCATCCAGCGCGCGGAGCATGTCAGGATCCCCGGCGGATGCACGCTCAAACACTTCCCGGCCATTGGATGCGCCGGCGCGCCGGACAAGGGCGGACGTGCTCGCGTAGTTTTCAAAGCATCCCTGCTTTCCGCAGGTGCACCGAGGTCCGTCCTGGTACAGTGTGAAATGCCCCAGTTCGCCGGCAATGCCCAGCCGGCCCTGGTACAGTCTGCCGTCCAGAATGATTCCGCCGCCCACGCCGGTGCCCAGGGTGATCATGAGCAGGTCCTGATATCCGCGTCCGGCGCCGAGAAAGTATTCGCCCAGCGCGGCGGCGTTGGCGTCATTGAGCACGCGCGCGGGAACGCCGAAGGCCTGTTCCAGGCGGCTTCGGATGGGCGTGCCCTCATAGCCCGGAATGGCGCCGTTTGTGCCGATGACGGTGCCGGTGCGGGCATCGATCTGGCCGGTGGCGCTGACGGCTATGCCCTCGGGCGGACAGGGACTGGAAGCAAGCGCGTCCCGGCATGCGGAAATCACGGTATCCATGACCGGGGTCGCATACCCGTCAAAATTCACACTGCGGCTGAAGCGCGCATGGATATTGCCGTCATGGTCCATGAGGGCCAGCTTGACTTCGGTTCCGCCGATATCCACGCCGAGAATCATGACCTGTGCGCCTCCAGTTCCCGGAAAAAGCGTCCGGCGATTTCCAGAGGCCGCGTGATGGCGCCGCCCACCACCACGGCCCAGGCGCCGAGGTCCAGCATGCGTACGGCCTGCTCGGGCGTGTGGATGCGGCCTTCCGCGATCACCGGGCAGGGGAGTGCCTGGACCATCTGACGCACAAGCTCGTAGTTCGGTTCACCGGTGCAGTCCCGGGTCTTCTCCGTATATCCGTTCATGGTGGATCCCACCAGATCCGCCCCGGCCTTCCAGGCGGCTTCGGCTTCCTCCAGGGTGGCGCAGTCGGCCATGATAATGATGTTGGGATATTTTTCCTTCACTTTCTTCAGGAACTCCGGCGCGGTGAGCCCGTCTCCGCGCGGCGTGTCCGTGCAGTCAATGGAAACAATGTCGCAGAGTGCTTCCATGCATTCATCCACTTCCCGCATGGTCATGGTGATGCGGCCGGAATAGCCCGGGTATTCCCGCTTGATCAGTCCGATGACGGGCAGTCCGGTTTCCTCCTTGATGCCCACGATATCCCGGACAGAGCTGGTGCGGATCATTCGGGCGCCGGCCTGCTTGGCTGCACGGGCCATGAGCGGCATGACGGAACGCTCCGGATCGTACAGCGGTTCGCCGGGCGTGGCCTGGCACGATACAATAAGACTGCCCTTCATCAGGGCAAAGAGTTCTTCCCTGGTCATATGACGGTGCCTCCTTATGCTGCGGCCGGATGTGTATATGGAAAGGACATAAGCGGCCGTCTGTGGAAAAATCATACAGGCAAAGCCTGAAAAAAGTCAATGGCTGAAGGCGCGTTCTGCGGACTGAGCGCGCCCGCGGACGGAAAAAATGCCAAATGCCGCGCTGGTGCATTGACAAATGTGCAGAATGTGGTAGAATGACTCGGCTGGTTCACTTGGAGAGATGGCCGAGCGGTTGAAGGCGCTGGTCTTGAAAACCAGTGATGCCGAAAGGCACCGGGGGTTCGAATCCCTCTCTCTCCGCCAGCTTTTTACAGGCCTATGGAGAAGTACCCAAGTGGCCGAAGGGGCTCCCCTGCTAAGGGAGTAGGCCGGGTAACCGGCGCCCGGGTTCAAATCCCGGCTTCTCCGCACGAAACTCTGAAGATGAAAGTTTTCAGAGTTTTTTTGGTTTTTGAGTCATTCACAGGCGGCTGTGTCGCCGGGGTCAGGGGGTCAGCAGAAACACGTGCCGTCCGCCGCGCTTCATGTCCGGTCCGGACATGGGAAGAGGTTTCACAGGGAGGGTGTTTTCATGCTGGACAAGCGGAAAGTCGTGATTATCGGAGCCGGGCACGTGGGTTCCCATGTGGCCATGGCACTGTGCTTTCAGGGCACATGCGATGAAATCGTACTGATTGACCGGGACAGGGAAAAAGCAGTCAGCAACAGCTATGATGTGGCGGATGCCTGCCTGTTCCTGCCCAGTACCACATACGTGCGCGCAGGAGATTATGCGGACTGCCGGGATGCGGACGTGATTGTCATTTCCGTGGGCATGCCCAGAAAGCCGGGCCAGACGCGCCTGGATCTTCTGGATGATTCCATTGTCATGATCAGGGACGTGATCAGTCATCTGCGGGAAGTGCAGGTAAGCGGGATCGTGATCTCCATCACCAACCCCGCCGATGTGGTGGGCGACTACCTCCGCAGACATCTGCAGCTCCCCCGGGAACGCTGCTTTTCCACGGGCACATCCCTGGATGCGGCGCGCCTGAGGCGCACGCTCAGCGAAATGAGCGGTATGGACCGGAAAAGCGTCAGCGCCTGTGCGCTGGGCGAGCACGGGAATTCCTCGATGGTGGCATTTTCCGCTGTCACGCTGGGCGGCGTCAGCATGCGCCGGCTGAAGGAAGCGGATCCGGATGCGTGCGCGCAGCTGCTCGAGGACGTGATCCTGGAGCGGACCCGGAATATCGGGAACGATATCATCAACGGCAAGGGTTCCACGGAGTTCGGGATCGGGGCTGCCTGCGCGGACATGATCCGTGCCATTTTCCATGATGAAAAGCGGGTGATTCCGGCATCCGTCCGCCTGGAAGGTGAGTACGGCCTGTCCGGTGTGGCCTGCGGCGTTCCCTGCGTGATCGGCCGGGGCGGCATTGAGAAGATCGTGGAGCTCCCGCTGGATGCGGAGGAAAGGAAACTGCTTGCCCGCAGCTGCGATGTCATCCGTCAGTATTCGGAGCGGGCGGAAAGCGTCTGAGAAATGAAAAGGTGAAGCGGCCGGAGGGCTGCTTCACCTTTTTGCGCGCGTAAAACACGCAGGCACGGAAAATGTGCTGTCAGGCGCCGAAGAGCTCGGCGGTCTTCTTCATGCGATCCGCAATCTGCACGCCGAAGGGACAGCGCGATTCGCAGGCGCGGCAGGCAATGCAGGCGGAAGCGGTCACGCCCAGCGCCAGATAGTGCTCACGCACGCTCTCCGGAACAGTTTCATGGGCGGAGGCAAGGTCATGGAACTTGTTGACCATGGCGATGTCTATGTTCCGGGGGCAGGGACGGCAGTGTCCGCAGTAGGTGCACTGCCCCGTGTAGGCGTGCAGGGGCGCGCCGGCAATGACGGAGGCGTAGTCCTTTTCCTGTGCCGTGGCCGTCTCGTAGCGGAGGCAGTCATCGACCTGCTCCACGGTGTCGTACCCGCAGAGAATGGAAGCGACGGCGGGCCGGGTGAGACTGTAGTGGATCAGCTGGGGAGCGGTGAAGGCCGCGCCGAAGGGCGAGGTTTCCGCGGAAAACAGGCGCCCGCCGAAAAAGCCCTTCATGACGGTCAGGCCCACGTCCCGCTCCTCGCAGAGCCGGTAAAGCGCGGAGCGCTCGGGATCAATGCCGCTGAAATTTCCCTCATACCCGGCGAACATGGACTCCAGGTTTTCACTGGCGGGCTTCATGTCGAAGGCGGGATTGATGCTGAACAGGATCATTTCTATGAAACCGGTTTCAGCGGCCATGGCGGCGATACGCGGATTATGGGTGCTCAGGCCGATGTGCCGGATGATGCCGGAAGCATGCAGCTCATGCACATACCGGATGTAATCCGAATGCATGGCCAGGTCCCATTCCTCCTGGGAATCGATGTAATGGATCATGCCCAGGTCGATGTAGCCCCCGCCGATGCGTGCAAGCAGGTCTTCAAAGGCCGGACGCACCTTGGACATGTCCCGGGTGCGCACATACTGACCGTTCTGCCAGGTGGATCCGATGTGGCCCTGGACATACCAGGAATCGCGGCAGTCGGCAATGGCCTTTCCGATGATGTCCCGGGATTTCGGGTCCGGCATCCAGCAGTCAATGATGTTGATGCCCATTTTCCGGGCATGCTGGATGAGACGGATGGATTCTTCCTCGGGATGGCGTTCCAGCCATTCCCCGCCGAAACCGATTTCACTGACCATGAGTCCCGTTTTTCCAAGTCTTCTGTACTGCATAGAAACTCCTTTGCGCAGAGAAATATGGGAAACCGCAGCTCCTGTACGGAGTATGGCAGAAGTGTAGCACAGCCGGAAGGGAAAGAAAAGCCGCGGGAGAGCTGGCGGGAATATCAAAAAAACTAAGATTTTATCCGGGAAAATGCGATATTCCCAGAGGAAAATCCGGGTTTGTTTGTGCTATTCTGTCCCTGACCGGCAAGCCGGAGAACGACAGGAAGGATGATTCTGCATGAACATTCATTTTCCAAGACTGTACCGATATGAACGGAAGCAGGAACACTGCAGCGTGGCACTGCCTTTTCCGGAGGGAAAGTTCCGGGACGGCATGCATGTGCAGATCCTGGATCAGGACAGGGAACTGCCTGTTCAGACCCGGGTGACTTCCCGGTATCCGGACGGAAGCGTGCGCTATGCGTTTGTGCGCTTCACCGCAGACCTGCCGGCCAATCGCGGAAAGGAACTCCAGGCGGAACTGCGTGAAGGCAGTGCCCCTGAGTACAGCGGCATCCGTGTGGAGCGCAGCGGGGATACCCTGAACGTGGACGGCGGAATGGGCGGACTGCAGCTTACGGTCCGGGACGGCAGCCGCTCGCTGGTGGAATGTGTCTGTGACGGCAGAAAAACCTACCGTGCGGAGCAGTTCCTGGGGCCGGTGCTGAAGGATGGCGAAGGCCGGGAATGGAAAATCTGCCTGAGCGAGTGGCGCGTGGCCGAATCCGGCCCCCTGGTGGCCAGACTCAGATGCCGCGGCGTTTTTGTGCCCGAAACCGTGGATATGCCGGAGGAGCGTCCTTCCTTTGAGGTGACGCTTACCCTGTACGCGGGCAAGCCCTGGATGGAAGCGGGCTTCCGCCTGATCAACTCCACCAGTGCCCCGCTGAAGGCCGCGTCCCTGGTCTTTGCGCTCATGGATGGAAAGACCGGAGCCTGGGATCCTGCCGTGCATGGCGGCACTGCCCGGGAAAAGGGCGATTCCGTGGGCGAAGGCGGCACGGACAATGGCCGTGTGGCCGGGGAAGGCGGAATCCTGAGAACCACGGGCATCAAGATGCTGCCCCAGCTGGAGGAAAAGGTCAGGGACGCGGCGGTGCGCTGCTGCGTGGGAAGCTCCAACTACAAGACCAATTTCACGGTCAGCCGCGGGGAGAGCGTGGAGCGGGTGGTGGACACCGCCTATCTCATGTCCGAGGCCAATGAGCACTTCATTGAAGTGTTTTACGGCACCCTGTTCGCGGACCGGACCGACCGGGAATCTGGCGTGTGCGCCACCATCTATCAGGCGCAGCAGAACTATCCCAAGGCTGTAAAGAGCGATGCCTCCGGTGTCTATGTCATGCTGGTGCCGGAGCATGTGGAGGAGGTTGTGCTCCAGGGCGGCATGAGCCGCGAGCAGCGCTTCCAGCTGCATTTCCACGGCCCGGAGGAATCCCTCGCGGAAGTGGACAACCGCAGTCTTCTGTATCAGATGCCCGACCGGCCCTGGGTGGACGCGGAACTGTTCCGGGATGCGGTCGTGGCACCGGATATCTTCCTGGACCCGGACCTGTGCCGTCCGGAGGTGGAGGCGCGCCTGATCAGCCTGTGCGATGCGCACAGCCGCAGTTTCGGCATGCTGAACTTCGGCGATGCCCCGGATCCCAATTACACGCGTCAGGGCAGAGGCCGCGGAAAGCTGGTATGGACGAACAACGAGTATGACTTCCCGCATGCCTGCGCCCTGCTGTACATGCGCACCGGGGAGCGCCGGTTCCAGGACTACCTGATCGCCGCGGCCCGGCACTGGATGGATGTGGACGTGTGCCACTACAGCAAGGATCCGCTGCTGGTGGGCGGACAGTGGGAGCACTGCCGTTCCCATGTGCTGGACAGCACCATGGTCTGCTCCCATGAATGGGTGGAGGGCCTGCTGGACCTGTACCACTTCACCGGGGACGAGCGCGCACTGGAAACCGCGCTGGGTATCGGGGAGAATGTGCTGCGCCTTCTGGATACGCCGGCCTATCAGGTCAGCGGTGAGAGCAATGCCCGGGAAACCGGCTGGGCGCTGCGCAGCCTGACCGCGCTGTATGTGGAAACCGGGGATCCGAAGTGGGTGCAGAAGGCCGACTGGATTGTGGCACAGTTCCGGGACTGGATGGACACGTATGGAAGCTGGGTGGCTCCGTACACGGACAACACCCTGATTCATGTGGGCTTCATGATCGCCGTGGCCATGGGCAGTCTTGCCAGGTATTACCGGGTATTTCCCCGGGAGGATATCCGTCAGATGCTGCTTGCCGCCGCGGATGACCTGCTGGAAAGCTGCATGACCCGGACCGGGCTGTTCATCTATAAAGAACTGCCCAGCCTGAACCGGCTGGGCAACAATACCCTGCTCCTGGAGGCGTTCACCATCGCCTATGAGCTGAGCGGGGACCTGAAGTATCTGCGTGCGGGCCTGCCCACGTTCCGCGGGGAAATGGCGGGCCGGGCCGGGATCATGGGCGAAAAGAAGGTCATGGAGGGCGCTGTGATCCTGGAAAACGATCCGCCCAAGCACTTCGCCCAGTGCTTCATTCCGCTGTCGGTCTATTACAAGAAGGCGGCTGAGACGGGCGTGCTCGACGCCTGAGCGTTCTGGCGCGCACGGCTGCGGAACTCCCGGGGCGTCATGCCGGTGGCACTGCGGAAGCGGGTGGACAGATAATCCCCGCTGCAGTAGCCGCAGGCCAGGGCGATCTCGCTGACGCTCATGTCCGTGTCGGAAAGGAGTTCATAGACATGCCTGAGCCGGATCCGGCTCAGATACAGGGAAAACCCGACCCCGAGCTGCTGGCTGAACAGGCGCGACAGATGTGCCTGGGAGTAGCCGAGCTCGGAGGCGATGTCCGCGAGCCGAAGGTCTTCCGCATACCGCTGTTCCATGCGCACCAGCGTGTCCACAATGCAGGTGGAGAGACTGGAGGGAAAGTATACAACGCTTCCGCCCGCGCGCTCCTCGTGGATCAGCGTGAGCAGGCGCAGAAGAAGTCCCTGGAGCACTGTGTCCCGGTAAGGCGCATTGTCCGTGTATACCCGGAGCATGTCCTCGAAATAGGAGGCGATCCTGGTCCTGGCGCTTTCCGGGAAATGATGGATTTTCCTCTCCATCATGTCCTCCAGAAAACCGGGAGCGGTGGTCCGGACCAGCGGCTCGACGGCCTGCTGCGTGAACTTGATCAGGTAGCTCTCGTACGGCGCACTGCTCAGGGAAATGGTGCGGTGATAGAGGTAGGGCGGCATGACGGTCACATCCCCGGCGTGCGCGTCATAGGTCTGCTGCGGCGTGATGGTCCGGCGGTCGCCCGAAACCAGGAAGCCCACGGAATAGTGGTCCACGGACATGGCCATGGTGGGCATCTCATAGTCCGAGGGCAGGCTGCGGCGGCTTACCTGGATCTGTACGCCTTCGGGAAGCTTGGACGGCATGCTGCATTCCTCCTTTTCCTGTGAGCATAGCATAATTCCCGGGAAGCGCAAGGGAAGCGCCGGACCGGAAGGAAAGAAACCATGAGTGTAAAGAAATCAGACCAGAAGATCGATATGACAAGGGGGTCCATCATGCGCAACGTGCTGCTGTTTGCGCTTCCCCTGGTGATGGGCAATATCCTTCAGCAGCTCTATACCACCGTGGACACGCTGGTCATCGGCAAGTTCTGCGGAACCACATCGCTGGCGGCCGTGGGCACAAGCGCGCAGCCGGTGGAGGCGCTTCTGTGCATTTTCCTGGGCATCGGCACCGGTGTTTCCATTCTTGTGTCCCAGTATATCGGGGCAGGCGACATACGCAAGACGCGGGAGGTATGCAATACCGCGGTGGTGTTTGTCTGGGTGTGCGGGATCCCGCTGGCCGTGCTCGGGTATTTCCTGGCGCCGCTGATCCTGCGGATCATGCAGGTGCCGGATGACACGGCTGACCACGCGGTCATGTATACCCGGATCGTGCTTGCCGGCTCCCTGGGGAATATCGGATATAATATGAATGCCGGCATACTCCGCGGGCTCGGAAACAGCAAGGCGTCCCTCTGGTTTCTGGCTGTTTCCTGCGCGGTGAACATTGTACTGGATGTACTGCTTGTGGCAGGCCTGGGCATGGACGTGTCCGGGGCAGCCCTGGCCACAGCCTTCTCCATGCTCGTGTCCTGGGTGGTCAGCATCTTCTATATCCGCCGGCATTTTCCGGAGCTCAGCTTTCCGGTCATCACCCGGGTGTTCTCCGGCGCGCAGATGAAGCGCATTGTGGCCATCGGCCTGCCCATCGGACTGAACAATTCCCTGTATTCCGTCGGGCATATCGCGCTTCAGACCCTGGTCAACGCGCAGGGCTCCGTGTTTATTGCCGGACAGTCCGTGGCCGGGCGGATCACGGGCCTGGCCAATATCGCCATTTCCGGCATGTGCTCGGCGGCCACTACATTTTCCGGCCAGAACTTCGGCGCCGGGGACTATGACCGGCTGCGCCAGGGGCACCTGCGGATTCCGCTGTATACCGGGGCGATCACCCTGATCATGGGCCTGATCTGGCTGATTCCGCGCGGACCGATTCTCCGGATATTCAGTCAGGATGAAATGGTGCTCATGTACGCCAACCGCTATGTGGTGATCATGCTTCTGTCCATATGGCTCTTCGGCGTGTTCAACAGCATGCTGTGCATTGTCAACGGCGTGGGCGAGGTACGGTACACCACAGTGGTGAACCTGCTCATGCTCTGGGCCGTGCGCATTCCCTGCGCGCATCTGATCAGCCATGTGATCGGCGGCACGTGGATCATGCTCTGCTTTCCGGTTTCCTTTGCCTTCGGAATGCTGTGCATGTTCGGATATTACATGTTTTCTCGGAAATGGAAGGAAATCATCCGGCGTCCGAACCGGGACCGGGACGGCGCCGCAGACGGTGAGACAGGCATATAAAGGCGACGACAGAAAGGAGATGTACAAGGAATGGAAATCAGGAAACTCGGATTTGGAGCCATGCGGCTGCCGCTGCTTCAGGCGGACGACCCCAAAAGCATTGACCTGGAGCAGGTGAAGCGTATGGCGGACCTGTTCATGGAGCGCGGGTTTGTGTATGTGGACACAGCCTATCCCTACCATGGCGAGCAGTCGGAGGCGGCTGTCCGGGAAGCCGTGGTCAGACGCTTTCCCCGGGAGTCCTTCCTGCTGGCGGACAAGCTCCCGATTCTCCGGGTCAAGGAAGCGGCGGATTATCCGCGCTTCTTTGAGGAACAGCTTGAGCGCTGCGGTGTGGATTACTTTGACCGGTATCTTCTGCACAATCTGGGCCGGGACCGGTACGTGAACACGGAAAAGTTCGGTGCCTTCGACTTTCTCAGCCGCATGAAGGAACAGGGACGGATCCGGCAGTTCGGCTTTTCCTTCCATGACGATGCGCAGACCCTGGACCGGATTCTGACGGATCATCCGGAAGTCGACTTCGTGCAGCTGCAGATCAATTACCTGGACTGGAACAGTGCCGTGGCCCAGTCCGGACTGTGCTATGAGACCGCTGTGCGGCACGGGAAAAAGGTCGTGGTCATGGAACCCGTCAAGGGCGGCACACTGGCAAGGCTCCCGGAGGCGGCCATGCAGGCGTTCCAGGCATTCTATGCTGACCGTCCGGAGGCGGAGCGCCCATCGCCCGCGTCCCTGGCCATCCGGTACGCCGCTTCCCTGGAGCACGTGTCCGTGGTGCTCAGCGGCATGAGCAGCCTTGAACAGCTGGATGACAACACCCGGTACATGCAGAACTTTGAACCGCTCACCGACGCGGAAAAGCAGCTGGTGGAAACGATCACCGGGATTCTCAACAGCACCATCCGCGTTCCCTGCACGTCCTGCCGCTACTGCATGGAGGAGTGCCCGAAGAACATCAATATTCCCGAGTACTTCGGGCTTCTGAACCTGCATGCCGTGACCGGCGCGAAAACGAATATGTACTATCAGCGCTTTTCCATGAACCATGGCAAGGCAAGCGAGTGCGTGAAGTGCGGGCGCTGCGAAAAAATCTGTCCCCAGCATATTGCTGTCCGGCAGTATCTGGAAGAGTTCGCCGCATTATATGAGGCCTGAAAAGGGCACAGAGGAAAGCATGCAATGCATGCTTTTTTCTGTGCCTGCAGGAAAGCGGCGGACCGGGAAAGAACACATCCAGAGAAAAGCGACTCCGGGAGGCATGAACATGGCCCTGAATATTGTTTTCTATTTTTCGGATCAGCAGAGATGGGACACTATGGGCTGCTATGGACAGAAACTGCCCGTGACGCCCTGCCTGGATGCACTGGCCGGGGAAGGCACGCTGTTTGAGCAGGCCTTTACGTGCCAGCCCGTGTGCGGGCCTGCCAGGGCATGCCTGCAGTCCGGCATGTACGCAACGGAGACGGGCTGTCATATCAATGGTGTGGCGCTTCCGGAGCATACCGATACCCTGGCACGGCGCCTTGGACGTGCCGGGTATGAGACCGCCTATATCGGGAAATGGCACCTGGCCAGTGATCCGGAGCATGACTATACCACCTCCGCGGTCCCGGAGAGGCGCCGCGGCGGATATCAGTACTGGATGGCGTCCGATACCCTGGAGTTCACTTCCCACGGGTACAACGGATACGTGTTTGACAGTGGCATGCAGCGCCATGATTTTGTGGGGCACCGTATTGACTGCATCAATGCCTATGCGGTGGATTACCTGCACAGGTACGCGCAGGGGAACCGGGAAAAACCCTTCTTCCTGTTCGTGTCCCAGCTGGACCCGCATCATCAGAATGATCACGGGCGGTATGAGGGCCCGGACGGGAGCCGCAAAAGGTTTGCGGACTATGAAGTGCCCCCGGACCTGGCGGGCACCGGCGGTGACTGGCGCGACAATTATCCGGATTATCTGGGTCAGTGTCATCTGCTGGATGCGAACGTGGGCAGGCTCATGGATACGCTGGAAAGCACCGGGCTGAAGGAGAACACCGTATTCCTCTATGCCTCGGACCACGGCAGTCATTTCCGCACCCGGAACAGTGAATACAAGCGCTGCTGCGAGGACAGCTGCCTGCATGTGCCTCTGATCGCCTGGGGCGGTCCGTTCATGGGCCGGGGCCGGGTGAAGGAACTGGTGAGCCTCATGGACGTGCCGGCCACTGTTCTGGATCTGGCCGGACAGGAGATTCCGGAAGCGTTCCAGGGCAGGTCCCTGGCGCGGCTGGTTCAGGGCCTGGAGCCGGACTGGCCTGCATCCGTGTTCGCCCAGATCAGCGAGGCGGAGACCGGACGCTGCGTGCGCACGGCTGATTACAAGTATTCGGTGACCGCACCGGTATTCCGGGAAAGTGACGTGTTTTCGGATGTGTATGTGGAAGACAAGCTCTACGATCTCACCAGGGATCCGGCGGAGCGCGTGAACCTTGTCCGGAGCCCGGAGTATGCGCAGGTCCGCGCGCAGATGCGCGGATTGCTGCTTGCGCATATGCAGAAGGCGCATGAACCGCCCTGCCGGATCCTTGAGCCCGGGGAGGTGAAGGCATGAAGCAGGTGAATTTCCTGATCAAGCCGGCCTCCAGTCTGTGCAACATGCGCTGCAGGTACTGCTTCTACGCAGATGCGGAACAGCACCGCCGGCCGAGGGAGGAAGTGTGCATGACCGGGGAAACCGTACAGCGCCTTGTGGAAGCTGCGGGCCGGGTGCTGGACGACAGCGGGGATGCCGGGTTTGCGTTTCAGGGCGGCGAGCCCACGCTGCAGCCGCTGGAGTTCTATGAAAGCTTTGTCCGGGCGTGTGAACCCCTGCGCAGGCGCGGCATTCATCTGCATCTGGCCATGCAGACCAACGGATATGCGCTGACGCCGGAATGGGCGGAGTTCCTGGCAAGGGAGCATGTGCTGACCGGCGTTTCCGTGGACGGCACCGGAGAATTGCATGACCGGTACCGCCCGGACGCCGGGGGGAATGGCACGTATGCGCGGGTCACGGAGCATGTGCGCATGCTGATCCGCCGCGGCGTGGACGTGAATCTCCTGTGCGTGGTGCACCGGGAAACCGCGGGCATGGGCCGGGAGGTCTATGAATCCCTGAAAACGCTGGGAACACGCTATATTCAGTTCATTCCATGCCTGGACCCGCTGGAAGAAGAACGGGGAAGCATGCCCTGGTCACTGACGGCGGAGGACTACGGCCGGTTTCTGTCGGACACCTTTGTGTGCTGGCGGCAGGACTGGAAGCGCGGGGAGTATGTGTCCGTGCGCATGTTCGAGGACTGGGTGCACCTGGCCATGAACCAGCCGCCGAGCGCGTGCGCCGCCTGCGGGGCCTGCGGAAGCTACTTTGTGGTGGAGGCGGATGGCAGCCTGTACCCCTGTGATTTCTATGCGCTGGACCAGTGGTACATGGGCAGGATCGGGGAGCGCTCGCTGGCGGGGCTTCCCGGAAAACGGCCCATGCGCGACTTTGTGGAGCGCGCGCAGGTCAAGCCGGGTGCGTGCCGGACCTGCCGGTACTGGGTGCTGTGCCGCGGCGGATGTCCCAGGGACTGGACTGGTACCCCGCCGGCGCATGTCAATGCCTGGTGTGATGCGTACAGGAAGGTTTTCAGCGCGCATGCGGATGAGATCATGGAAATGGCCGGGGCCGAGTGGCAGGCGAGGCAGGCGGCGATGAACAGGTAAGCGCCATGAAAAAAGGCCGGCGGATGCCGGCCCTGTCAGGTGCGGATGAAGGTTTCGCTATTTGTCAGTTCAGTGGATGGATCAGGGCAGTCCGCCCGTTTTCCGGAATCTCATACACACCGCCGTCGTATACAATGCCGGTGATCTCAAGCGACAGGGCCGCGGCATGATCCGGGACTGAGTCAAAGGACAGGGGATAGGTCACAAAGCGCGTGGGCCGGATTTCATAGGGAAATGTGTTTTCAATGGTGGAAAGCGCGGTTCCCTGCGCATCCATGAACGTGCAGCGCATGCGGATCTGCCGGATCCAGGTCTCCCGCATCCGGCTCTTGAAGCGCAGGGAAAGCCCGGTCATGGTTCCGGGGGTCTCAGTCACTTCACGCAGCGTGACGGGAACCTCCGGTTCCACGCACAGGCGCAGGGACGCGGCCTTGCCGCTGCCATCCAGGGCGCGCACGGAAATGGTGCTCTGGCCTACCTGACAGCAGCGCACGGACGCGCTCAGGTCCTGCGCGCTCAGCTCAGCCGCGTAGGGATTCCCGCTGGTCCATTCCAGGGAAAGTGTGGACGTGTCCGCGCCTTCGGGCAGGATAAGGGGAGTAAGGGAAACGGTCTGGCCGCGGAAGGCGGCAAGGGTGCGGGGAGAGAGCGAAATCTTCTCGATCTTCCGAAAGACATCCACCTGGATCTCGTCCTCCAGACGCTCACCGCTGTGCGTCTGGTCCGTCCATACACGGATCACAGCCTGGCCCGGGTTCAGTCCCCGGACCACGCCTGTGTCGGAGACGGAGACAATGTCCTCAGCGGAGGACGTGAAATGCAGGGCGCTCAGGGGAATGCCTTCGGGGCGTACGGCGAGCCGGAGCGTTTCCGAAAACCCGGCCTCCAGGCGGAGAAGGCCGCCGTATCCCTGAAAGACCGCGTACTCCACGGCGGGAATGACCTGAACACGCACCGTGCAGGAGCGGATCCGGCGTCCGTCCATGCGCTCGTCACTGGTGGCAGTCAGTGTCACGGTTCCGGCGGCATGCGCTGTCAGCATGCCCTGGTCTATGGAAACTGTTTCCGGATGGCTGCTGGTCCAGGTACAGGATCGGTTATCCGCTTCCTCGGGCAGAACCCGGATTTCCGGAAGCGGCACGGTGCTGCCGGCAAGCACCACCATTTCAGCATTTTCCGGCAGGATATTCTCCACGGGAATGACGACCCGGACCTGGCAGATGCCGATGTATTCCCTGCCGTCACTGGTGGTGATGCGTCGGATGAGCTGCGCCTCGCCCTTTTCATGGGCGATATACTTGGCCTCCTGGTTGATGCTTACAATGCTTTCATTGGAGCTTTCCCAGCGCATGCCTGTGATATGCACGTTGTCCGGCAGATACTGAAGCTGGGAACGGATCCAGCCGTAGCCGCCCCTTGCGACCTGAATGGAGGTCCTGTCAAGGTATACGCGGGGCGTGTCGGCCGAGGCGCAGAGCACAAGACAGACCGAGGCGAGAACCAGGAGAGAGAACAGGAGCTTGCGCATACTGGCATACTTCCTTCCCGGAGTCAGTGATGGAAAAACAGGATCTTTCATGCATTGTAAGACAGAAGGGGCCGGTGACGCAACCGTCCGGGTTCCCACAGACCGGATCCGGGCGTATAATACGAGGCAGAGAGAAAAAAGACAAAAGGGGGAAGGGCATGCGGTATCTTGCGGGAATCGTGCTGGCAGTATGGATATGTATCTGCGTATCCGGGGCCGGAGCGGCGGAAACGTCCGCATCACAGGCCATGCTGGAGTCTGCCCTGTCCATGCTGGAGAAGGGAAATCCGATCCTGGAGCATTACAATATGACCACGGGCCGGGATGTACAGGCCCGGTTTGATCTGGGCTGCCCGTATTTCTGGGGCGGCAAGTCCGAGCGGAAGCTTCTGGACGTCATGCAGTGCCTGCAGCCGTCCCCGGGATATTACGTCAAGGGGCGTTCCTATCTGTACGGGTTTGACTGCAGCGGGTTCATTCAGTGGCTTCTGTACACCCATGGATACCGGCAGCTGAAGTCCATAAGCCAGGCACTGGCCGAACCGGAAAGCGCAGGCATGGATATTGAGGGAACGGACAGCGCGCAGGGCGCTGCCCTCACTGCCCTGCTCCAGCCCGGTGATCTGCTGGCGGTGGAGCATAAGCCAGGTTCCTATCATATTGCCATGTATATCGGAACGCTGAGGCAGTACGGGTATCAGGAAGATCAGGTTTCGGAGGCACTGACGGCCTGGCTGGACGCCCCGCTGATCATCCACTGCACGGTGAGCAGCGATTACTATATCCGCTACGAGGCGTTCATTGAGGATATGTACGACTGGTACGTGTATCCGCCGGACGGCGGCGTGATCGTATCGGTGATGGCTGACCGCGGGGCGGCGCCGTACACGGAGAGAAACCCCGACAATGATATGACAGCCTACTTCCTTCTGGAGGATTACCGTCTTCAGGCCTATGACGCGTCCGCCGACAGGCAGGTGCGCTGGATGCGCTGGCCGCGTCTGCGCCCGGACGCATGAGGAACGGAATGAATGCAGAAGCCCCGGTCTGACTGCAGGCCGGGGCATTTGTGTGATGGGAAAAGTTCTCAGTAAATGCTGTCCCGGAACAGTTCCTGACCGTCCGCAAAGATCACGCAGTCATACAGGCCGCTGCCCTCATAGGCGTCAATGCAGTAATAGTAGAATGCGGACCCGGCGCGGATACTGTAGAGCGGCCAGGTATAGAATCTGCCGCGGATCAGGGCGGAAACCTGGGGCGACAGATCCTGGGAGAAGGGATTCCGGAGTTTCAGGGCAATGGCGAAAACTTCGTTTTCCCCGGGAACGACCGAAGCATCCGGGGCATGCTCATATTCAGTCAATGCACCTGTCTGCGTGTTGACAAGGGCAAAGCAGGCAGCGGCCTCAGGGAGGAAGGATGTGTCCGCGCTTTCTGTGCGCAGATGCGGAGCATCCATGACCGTTCCGCTTCCGGGGACCAGCGGCAGGTCGGCGTACAGGGTGAAGGTGCCGGCGTCCTTGCCGCCAATGCTCATATGGCAGGAAAGCGGTCCCATGATTTCAGGGATTTCCGTGCCTTCCGGGTATATGACAGAAAGTGTTGTGAGCGAGCGGGAATGCGGCGCAAGCCCGCATATTTCCTTCTCGGAATACTGGCTGAACATGACCGGGACTGAGCCGAGACAGGGCTCGGTGAGCGTGAAGACCTGATAATCATCGGTGTCATTCCGGAGCATGCAGGAAAAGATGACACCGTTGTCCGCGCTCATCAGGATGGAGGCGCTGAGGCTCACCTCACCATCCAGCAGCGTGACGGCCTGCTGCAGATTGGCCGCGTGGGCTTCCGGGGCTTCTTCAGGGACAAAGGGCGTCCGGAGCCGGAGGGGAAGTGCCGTGCCCAGCGTGCCTTTGTATTTATTGCTGTCCAGGAGCAGGGTCATGGTCTGGACGCTGTGGATGCCGAGACTCTGAAGTGCAGTGCCGGGATAGAGGCTTTCCCTGTAGTCCTTCCCATACAGCTGAATGCCCCTGAAGGTTAGTTGAGCACTGTTGGAATAGGAGAAGGGAACGTAGCGTTCGGTGTGCGGCAGTATTTCCTTGTCGAGAAAGGAATTGCTGAAATAGACGTATCCGAGCGTCCATACATCATTCATGAGGATCTCGGCACTGTCCTGGACCTTTGTCTCTTCGGAGTCATTCCGGACATGGATGACGCCATCGATGCTCCCGTCTGTGTCGGTGTACATGGAGACCAGACGGAAGGTGAGTCCGTCATGGGTGTTTTCCGCCAGGGTGTCATCATAGTGCGGCACATTGCCGGCAATACTGCAGCCGCTCAGCTCCCAGCGCACCGGGAAAAACTGGTGTTCCGAGCTCGGATCACTCCGGTTTTCCACGTCCAGCGTGGCTGACACGGAAAAGATTTCCTCCAGGTTGGCCAGTTCCCGGAGTGTGAGTTCCATTTCATCTTCAGCCTCTTCCCCGGGCTGCACATCCATGGTGAAGCTGAGGCCGGAAACCATCCGGATATCATTGATGATGAACCGGGTCAGACGATACCTCCGCACCTGTTCGGACAGGTTCTGTATGCGGAAGTTCAGATGGATTTTCGTGGTGTCAAAGGTGAAATCTTCCGGAGCCATGTAGTAGTCGCTCCGATTGGAGACGGCAAGGTCCAGGGCAAGCGTGCTGCCGGCAGTTTCCAGCGGATCCGGGCTCACCTGAATGCTGCCGCTGACGCCGTGGCTGACCGGCTCGATGTCAAACGCATCCGGGGAGAGATAGATGCCCCCGCTTACGCCGAGGTCTGCCGGGGCATGCGGACGGATATGCGCGCGGGCGGACGTGAAATCATTGTACCGGAAGGCCAGGCTGATATCCGAGACAGGGATATTTTTATCATCGCTTGAGACGGCAATGAAGGTGCTGGTGACCAGGGACGCGTGTGCGCCGAGCCCGAAGGCGTCCCTGCCGCCGAGGAGCATCGAATGTCCGTTTACCTGCTGGTGGCAGATTTCGAAGGAAAGATCACGGTCGGTCTGATTGTGCAGGGTAAGAATCATGCCGACACCGTTGCTGCCCACCAGAAGCTGATGCACCCAGACCTGGATGTCATCATCCAGGAGCAGGTGCGCATCATCCCGTGTGAGTGCGGCATAGGACTGCTCCCCGGTATCAAAGGGAATCGGGGAGGCGGGTTCAAAGACGACGGTTTCGTGGTGAGATGAGAGACTGAGCACCAGGCTCAGACGTTCAATGGACTGGATGCCGTACTGCTCAAAGAGGTGATAGACCCCGAGATACTGCCGGTTTTCTGTGCCCTTTACGTCCATAAAATAGGAAAGAAGCGCCCGGTTGTTCAGTTCGAACCGGCAGTAGGTGTCCGTATGCGCTTCTGCTTCCAGGCGCAGCTGGTCCTCTGTCTGAATCAGGCCATTGAGCACCGCGTTCCCGTAGCGCAGGTATGCTTCATCCGTGTCATTGACGATGTGCAGAAGACCGGTCAGACCGCTGCGGTGGTTTTTTTCCAGCTGCAGTAGCTCAAAGGAAAGACCTTCCTTTACCCAGCGCGCGAGCACGGGAAAACCGGAGCTCTGGTCAAGTCCGGTGACGCCGCCCGTAAGCTCTGCCTGGAAGGTCCGGGTAAAGGCATTGCTGTAGTCCAGGTTCGGAACCGCCTCCGTCTCAAACGTGAGAAGCGTGATTTCCGGAATCGCGCTCAGAGCGGACAGGGGAATGTGGCAGACGGTATAGCCTGTTTCCCCGGGCCCGAGGTTATAGATATAGGGGTCCGTGCTCTGATCCGAGTGGACGGTGCGCGTACCGTTGATGATGAAGTGATCAAAATCATAGGTCGTCGGCAGCAGGGAGCGGTTGGTGACTTCCAGACCGATGCTCAGTCCGGGGCTGATCTGGGAGGTATCCATGACTGCATAGACGGTGAGGTCATAGTCCACGCTCTCGCTTTTGCGCGGGGTGAGCCCGATGTCCATGAGATTCGGGTTCTCCACCCGGATCAGAGGCGTGCAGTAGCTGTTCTGCTGAACGTCCGTGATCTGAACGGTGGCAAAGAGCGGCACGCCGCTGAGCTGTTCGTCAAAGAAGCGCAGATGCCAGGAAAGCGGAAGGGAGATCTCAATGGAGTCATAATACGTTTCCTTCCAGTCTTCCATGCCGGGCAGGGTCTTTCCGCCCTCCGGGAGGCGGCGCGCCAGGCGGTCCACGGACATGTCCGTATAGTCTTCCTGGCGGAAGGCAATACGCCGTGTAAATGTGCCGGAAACGCTGTCATAGACCTCGGTATTGACAATGTTCAGGTTCCCCTGCTCATCCGGCTCACAGGTGAAAAGCACCCTGGCATCGGGTGCCGGCTTTTCCGCGCCGCTGAGGTCCGAAAATTCCATGACGATATAGTACTGCCGCCCGTCATCCGAGAGCCGGTAGCCGATGGGTCCGGCAATGGCCTGACCATGGTCATCCGTGAGATAGAGACTGCGCCCGGTGTAGGCAAAGGACAGCTTTCCGTCCGCGTCCGGCGTTCCCTCACTGGTCCAGACCGGATAAAAGCTGCTGCTGCCGCGCTCCGGAGCGCCGGTCCCGGAGAGCTGGAGTTCATAGCTGTCCGAGTAGGAGTTCACGCTGCCCATGACAATGAGCTGTGCGGAGGCAAAGTTCAGGAGCTGGTCCGGCTGGAGCTGCATGCTGAACAGATTCTCGCGCGCCGGGCCGAACCCGTCATCCAGAAGACGGATCTGTGTCCAGTCCGCCAGGGTCCCGCCGGTGAGCAGCGTACCGAAGGCGTTGAGGTACCGCTGATACCCGGGACTGAACTCAAGATCCGAATACCCGTCTTTCCACTGTTCGGTGTATTCCTTCTTGTTATGCAGGGGATGATAGACGGAAAGTCCGCTGGCCCCTTCCTCGCTGGCGCGGCTGTAGAGGACAGCCGTACTCAGCGCACTGGAAAGCGGGATCGTGTTTCCAAGGTCCGAACAGTTGTCAATCAGATTGCCCAGGTCCACCAGGTCATACCCGTTTCCGAGACTGCGCACTACTTCCCCGAAGTCCGTGGACGAAGAGCGCAGGGAGGAAAGCTTGATGAACAGATCCTCATCCATTTCCCGGCCCAGCGGCGCGAAGAAATCAGTGAGCGCGGAGGCCACCTGCTCCGCCCATTCCAGTCTCAGGCAGGAAAGGGTCAGTCCGCGCTGGCCTTCATTGGCTCCGGTGAAATAGGCGTCCACAATCCGGCAGCCTGTGTCCGCGCCGTCCCTGTCCTGTTCAAGGCCTTTCAGAAAGGCATAGTTCCATCCGGCCGCGGGCTCGGTTTCCTGGGAAGCCACCATATACCGGGCAAACGGGGCCACGGCACAGGCGACCTCCGCCGTGCTCATGAGACAGGCGTCAAACCCGATCCAGGAGAGCTTCTCTCCATGCAGCGCGTCCGTGAGCGCCTGGGTCAGTTCCGGCATGGACAGACGGTCATAACCGTTCAGCTCGTCCATGCATATGCCGCCCAGCGGACCGGCCCCGTGATCCCAGAGCAGAAGCGCGTACTGCTCCGCGGGACGCGAGGTCATGCAGTAGTCGATGAAATAGCTCAGCGTTTCAGGACTTCCCATGTTCATGGGCGTGTCCGATACCAGGGTGCGCAGCTGACCGGAGCGGATGATCTCGCTGATGGTGATGCTCTCCGGGTCCATGCCCAGCTCCCAGGAACGCGAACCGCCGGTCATGAGCATGATGCTCACCTGGCTGGTGTCGGCGCCGGCTTCCAGCATTTCCAGAATGTCATCGGAAGCCGAGCCGTACTGACTTTCCAGGTTGGTTCCGCACATGTAGATCATCAGTGTGAGGTGCCTGGGTGCTTCGCTTTCGCCCTCTGCGGCGGGGAATGCGAAAAACAGGCAGAGCATGATCAGAAGACAGAAAAAAACGCGTTTCATGAACGTGCAGCTCCTTGTGAGGGCATGTCCTGTATGTATGCAGTATGATTCAGTGCATATGCATGGTATCATGAAATGCGTTCCGGGAAAAGATGCGCAGGCGTTTTCAGATGTAAATCTCTGTCCATGCCGTAGGCTGGCTGCGCAGAGAAAAACGTTTGCAATGCACCGGGGAGTATGTTAGAATCCGGTGTCCCTGGCTTCCCCTGGGGGAAGAACAGGGATTATTCTTTGGACTTTGAAAGGCAGATTATGGGATTTGATCATTTGGGTCTGATGCCCGCCCTTCTCGGGAATGTGCGGGACAGCGGATATACGGAGCCGACGCCGATTCAGTCGGAAGTGATACCCCTGGTGCTCCAGGGACGGGACGTGCTGGGCTGCGCCCAGACGGGCACCGGGAAAACGGCAGCCTTCGCCCTGCCGATTCTTCAGCTGCTGGAAAAGAAACGCGCCGCAGGCGGACCGAGGGCACTGATTCTCACGCCTACCCGGGAACTGGCCCAGCAGAACTATGACAATATTGTGGGCTTCGGAAAAGGCCTGCATGTGCGCGCCGCGGTGGTCTACGGCGGCGTGAGCCAGGTGCATCAGGTGGAGGAGCTGGAAAAGGGATGCGATATCCTGATCGCGTGCCCCGGCCGGCTCTGGGATCTGATGCAGCAGAAGCTGGTGAGCCTGGACCGGGTGGAAATCTATGTGCTGGACGAGGCGGACCGGATGCTGGACATGGGATTCATCCATGACGTGCGCCGGATCACGCCCTGCCTGCCCGCCAGGCACCAGACACTCCTGTTCTCGGCCACCATGCCCTCGGAAGTGGAAAGCCTGGCCATGGACCTGCTCCGGGAACCGGAGCGCGTGGCGGTGGACCCGGTGTCCTCTGCGGCGCGGCATGTGGAGCAGTACATGTACTATGTGGACAAGGTCAACAAGAAATATCTGCTGGCCGAGATCTTGAAGCGGCCGGAGGTGGAGAACGCGCTGGTGTTCTCCCGGACCAAGCATGGCTGCGACAAGATTGTGCGCGACCTGAAGCGCGCCGGGATTGAAGCCGTGGCCATTCACGGGGACAAGACCCAGGGCGCCCGCCAGAACGCGCTGAACCGGTTCAAGAGCGGAGACTGCCGGGTCATGATCGCCACGGACATTGCGGCCCGCGGCCTGGACATTGAGGGCCTGTCCCATGTCATCAATTATGACCTGCCCATGGAGCCGGAAGCCTATGTGCACCGCATCGGGCGCACCGGGCGCGCGGGTCATGACGGAACGGCCATCTCCTTCTGCTGCATTGATGAGATGAAGCAGCTCAATCAGGTGGAAAAGCTCATCGGCTTCCGTCTCTCCCCCAGGGAAAGCGCGTGGCCGCTGGAGAACAAGACGCCCACGCCGCCCAGGCCGCGTATGCCCCGGCCCACGAACGTGAACCGCGAGGGCCAGCCGGTGTCGGAGGCACGGCGCCAGAAGGCGGCCGCCACGGCGGCGGTGAAAGGCGCACGGCGCGGTCTGGTGACCATCGGACGCGACGGGCATGTGCAGGGCGGAACGCGCACGGGACTGCCCAGGCCCGTGCAGCGCATCAACCGCAAGAAGGGCAGCGGCATGTAAGAAAGAAGGACTCCGGAACCATCAGGGTTCCGGAGTCCTTCTTTACTGCAGGCGGTGTATGGTTTCTGCGCTTCAGCCAAGGGTAAAGGTTCCGTCAGCGCAGGCGATCACATCCGATTCCAGGAAGGCCTGCATGCCGCGGGTCATGTATTCTGCATCCTGGGTGCCGGCGGTTTCATAGCAGGAATGCATGGAGAGCTGCGCGCAGCCGATATCCACCGTGCACAGGCTCACCTGCGTGCCGGAAATATTGCCCAGGGTGGAGCCGCCGCGCATGTCGGAGCGGTTGTAATAGCTCTGGTAGGGCACATCGCTTTCCTTGAGCATGGAGCGGAACAGGCCGGCGGACACGCTGTCGGAGGTGTACTTCTGGTTCGCATTGGCCTTGATGACAATGCCCTTGTTCATGAACACGCGGTTCACCGGGTCGGAGAACTCCGGATGGTTCGGGTGCACGGCGTGGGCGTTGTCGGCTGACAGCATCATGGAATTGTGCAGGGCACGGAGGTAGTCCAGGCGCTGCATGCCCGATTCCAGTCCGATGCGTTCCATGACATCGCTCAGGAAGGTGGACGCGGCGCCCTGGCGTGTGGTGGAACCCACTTCCTCATTGTCAAACAGGGCGATCATCTGAACGTGCCGGGACGGTTTGGCACCCTTCAGGGCCTGGACGGAACAGAATGCGCATTCCAGGTTGTCAATGCGCGGGGCGGAGAAGAACGCGTTGTCGGCGCCCCAGATCTGTCCGGGCATGCGGTTGTACAGGTACAGGTCCCAGCCCAGCATATCCTCTTCCCGGACGCCGGCGCAGTCCGCCACCAGGTTCCGGAAGGTGCCGGCGCTGTTTCCGAGACCGTAGAGCGGCGGCAGGTCCACATTGGGCTTGTATTTGAATCCGTCATTGAGTTCGCGGTTCATATGAATGGCCACATTCGGGATGAGCACGGTGTGGTCGGCCAGGTCCACCAGATGCGTGGCAAGGGTGTTTCCCTGACGCGCAAACACGCGGCCGGCAATGGACAGGGGTCTGTCCAGCCAGGTGGAAATGATCATGCCGCCGTAGCCTTCGGTGTTCAGACGCACATAATCCTGGGAAGTGAGCTCGGCCATTTCCTTGAGCTTGAACATGGGCGAGTCCGTATGGCTGGCCACTACCTGAAAGCCGAGGGCTTTTTCGTCAGGCATGACAAAGGCAATCAGACTGGACTGATTCCGGGTTACCACATACCGGCCGCCGGGAACCAGGTTCCAGGGCTGGGATTCCTCAAGACGCGTGAAGCCTTCCAGCATGCCTTCCGACTGTGCCACCGCGTGAAAGGCGGTGGGTGATGCATTCAGATATGAAATCAGCTGCTCAATCATGATGAAGATTCCTTTCCACTCTGTACAAGAGATTCGGCTGCATTATCGCAGATGCAGAAAGCTTTGTCAAAACGCAGGAATTCCTATATAATCCGCGTGTTACTGCATGGCACGGAAAGCAGGGGAGAATGCATGGAAAAAAAGCGGCTGTGGATGCGCGGCATATTCCTGGACACGCCGGGGGCGGGAATGGTCCGGGTGCGGCGCGGATGGGCGCTTGCGGAGCAGGGCGTTTTCAGGGGCATCTTTGATGAGCCGGATGACAGCGGCGAAATGCTGGATTACGGCCAGGCCCTGATTCTGCCCGGCATGACGGACCTGCATCTGCATGCGCCGCAGCATGCGTATGCGGGCACGGCCATGGACCTGACGCTGATGGACTGGCTGGAGCAGTATACCTTTCCCGAGGAAAGCAGGTACGGGGATCCGGAGTATGCGCGCAGAAGCTATCTCCGGCTTGCGGACAAGCTGGTCCGCTGCCCGTCCACGCGCTTTGTCATGTTCGGTTCCATTCATACGGATGCCACGCTGATGCTCATGCGGATTCTGGAGTCCACAGGGCTCGTGTGCGATGTGGGCAAGGTCGGCATGGACCGTCTGAGCCCGGACAATTACCGGGAAGACACGGAAAGCGGCATCCGGGAAACGGAACGCTTTCTGAGATCCGCCCAGGGCATGGACGGCATACGTCCGGTGGTGACGCCGCGCTTTACGCCCACGGTGTCGGACGCGTACATGTCCGCGCTGGGCCGGCTTGCCGAAGCCTGGCATACCGGCGTGCAGAGCCATCTGTCCGAGAACCTGGAAGAAATCCGGCTGGTCAGCGAGCTGTGCCCGGATACGGAATTCTATGCCCAGAGCTATGACCGGGCGGGCCTGTTCGGCGGAACATGTCCCACGGTCATGGCACACTGCATCCACTGCGGCGAAGCGGAAATGGCGCTTCTCAAAAAGCGCGGCGTCGTGATCGCCCACTGCCCCACCAGCAACTCCAATGTGGTGGCGGGCATGGCCCCGGCGGCAAGATACCTGCGGGAGGGATTCCGGATCGGACTCGGATCGGATATTGCCGGGGGACATACCCTGGACATGTTCGAGGTCATGACATGCGCCATCCAGGTCAGCAAGCTGCGCTGGCGGTGCGTGGACAGCAGCTGGAAGCCGCTGACGGCTGCGGACGTGCTGTATATGGCCACCCGGGGCGGCGGGTATTTCGAAAACGCCGGCCTGTTTGCGGAGGGCTTCGAGTTTGATGCCGTGGTCCTGGACGATGCGGCGCTGGATCCGGACGCGGCCCCGGAGGTGCGCATGGAAAAATACATGTATCTTGGACGCGGAAAGCTGCGCGCCAAGTTTGTACGCGGAAAACAGGTGCTCGACGGAGATCGCGTGATTCCGGACATTCACGCCTGATCAAGGGCACAGAAAAAGCAGGGAACGCAAATTCCCTGCTTTTTCTGTGCCGTCCGGTTTTCCGGAAGCGGGCACTTGGGATTACTTCTTTTTCTTGGCGTTCACAGCGTCTTTCATGTCCTTGCCGGGCTTGAAAGCGGGAGCCTTGGAGGCCTTGATCTTGATCTGCTCGCCGGTGCGGGGATTGCGGCCGGTGCGGGCGGTGCGGGTGCGAACCTCAAAGGAGCCAAAGCCGATCAGCTGGACCTTTCCGTCCTTGACCAGGCCTTCAACGATACCATCCAGAAGTGCGTCCACAGCGGCTGCGGACTCTTTCTTGGTCAGTTCAGCATTTTTGGAGACGATCTCAATCAGCTCAGTCTTATTCATGGGATCCGTCCTTTCTGTGTCAGAAATAGTTTTCCAGTGCAGAGGCACTGGTACAGGGGATTATATCAGACAAGCACACGCGTGGCAACAGGAATGCAGAATGGAAATGGCCCGAAAAAGGAAACAACCCGGAGCGCTGGCATCGCTCCGGGTTAGAATATAAAGGAAGGATGATGGAAGAACTCGTCTTCCGTCCTGTGGTTCTCTCTTGGAACAATGACAGTATAATCGTCGTTCGTGACGGGCATGTGAACGCAATGTGAAACATTTCTGTAATATTTGTGTGCTTTCCGGAACGCGCAGGCGATGGCTCGTGTTCCCGACAGGATTCCGCGGGAGGAAAAAGGACCGGGGAAAAGAAACAACCCGGAGCGCTGGCATCGCTCCGGGTTACATATAAAGGAAGGATGATGGAAGATCCTGTCTTCCGTCCTGTGGTTCTCTCTTGGAACAATGACAGTATAGCCCGCGTCTGTGACGGGTATGTGAACACAAAGTGAAACATTTCTGTAATATCTGCGTTTTTTCAGCCCAGGGGGCCAGGCGCCGGTCCGGAAGCGGTTTTCCGCATTTCCCGGGAAGGGGACTGTGGGAAGGAAAAGGTCCGGAACAAAGAAACAACCCGGAGCGCTGGCATCGCTCCGGGTTAGAATATAAAGGAAGGATAATGGAAGATCTTGTCTTCCTTTCCTGTGGTTCGCTCTTGGAACAATGTCAGTATAACCGGCGTTTGTGACGGGCACGTGAAGATGGGGTGAAATGTTTTTGTAATATTTCTGTTTTTCCGCATCACATATTGCCGTCCGCGAACTGCAGTGTGTACAGATCTTCCGGCGTTTCCAGGCAGAAATCCGCGTGCTCTTTCATGAAGGAACGGATGCCGGGCACATGATGCGCCCACATGGCGGCGGCAAAATCCACATGTCCGGCGCGTGCCATCTCATAGCCCGGCTTGAGATCATCCACCACCAGAAGATCCTGCGGAGCGAGGGAAAGGGATCGCATGATTTCCTCCAGTGCCCAGGGCGAGGGCTTGCGCTTCTCCTTGGGAAGATCCCAGCCGAACACCAGGTCGGGTTCGGGCAGGCCGTTTTCGCGGTAGTCCCTGCGGATATTGGCGGACACGGAATGGGAGATGACGCAGACATATCCGCCTTCCTGCTTCTGGCGGCGGACCAGGCGGTCCATGCCGGGATATGCCTCCGGGACGCGCGTGGTGGCAAAGGACTGCCAGATATCATACTCCCGGCTGGTCTCCTCATCCGTGAACTTCAGTGTGTCTTCCAGATAGGGCATGAACCCGGGATCAAAGTTCATGGCAAAGTATTCATCCAGTGTCATGGTGACGCCGGGCCGGAGTGCGTCCATGGCGGCCAGAAACGCCGGGTAATGGACATGGGCAGTGGAATTGACAAGGGTATCGTCGTGATCCAGGACAAGGCAGCGGTAGCGCATATCAGTTCCTTTCCGTCCGCGGAAAGCCGGGGACAGGGGAAGTATAGCACATAAGGCCGGCGCGTGTCCCGGAAAAACGGGAAGTGCGCGCGGACAGGAAGGAAATTCCGGATGGAAATGGAATAGAAAAAAGAAGCGTAAATCAAAACAGAAACCGAAACGGGGGATGGGAATGGAGCGCCCGCATATCCACAGGGAAAAAACACGGACACTTCTGGACTGCAGGTTTCTCAGGGTGTACGACATAGACTATGATCAGGACCGGCACTATTACAGCGCATCAAGGCGCACGCAGGAAGACACCGTGTTCATGAAAAGCGACGCGGAGTTTCATGACATGCTCCCGGATGCCGTGACGCTGGTGGTGATCCTGGAAAACACGCCGCGCGGGGCCTGCCTTCTGCTTTCCGAGGAGTACCGGTATCCCATGGGCCAGTTCCTGCTGAGCCCGCCTGCCGGGCTCATGGATCCGGAAGACCGGGAAAAGCCGGAACCGCTGCTGGAAACCGCCCGGCGCGAGCTGCGCGAGGAAACCGGGCTGGAAGTCCGGGACGGGGACGAGCTCCGGGTGCTGTCGCCGCTCCTGTTTTCCTCGCCGGGGCTCACGGATGAGAGCAACGGCCTGGTGCTGGCCGTGCTCCGCGGGGATCACGGACCCTTGGACCAGACCGGCGCGGTGGGCAGCGAATGCTTTGACGGCTACCGCCTGCTGAACCGGGAGGAGGCCATGCAGGTCCTGACCAGCGGAAGGGATGACGCGGGACGCTTCTATTCCATCTATACCTGGGCCGCCCTGAGCGTATTTGTCTCCGGTGCGTGGAAGGAGGGAGAACATGCTTAAAATCTTTGTCTGTCTCAAGCAGGTTCCGGCCACCAACAAGGTGGAAGTGGACCCGGAAACCGGCGTGCTCCGCCGCAACGGCGTGGAGAGCAAGATGAACCCGTATGACCTGTACGCGCTGGAAACCGCGCTGCGGCTGCGCGAGGAAAAGGGTGCGCATGTGGTGGTGGGCACCATGGGCCCGCCCCAGGCAGCTGCCGTGATCCGGGAAGCCTACATGATGGGTGCGGACGAAGGCTATGTGTTTTCCGACCGCCGGCTGGGCGGCGCGGACGTGCTGGCCACCAGCTATACCCTGTCCCAGGCCATCCGCTCGCTGGGCGATTTTGACCTGATCCTGGCCGGACGCCAGACCACGGACGGGGATACGGCCCAGGTGGGCCCGGCCATTGCGGAATACCTGAATATCCCGCACGCGGCCTGGGTATCGCGCCTGGAGGTCACGGAAGACGGCGTCATGGCGGAGCAGCAGCTCCAGGACGTGATCGAGACCGTGTTCATGCCCTTTCCCTGCCTTGTGACGGTGGAAAAGGACATATACATGCCGAGACTGCCCAGCCTCATCCGGGCAAGGGAAACCAGGGACAGGCCGGTGGAGATCCGGTCGCTGGACGATTTCCCGGACACGGATGCGGAGCATTACGGGCTCAGCGGCAGTGCCACCAGCGTGGAGAAGATTTTCCCGCCGGAGCATGATGTGAAGCGCGAAATGCTCACCGGCGAAAACCTGCCCGGGCGCGTCATGGACGTGCTGCGGGACTGGAAGGTTCTGGGAGGGGTGTAATATGGCAAGCATTGCTGTTCTGGAAAGAAAATGCAGCGGCTGCGGCCGGTGCGCGCAGGTATGTCCCTTCGGAGCCATAGAGATCGTATCCGGCAAGGCGCACATGAACGCGGCCTGCCGCGTGTGCGGGATCTGCCTGAAGAACTGCCCCGAGCAGGCGATCATGAAGCTGGAAAGCCGGGCAAAGGACGTGGACAAGTCAGCCTGGAAGGATATCCTCGTGTTCGCTGAGGTCAGCGGGGGAAAGCTGCACCCGGTGAGCCTGGAGCTCATCGGCAAGGCACGGGAAATGGCACAGCCCATGGGCTGGAAGGTGCGCGCCATTATCCTGGGCTGCGGCATCGGGGATCAGGCCAGGGAACTGCTTTCCTGGGGCGTGGACACGGTGAGCGTCTATGACGATGAAGCCCTGTCCGGGTTCCGCGCGGACATATATGCCGCGTGCCTGGAGGATGAGATCAGGCGCAGCCGGGAGAGCGTGGTGCTGGTAGGCGCCACGGCACTGGGCCGCTCACTGGCGCCCAGGGTGGCCACCAGGTTCCATACGGGACTCACGGCGGACTGCACCCGGCTGGAACTGCGCGAAAGCTCGGACCTTGTGCAGATCCGTCCCGCCTTTGGCGGAAACATCATGGCGCAGATCGTGACGCTGCATTCCCGGCCCCAGTTCGCCACGGTGCGCTATCAGGTGTTTGACGCGCCAAAGCGCACTGAGCCGGCGGGCGAGATTCATGCGTACCCGCTGCCGAAGAACGCGGTGAGCCCGGCCCGTGTGGTGAAGGTGGAAAAGGTGCCGGAGAGCACCAGCATCTGTGACGCGGATCTTCTGGTGGTGGGCGGCCGCGGACTGCAGAAGAGCTCGGACCTGGAGCGCATCAAGGAACTGGCCGCGCTTCTGGGCGGGGACTGGGCGGTCACAAGACCGCTGGTGGAAAAGGGCTGGTGTACCAATGAGCGCCAGATCGGCCTGAGCGGGCGCACCGTGCGTCCCAATGCCATTCTCACCTTCGGCGTGTCCGGGGCCATTCAGTTCACCAGCTGCATGCAGGCCAGCGGACATATTCTCAGCGTGAACACGGACCCGGACGCCCCCATCTTCAAGGTGGCGCATGTGGGCGTGGTGGGAGACCTGTATCCGATCCTGGACGAAATGATCCGTCAGCTCAGGGCAGAAAAGGAGGCGAGGGCATGAATTACCGGAAGGTAGAGGAAGCGGACATTGCGTTTTTCCGGAGCCTTCTGCCCGGCCGCGTATTTGCCGGGGAGGAGATTTCCACCGATTATGATCATGATGAAATGACCGAGTACGGGCATTACATGCCCGAAGCGGTGCTTCAGGTGCTCAGCGCGGAGGAAGTGAGCGCGGTGCTCCGCTACTGCAATGAACATCTTATTCCCGTCACGCCCCGCGGCGCAGGCACCGGACTGTGCGGCGGATGCGTGGCCCTGTACGGCGGGATTGTGCTGTCCACGGAGAAAATGAACCACGTGCTTGAGGTGGACCGGGAAAACATGACCGCCACGCTGGAGCCCGGCGTGCTGCTGCTGGAGTTCCCCAAGTCCCTGGAGGGCACCGGACTGTTCTACCCGCCGGATCCCGGTGAGAAGACCGCCACCATGGGCGGGAACGCCATGACCAATGCCGGCGGCATGCGCGCGGTGCGCTACGGCGTGACCCGGGACTATGTGCTGGGCATGCAGGTGGTGCTGGCGGACGGCGAGATCATGGAGCTGGGCGGCAAGAATGTGAAAACTTCCTCCGGCTATTCGCTTCTGGACCTGATGATCGGGTCCGAAGGCACCCTGGCGGTGCTCACACGGCTGACCGTGAAGCTGATCCCGGAACCGCCCGTCAATCTGTCCGTGCTCCTGCCCTTTGACGAAGTGCACCGCTGCATCCGCGCCGTGCCCGCGATCCTCAGCTGCGGCTGTGAGCCCACGGCCGTGGAGTTCATGGAGCGCGACGTGATCGGGTGCGCCGAAACCTATCTCGGGAAGGCGTTCCCGGATGTCAGCGCGCCGGCATATCTTCTGGTGCGCCTGGACGGCAGCAGCCGGGAAAGCCTGCAGCCGGGCCTGGACCGGCTCACGGACCTGGCCATGGAGATGGGTGCCCGGGACGTGCTGCTGGCGGACACGGAAGAGCGCAAGGAAGCCATCTGGAGCGCCCGCGGCGCGTTCCTGGAAGCCATCAAGGGCAGTACCAGCACCATGGACGAGTGCGACGTGGTGGTGCCCAGGTCCCGGATTCCCGATTTCCTCAGCCGCATGGTGGCCTGTTCCGGCGAGCACGGCATCCGGATTCTGTCCTTCGGGCACGCCGGGGACGGAAACCTGCATATCTATGTCTGCCGGGATGCCCTGGATGACGCGCAGTGGCAGGAAAAGGTCGGCGCGGTGATGCAGGAACTCTACGCCTTTGCCGAGGATCTGGAGGGCAATGTGAGCGGCGAGCACGGCATCGGGCACGCCAAGAAGGCATTTCTGCGCCGGAGCCTCGGCGACACGCAGATCCGGCTGATGCAGGGCATCAAGCAGGTGTTTGATCCCAATCTGATCCTGAACCCCGGCAAGGTATGCATGTAAATCCGTCGGGGATGAAACAGACGATTTCCGGGAGGACCGGCAGCATGGCCGGTTCTCCCTTTTTTTCTGGGTCCGCGGACGCTGCGGGGTGCAAAGAATGTGTATATCTTTGCAATCAGGGAACAGACAATGCCTTGACCGGGATAAAGGCGCAATGCTATACTGTCATGTATTTGTCAGTGGGAGGTTGTTATGAAACCGCGGACGAAGCAGATTCTGAACTTTGTCCTGATTTTCGGCACATTCCTGATTGTGCTGGCCATCGGGATTTCGGATAACAATCTGGGCGACACCATCCGGGCGCTGAGGACCATGAACCCGGGATGGGTGGCATTGTGTGCACTGGCGTTTGTCGCCTTCGTACTCTGCGACACCCTGTCCATCATGTACTTTCTCAGCCGCCAGGGATACCGGGTGCCCTTGCGGAAAGTGCTCTTTACATCCCTTGCCGGCCAGTACTATTCCAATATCACGCCGGGCGCTTCCGGCGGTCAGCCCATGCAGATCTATTACCTGCATAAGGAGAATGTACCCACAGGCGTGGCCACCAGCTCCATTGTCATGCGCTTTGTATGCTATCAGCTGATGCTGAGCGTGATAGGCACGGTGCTCTGGATCATATACAGACCCTTTGTGGCGCAGCAGACGGGAAACGGCCAGTGGATCCTGATCGTGGGCTACGTCTATAACCTGATCATGGTCACGCTGGTCATCACGCTGGCGCTGTGGAAGAACCTGGTGCTCCGGCTGGCCGACTTCGGCATCCGGCTCGCGCGGCGCTGGATCCGGCATCCCGAGGAAACCCGGGAAAGACTGCACCGTCAGGTGGAGAGCTTTCACGGCAGTGTCATGGCCTATCGTGACCGGCCGCTGGATTTCCTGATCCAGCTGCTCATCGGCGGCCTGCAGCTCATGTGCCTGATGAGCATTGTGTATTTCATCTACCGCGGCATGAACCTGGACGAGTACGGCTACTGGCCGGTGGTGACCATGAGCGTCATGGAGTACCTGGCGGCCGCCTACACGCCCCTGCCCGGCGCCAGCGGCGCCCAGGAAGGCGTGTTCTCCATGTACTTTGACCGGATTTTCCCGAATTCCATGGGGTTTGCGGCACTGCTCCTGTGGAGATTCTTCACCTACTATATTTCCATCATGATCGGGTTTGTCGCGGTCCTTGTCCACGGCATGCGCTCGGGAAGCAGCATCCGCGAGACCATGGCCATAGACCCGGATCAGATGAAAAAGGACGAGGAAAGCGAAGTGGAAGCGGAGAAAGCAGGATCGGACTGAACCGGTCCTGTTTTTTTGCGCATAAAAAGGGTTCAAACCCGCCTGAAAACCCGTTGATTTTTCGGGCAGATTCGTATAGTCTCTTTCCATAACCGACATTACTTTTCGGAAAGGATGCAGATCATGGTCTGGAATGAATATACCCTGGGCGTATGCTATTATCCCGAGCACTGGCCGGAAAATACATGGGCCTCGGATCTGGAGCGGATGCTGAAAAACGGCATTACCACGGTGCGCGTGTTCGAGTTCGGATGGAGTCTGGTGGAACCGGAGGAAGGCGTGTTTGTCTTTGACATGTGCGACCGATTCCTGGACCTGTGCAGGGAAAAGGGCATGCATGTGATTCTCGGCACGCCCACGGCCACGCCGCCGGCCTGGCTGACGGAAACATATCCGGAAGTGCTCAATACGCAGATGGACGGCACGCCCTTTTATCACGGCGGCCGGCGGAACTATACCTATGCCTCTCCCCTGTACCGGGAAAAGTGCGCCCGGATCGTGATGGAGGAAGCCCGGCATTTCGGACAGCATCCGGCGGTCATCGGCTGGCAGATCGACAATGAGCTCAACTGTGAGCGCTGCGAGTTCTACTCGGAAGCGGACACGCAGGCCTTCCGCGCGTTTCTCAAGGATAAGTACGGGAATCTGGACGCGCTGAACGCGGCCTGGGGCACGGTGTTCTGGAGCCAGACCTATACCCGCTGGGATCAGGTGTTCGTGCCCCGGGTGAACGCGGTGTCCGCCGTGAACCCGTCCCTGGAGCTGGACTATATCCGGTATGTGTCGGCACAGTGCCGCAACTTCTGCCAGATGCAGTCCCGGATCCTGCGCAGATACTCGCCCGGACGCTTCATTACCACAAACGGCATGTTCGCGAATGTGGACAATGCGGCCATGACAAGGGAAAGCCTGGACGTGTACACCTATGACAGCTATCCCAATTTCGCCAACGGCGTGGATACGGTCTATGACCCCGATGCGCTGGCGGACCGGAAATGGTCCATGCATCTGTCCATGGTCCGCGGCCTGAACGGCCGGTTCGGGATCATGGAGCAGCAGTCCGGCGCCAATGGCTGGTATAACCGGATGGAGGCGGCCATGCCGCGCCCGGGCCAGCTCCGGCTCTGGGCCATGCAGAGCGTGGCGCACGGGGCGGACTTCGTGTCCTTTTTCCGCTGGCGCACCGCCACCATGGGCACGGAAATATACTGGCACGGGATCCTGGACTATGACGGCCGCGACAACCGCAGGCTGCGCGAAGTGAACGGGTTTGCCCGGGATCTGAAGGCCATCGGCGAGACGTTCGGCGCGGGCTTCAGGCATCAGGTGGCCCTGCTCAGAACCTGGGACAATGAGTTTGACATGGGCATTGACCGCTGGCACGGACGCGTGGAAAAGGAAAGCCGGGAAGGCATTTTCCGGGCCTGCACCTTTGCGCACGTGAACATGGATTATGTGGAGCTGGACTATGTGACGGCGGAGGAGCTGGCCAGGTATCCCGTAGCCATTCTGCCGCACGCGGTCATAGCGGCGCCGGAGACGGTGGAAAAGCTCGAGGCATACGTGCGTCAGGGCGGCATTCTCATGCTCGGCTGCCGCAGCGGCTACAAGGACACGACCGGAAAGTGCGTGACCATGCCCATGCCGGGCCTGTTTTCCGCGCTCACGGGAACGCATGTGCAGGAATACTCCTTCCTCCAGCCGGGCGAGGACTTTCCGCGCTTTGAGCTGGACGGGGAGTGCCTGAAGGCCGGATCCTTTGTGGAGAGCCTTGAGACAGGGGATGCGCAGGTGCTGGCCCGGTATGCAGATGGCTGGCTGGCCGGCGAGCCCATGCTGACCGAGCATGTGCTGGGCAAGGGCAGAGTGTGGCATCTGGGCAGCCTGTTCACCGAGGAAATCACCGGGGCATTACTGCGCCGCGCCGGTGTGCACGGCCCGGACTGGCTGAAGGTGCCCGCAGGCGTGGAATGCGTGCTGCGCGAAAAGGACGGGTGCGAGTATGCGTTCCTGCTCAACTACGGAAAGCAGGGCGTGACCGTGGAGGCGGATGCGGCCGAAGCCCTTCTGGAGGGCGGATGTGAACTGAGTGCGTACGGTGTCCAGGTCCTGAGGCACCGCGGATAAGAAAGGCGAAAGAGTATGCAGATCAATCATTTGGCGTCCCCGATGGGGGCAGTGCTTCCCCTGTACGTGTCCTGGGAGGGCATGGCGGAAAGGCTTTGCGTGGAGTGCGATGGAAAGAAGCTTCTGGACATGCCTGTGCAGGGCTGCAGCGCGGGCCTGTCCGGCGCGGGCCTGCCGGCGGGCAAGGACCTGACCTTCCGGGTCCTTGGCGGGAATGGGGAACAGTCCTGCCATGTGCTGCTGGACATGGGCTGCCCCCAGGGCGAGTGGATTTCCTGCCCGGATACAAAGGGCGATGTGCTCGGCGCCGGTGAGCTCCGGAGCACGTTCCAGGTCAGGGCGGGGCACGGCCGTGTGAAAAAGGCGCTGGTCCGGAGCACGGCCCTGGGCCTGTATCAGCTGTTCCTGAACGGGAAGCGCGTATCCGACCGGGAGTTCATGCCCGGGTTCACCAGCTATGACCACCGGATTCTGTACCAGACCATGGATGCCACAGAGCTTGTGCAGGACGGCTCCAACGAAATCCGCTGCCTGCTCGGCAACGGCTGGTACCGCGGGGAAATGGGCTTTCTGCACAACCGGAACAATTACGGCGACCGCACGGCGCTGCTGCTGGAAATGACCCTGGAATACGAGGACGGTACCGTGGACAGCGTGAAGACCGGCAGTGAATGGCAGAGCCGGCTCAGCCAGATCCTGGAAAGCGAAATTTACCTGGGCGAAACAGCGGACGGCCGCGAGAATCCCAGGCCCTGGGGCGGCGTGGACGTGCTGGACGCGCCGGAGGCAGAGCTCGTCAGTGACGGCGGCTGCGCCAACCGTGTGGAAATGGAGCTTGACGTGGTCAGGGTTCTGCATACGCCCAAAGGCGAAACCGTGGCCGACTTCGGCCAGAACCTTACCGGCAATGTCAGCCTGCGTGTGCATGGCAGGGCCGGCGAAAAGGTGGAGCTGCAGTGCTTCGAAGTCCTGGACCGGGACGGGAACGTGTATACGGACAATCTGCGCACGGCGAGATGCCGCGTGAGCTATATCCTGTCCGGGGACGGGGAGGAGACATGGAATCCCTGGTTCTCCTTTCAGGGCTTCCGGTATGTGCAGATCCTGTCATGGCCGGGCAATTTTGAGCCGGAGCAGCTCAGGGCCCGGGTGATTCACTTTGACATGCCCGTGACCGGAAAGTTTCAGTGCTCCAGCCCGGAACTGACCCGGCTCATGCAGAACATATGCTGGTCGCTGCGCGGCAATTCCCTGGATATCCCGACGGACTGCCCGCAGCGCGATGAGCGCGTGGGCTGGACCGGGGACGCGCAGATCTTCTCCGCCGCCGCGCCCTATTTCATGGACGTGTACGCCTTCTTCTCCAAATGGATGCGCGACGTGGTCCTGGACCAGAAAGCCGACGGCGGCATTCCGCATGTGGTGCCGGACCTGATCTCCGGCAGACCCCAGGTCAGGAATGACTGGCTGCTCTCCCAGGGCACCTGGGGCGCGGCGGGCTGGGCGGACGTGATCACGCTCCTGCCCTGGAACCTGTACCGCTTCTACGGCGACCCGCGGATTCTGGAGGAATGCTTCCCTGCCATGCTCCGGCACCTGGACTTCATGCGTTCCAGGGCGGATGGCTGCGTGTGGAACTATCTTCTGCAGTTCGGCGACTGGGTCGCCCTGGATGCGGAGGAAGGCAGCTATTTCGGGAAAACGCCGGCGGATATGACCTGCGCCTGCTACTATATCCGCTCCACCGACGCCATCGCGGACGCGGCTCATGTTCTGGGCCGTGAGGAGACGGAGCAGGAGATGCGGGAGCTTGCCGCGGAACTCCGGCAGGATTATGTGCGCCGGTTCTTCCGGGACGGGCATCTCACCGTTCAGACCCAGACAGCCCAGATCCTGACCCTGGTCTTCGGCCTATGCCCGGACGAGTGGCGCGAAAACCTGACCCGGGACCTGATCGCGCTCATTCAGGCGCGCAGCGGACATCTGGACACCGGGTTCATGGGCACGCCCCTGATCCTGGAAGCCCTCAGCGCCAATGGCCGCGCAAAAGAGGCCATGGATCTGCTCATGAACCCCACATACCCGGGCTGGCTCTACCAGGTCACCCGCGGGGCCACCACCATCTGGGAGCACTGGGACGGCATCAAGCCGGACGGCAGCATGTGGAGCCCGGACATGAACAGCATGAACCATTACGCTTACGGCACTGTGGGCCAGTGGATCTGGAACCGGGTGGCCGGACTGGAAATGCTGGAGCCCGGCTGGAAGCGCTTCCGCCTGGCCCCGCTGCTGCTGGGTCTTGACTGCGTGCAGGCAGAACTTCAGACGCCCATGGGCCGGATCCGGGCTTCCTGGGAAATCCATGAAAAAACGGCCACGGTGAACGTAACGGTACCCGAGGGCTGCACCTGCGAGGCATGCCTGCCCGGATCATGCGACGAAAGCGGACTGCTGCGCGCGGAAAACGGCTGCCTGACAGCCACGCTTCAGCCCGGCAGCTGGGAGATGCGCATAGGTCTTGCCTGAGCGCATAAAAAAACCGGGACTGTCCTGGGACAGTCCCGGTCTTTGAAGGATGCATCAGAAGGGCAGATCGTCGTCGGCCGGAATGGCTTCGAAGCCATTGTTCTGCGCGGTAGGCGCAGCGGCGGGCGTATAGGGCGCGGGAGCGCCTGCGCCGTCTCCGGCGGAGTTTCCGGAAGACAGGAACTCGATCTCGTCCGCGTTCATTTCCAGGGACACGCGGGTGGTGCCGTCATTGGCGGTATAGGTGCGGGCCTGCAGGGCGCCGGCAGCATATACCTTGCGGCCCTTGGCCAGATAGCGCTGGCATACTTCACCCAGATTTCTCCAGGCGGTGACGCGTACAAACATGGTATCGTCCTGAGCGTTGTCGCCCTGCTGGGCACCGCTGCGGCGGCGGTTGGAGTTTACGGCGACGGTGAACTGGCAGAGGCTCACGCCCGTGCCGGTCACCCGGGTCTCAGGATCCCTGGTAAGATTGCCGATAATCATCAGCTTATTCATACAAATCATGCCTCCGGTTTCAAATAGTGCATGCTTATTATACCTGTTTGGACAAAGGATGCAAGAGCCCTTGAGAGGAGCACACCCTATGATCACTCTGTTCACGCATACGGATCTGGACGGCGTGGGCTGCGCCGTCCTTGCCACCTTATATGCCCGGAAGACGGGTCAGGAACTGACCATAAACTATCAGGGCTACAACACCATCAACCGCGCCGTGGGCCAGTTCCTGGACCAGTCCCGGCCGGGGCGCCGGGACGAGATCTGGATCACGGACATTTCCACTGACGGCCGCATCTCCCAGCGCCTGGACCGGCTGCCCTGCAAAGTGCGCATGATGGACCATCACCCCATGAAGCCCGGGGCGGTGCTCCTGCCCTGGATGCATATCGACACGGATGAGACGCAGTGCGGCACCAGCATTGTATATAAGGATCTGCTGGAACCCCTGTTCCCGGACCACGCGGGCCTGCGCAGCTTTGTGGAGGACGTGTGCCTCTGGGACACCTGGAGGTATGACAAGGAGATCATCAGCAAAAGCGAGATCATGGACACGCTGCACGAGCTCATCGGGCATGAGGCGTTTCTGGACATGGCCGTGGACGACCTGGATCGGGGCGGCGGGTTTGAGATTCCCTATTACCTGGAACTGGCGGTGCAGGGAAGCATCCGCAGCCGCAACAAAATGTTCGAGAGCAAGGAACGCGAGATGATCGTCACCGAGTTCGAGGGATATGCCACAGGCGTCCTGTTTGCCGACGAGCATGCATCTTCCCTGGCTGAGTACGTGTTCCAGCGCCATCCGGAGCTGGATATTGTGGCGGTCATATACCTGCCGTCCGGTGTCAGCCTGAGGACCCGCCGGGATGATGTGGACCTGACGGAGATCTGTCACGCCCGGGGCGGCGGCGGGCATCAGAAAGCCAGCGCCTTCCGGTTTGACTCGGACACCGCCGAGCAGGTGGTGGAGCTTTTGATGAGGTGAGGGCATGCACAGAATGGAAGCGCTCCTGACGTGCCCGCCGGAAAGTGCCCGCGGCCTGACCCGGTGGTGGTGGTACGGGCCCCGGGTGCAGAAGGCGGAAATTCTGCGGGAGCTGGACGGGATGCGTGAACAGGGGATCGGCGGTGTGGAGCTGCAGATGCTGTACCCGCTGGACCCGGACAGGGAGGATGCGCAGAACCTGGCCTTCGGGTCCCCGGAATTCTATGACATGCTGCGCTTTGTATCAGATGCCTGCCGTGAACTTGGCATGACCATGGACGTAACCCCGGGGTCCAGCTGGCCCTTCGGCGGTCCGGTGATTTCCATGGAGGAAGCGCAGCAGCAGGTGCTGCCCTATCAGATCGACGTGGAAGGCCCGAAATTGTTTGCCTGCGATCTGACCACAAGGATCGCCGGGGACGTCATTGCCGCGGTCATGGGCAGAATGCGAGGCGCGGTCATGGACGCGGACAGCGTCCGGGATATCACGGAAGCCTTTGAGGTCCGGGAACTGTTCGGCTGGCCCTGGGGCACGCGCCTGCGCGAACTTCAGATACCGGAGGGCACCTGGAAGATCGTGTTCTTTGTGCGCTCCATGCACGCAAACCATGTGGGCAAGCCCGGACGGAACGCTCAGGGCCTGGTGCTGGACCACTGCAGCCGGAAGGCGCTGGACGTGTTCTTCCATCATATGACGCAGCCCATTTGCCGGCATGCGCAGGTGCATGCCCTGTTCTGTGATTCCATAGAGGTCGAGGGCCATAACTGGACCGGAGACATGTTCACGGAATTCCGGAAGCGCCGGGGCTATGACCTGCATCCCTGGATCTACGCGCTCTGGGGCGAGGTGGGGGATGTCACGAAAAGGGTGCGCTACGATTTCTTCCGCACCATGAGCGAGCTGACCCTGGAAAACTTCTTTGAGCATTTCACGCGCCTCTGTCATGCCCAGGGCTGCCTGAGCCGGATCCAGGCCCACGGCACCTGGGGCGAAATCCTGCGCGCCTATGCCTGCGCGGATATCCCGGAGGGCGAGACCTTCGGGGAGCAGGAACGGTACATGGTCAATACCATTCACCGGCGCCTGGCCGCCAGCAGCGGGCATGTCTATGGAAAGAACATCATTTCCTGCGAGACGTTCACCTGGCTGAAGCGTCCCCGGTTCACCGAGACCCCGGAAGACCTGAAAATGGCCGTGGACGCCGTGTTCCTCGACGGCATGAACATGATCGTGAATCACGGGTATGCCTATGATTCCGGAGAGCCCCGGCCGTTCTACGCCAGCTGCAATATCAACCACCGCAGCCCCTGGTGGCCGGACTACCGGTATCTGGGCGCATACATCCAGCGCGTGTCCGCTCTGCTGCGTGAGGGCCGGCATGTGTCCGAAGTGGCTGTATACCTGCCGGAGGCGGACATTTTTGCTCAGTCCATGCTCTCGGAGCTGCACCTGGCCATGTGCCTGGAGGATTACATGGGCCGGGAGGACATGGACCGGATCCAGAAACTGGGTTACTGGTTCGACTATGTCAATGATGAGGCACTGACCCGGCTCGGAGCGATGGAGGAAGGCGGGCTCCGGCTCGGCGGAAATCTGTACCGTGTCCTGATTCTGCCCCGGGTGACCATGATGGAGCCGGAAACGGCCAGGGCCGTGGAACGGTTCCGGAACATGCACGGGACCGTGCTCTGCCTGGAAACAAGGCCGGAAAGTGCCTGCGGGCTCATGGACCGGGAAGATGGAGACCGGGAGGTCCGGGCAGTCATGGACCGCGTCTGGCCCGGACCGGGGCTTTCCATGCCAGGTCTTAAGCAGGCGCTCCGGGAAGCACTGGAGCCGGAAGTGCATATATCCGAACCCGAGCATGTGGGGTTCGTGCACCGGAAGGCGGACTGGGGCGATCTCTGGTTTTTTGCCAATCAGAGCGCGGATATGAGGGATACAAGGTTTGTGTTCCGGGATATGACCGGACCGTGCACAGTGCTGTCGCCTCAGAAACTGGACGGCAGCATGCACCGGACCTTTGACTGGGATGAAGTGGAAAGATGCCTGCATGTGTGCCTGGAACCCCATGAATCCATCGCCGTGTGCTTCGGGGAAGAAGCGGAGGCACAGGAAGAAACCGGAAATTATGTGCCTATATGCCGGCTTACGGACTGGTCGCTCACGATCGCGGGCGGGCAGAGGCGCATGCCGGAACCGGTCTGGTGGACGGATCTGCCGGGCCTGGAACGTACAGGCGGCGAGGGCGTGTATGAAGTGAAGTTTGTCTGCCCTGTGTCCGGCCGGTACCGCCTGCGCCTCACGGACGTGGGCTGCACCGCGGGCCTTGAAATGGACGGCCGGATATTGGACAGCCTGTGGATGCGGCCCTGGCGCGCGGACCTTGGCTGGATGCAGGAGGGTACGGAGCATGTGCTGCGCCTGCGCGTGCGCTCCACGCTCTTCCACAGCATGCTCGCAGGTCCTGAACCGGAAGACGTGCCGGATGAACTGGACGCATGGCCATACTATGGCAAGGTGATCATGGACCAGCGCAGGGCGCGCCTGAACCTGGACAGGGAGCGCAAGTACACAGGCAGTGTGCACTCCGGGCTGAACGGACCGGCTTTCCTGGAGTGCAGGGCATAAAAAAGCCCGGCCGGGTGCCGGGCATGGATATCAGAGCCTGCGTGCCAGGGGTGAGAGCCGCGCCTTCTCCAGGGCCAGGACAACGGCCGGCACCAGGATGAGGTGAATGACGGCGCCCACGGCGGTGGTCACAAAGTAAGCGCTGACAAAGGTGGAGAAGGTGTAGGACCCGCCGCTCAGGCCCAGGAAGATGGCCTTGGCGGCGCCGCCTATGAGCCGGCCCAGGATCATGGCAAGGACCATGCTGATGAGGATGGCCGGCAGGTGTGCCATATGCCGGCGGACCAGAAGGGGATAGAGCAGTCCGGTGAGCACGCCGTAGGCGCACAGCTCAAAGGCCATGGGCACGGCGGAAGGCGCCGCGGGCATGCCGAAGATGACCATGCGCAGGAGCGGTGTGACGAACCCGACCACGGCACCGGCAGCGGGGCCGCAGGTGAGCCCGGCGATAAAGGCCGGGATGTGCATGGGTGAAATGCCCTGGGCCAGGATCTGTACCTGACCGAGGAACAGCGGAAGAATCAGCCCCACCGCGATGAGCAGGGCGCAGAGTATCATGGTGTGAACAGAAGTGCTGCGGCGCATAAAGGCCTCCTTGTACGGCGTTTCTGCGAAGGTATGCCGCATGGTAGCACAGGGCGCGGGCACTGTCAACAGGAGGCGGGCATGGATCGGAAGGCGGGAACTTCGCTGGCACTGGGCATAGGCCTGAGCCTTGCCGGACAGGTGCTTTCGCGTGTGCTGGACCGGGCGGGCCTGGGGATCCTGGCCTACTTGGTGCTGGGAATTTCCGGGCTTGTCCTGCTGCATACATGGCATGCAATTCCCCGGCGCAGGGATATAGGCCTGCTTTTCCGGGGCATGGGTCTGGCCCTGGCCTGTATCGGCGCGGTGCTGGGCATATGCCTGCTTTTCTCCGGACGGATACAGCCGGGCCCGGGCATTTCCTGGCTCTGGTTCCCGGCCGTCTGTCTCGGCGCCCTGTGGGAGGAAAGCGTGCACCGGGGTCTGATTCTGCCGGCACTGCGCGTACTGGGCAGGTGGCCGGCGATATTTCTTGGCGCGGCGTGGTTTGCCATATGCCACGGGAGCGGCATGAGTGTCACGCATATGCTGTGCGGCACTTTGCTCGGCCTGTGCACGACAGATACGGACAGCGTATGGACGGGCATCGGGTTTCACGCGCTCTGGAACATGCTGGGCCTTGTGCTTGGCAGAGTATATGTGCTGCACGGCCCGGCGGAGCAGGCGGAATGGGCGGTGCTTCTGTGCGCCTGCATTGTCATGGCGCTGCGCCTGAAGAGAAAGGAAGATGAACATGTCTGAAATCAGCCTCCAGGGCATCTGGGAACTGAACATGGGCAGCGAGGACCTGCCGCACGTATTTCCTCTGAGCATCATGCTCCCGGGCACCACGTCCCGCGCGGGCCTCGGGCCAAAGGCGCAGACGCGGGAAAGCGGACGCCTCACGGACCTGCATCCCTTTGAGGGCCGGTGCTGGTACCGGAAAATGCTGGACTGGCCGGGCGGGGAGGCCGTGCTGGAAATGGAGCGCACCCGGCGCACCCGCATATGGCTGGACGGCCGGGAAATGGGCAGCGAGACCAGTCTGTGCACGCCGCATGTCTATCCCCTGGGCCATGTGGAAGCCGGGCGGCATGAGCTCGTGGTATGCGTGGAAAACACCGGCTATATGACCGGCGGGCATATGGTGTCGGGCGACACCCAGACCAACTGGAACGGGATCCTGGGCCGCATATGCCTTCGGAGCCCGGGACCGGAATATGTGCATATATCCCCGAAAACCGGGAAAATGGACATGGCATGGCCGGGTAAGTGCCGGGCAAGGGTGCGCGTAGATGGCGGGAAGTGGCAGGAGCTTGAGAGCGAAAACGGCCGGTTCCGTCTGGAGCTCGGAGAGCTCGAGCCCTGGGATGAGGACAGCCCGGTCATGCATGAACTGGAAGCCGAGGCTGGCGATGTCAGAATATGCCACAGGTTCGGCCTGCGCAGAGTCACGCATCACGGCCGGGAACTGCGGATCAACGGAAAAATCCTGTATCTGCGCGGCCGGCATGACGGCATGGTCTTTCCGAATACGGGATACGCGCCCATGGACGTCAATTCCTGGCGCCGGCACCTTCAGTGCGCCAGGGATTACGGGCTCAATCATGTGCGGTTCCACACCTGCTGTCCGCCGGAAGCGGCGTTTGATGCCGCGGATGAACTGGGCATGTACCTGGAACCGGAGCTCCCCTTCTGGGGCAGTGCGGAAAAGGGCGATGTCCAGGACTGGCTGACCCGGGAAGGCCTGCGGATCCTGGACAGGTACGCGCATCATCCGTCCTTTGTCCTGTTCTCCCTGGGCAATGAGCTCTGGGGGGACGAAATGTGCCTGCGCGAAAAGCTGCGCATGTTCCGGGAAAAAGAACCGGGCATTCTGTATACCGCGGGCTCGAACAATTATCAGTTTGTGCCGAGGATCGAGCCGGAGGAGGACGTGTTTGTCGGCGTGCGCCTTCAGAAGCACCGCCTGATCCGCGGCAGCTATGCCATGTGCGACGCGCCGCTGGGCATTGTCCAGACCACGGAGCCGGAAAGCCTGAGCAGCTATGACACGGCAGTGCTCTGTCCGGAGACGGAAGGCGAAAATGCCGGTAACATACAGGTGCAGGTGGGCACCGGCGTGAAGGAAGTGCAGGCAGATACGGGAGACGCGCTGGTGCCGCAGGTCCCGGTGATTTCCCATGAGGTGGGCCAGTACAGCTTTTATCCGGACTTCCGGGAGTTCGGGAAGTATACGGGAAACCTCCGGGCGTATAACCTGGAAATCTTCCGGGAGCGCCTGGAAAAGGCAGGCCTGTATAATGATCATGAGCGCTACTTTGACGCCGCCGGGCATCTGGCGCTGGAATGCTACCGCCGGGAGATCGAGACCCTGCTCCGGACCCGGGAGATGAGCGGGTTCCAGATGCTGGACCTGCAGGATTTCCCCGGCCAGGGCACCGCGCTGGTGGGCATGCTCAACGCGTTCATGGAAAGCAAGGGCCTGATAAGCCCGGAAGAATTCCGCATGTTCTGCTCGGACCCGGTCATACTGGCAGGCCTGGAGCGCTTCTGGTTCCTGCCCGGAAAATTTCGCGTACAGGTTCAGGCCTCGGACCTGAGAAACAGGGCCGGGGAGCGCGTGAAACTGGAACTGAGACGGGACGGACAGGTACTGGACAGAGCGGAGAGCCGCCTGGAAAAGGGCGGCGGACGCCTGCGGTCAGGCACGGAAGCTGTGCTCCATGCGCCGGATACGGACCGGCCCATAAAGTGCACGCTGGATCTGTGCACGGATACGGGCGTGAAAAATTCCTACCCGGTGTGGATCTTTCCGGAAAACCGGGATGTATGTATCACGCCGCAGGGCGTGGATATTCCGGGAAAATGCCTGCGCTTCGGCAGAGACCTGCTTGTCACGGACGCCGCGGATAAGCCCGGGGCCACTTATGCCAGTGATTTCTGGAACTATACCATGTTCGCGGGCATATCCCGGAGCATGGGCAAACCGGAACCCGACGGCACGCTGGGCCTGTGCATCCGTGAGCATCCGCTGCTTGCAGGCTTCCCCTGCGAAGGCTGGACCACGCCGCCCTGGCATCCGCTTCTGAAGATCGCGCATCTGGATGAGATCAGCTGTCCGGGCGTGGTGGAAATGATCGACAACTGGGAGCGATGCAGAAGATGGGGACTGCTCTATGAAACGGAACAGGGCTGGGCCTGTACCTTCCGTTTCTGGGAAGCGCCAGAGCATCCCGTGGTCCGCGCTTTTGCCCGGTCACTGACGGAAGCGCTGGGCCGCGCCTGACATAAAGGAGGAAACACATTGGCACGCAAAGAACTGATTTCAGACCTGACCACGGGCAGTGTGCCCCGCACTCTGATCCGGTTTTCCCTGCCCCTGTTCCTTTCCGGTCTTCTGCAGATGGTCTACAACATGGTGGACATGGTGGTGGTGGGCCGGTTCGTGGGCACCCAGGGCCTTTCCGCAGTCTCCATCGGCGGCGAGGTCATGCAGCTCATCACATTCGTGGCCATGGGCCTGAGCAACGCCGGCCAGATCCTGCTCTCGCGCTATGTGGGTGAGCAGCGCCGGGACCGCATCGGTGAGATGGTGGCCACGCTGTTCACGCTGCTCATGGGCCTTGCCGTGTTCATCACGGTGGTGTTCCTCTTCGGCTATCGCGGCGTGCTCGCCTGGCTGAACACGCCGGAGGAAATCTTTGAGTATACGCGCCAGTATGCCATTACCTGCGTCTGGGGCATTGTGTTCATCTACGGCTATAACCTGGTGTCCGCCATACTGCGCGGCATGGGCGACTCCCGGCATCCCTTCATGTTCATTGCACTGGCCTCTGTGATCAATGTGATCCTGGACGTGGTCCTGGTGGGCCTCGGCATGGGCCCGTTGGGTGCGGCCCTGGCCACGGTCATCGGTCAGGCGGTGGCCTTCCTGTTCGCCCTGGGCCTTCTGTACCGGAACCGTGAGGAGATCGGGTTCGACTTCCGTCCGTCCTCGTTCCGGCTGCACAGAACCGTGATCGGTCCGCTGCTGAAGCTGGGCATTCCCATGGTCATCCAGTCCGCGGCCGTGAACTTTTCCATGCTCTTTGTCAACAGCTATATCAATACCTACGGCACCGTGGCCGTGGCAGTCACCGGCGTGGCCCGGAAACTGGAGAGCATGATCGGCGTGGTCTCCCAGTCCATATCCAGCGCAGGCGGCGCCATGGTCTCCCAGGCACTGGGCGCGCGCAAGACGGAACGCGTGCCGCGGGTGGTGCTGCACGCGCTCTGGATCGTGGCGGTGCCGGCCACCGTGTTTGCGCTGGTCACCGCGGTGCGCCCGGACTGGCTTTTCGGCATGTTCTCCCAGGACCCGGCCGTGCTCGACATGGCACTGACCTATATTCCCGTGGCCATGGTCCAGTATTTAGGTGCTACGCTGCGCCCCGCCAGCTTTGCGCTGATCAACGGTTCCGGAAATTCCCGGCTGAACCTGATGGTGGCGCTTCTGGACGGCATACTCTGCCGCATCGGGCTTTCGCTGCTCCTGGGTGTGACACTGGGCATGGGCATCCGCGGGTTCTGGTACGGCAACGCCCTGTCCGGTCTGGTGCCGTTCCTCATCGGCGGCGGATATCTGCTGTCCGGCCGCTGGAAGCATGTGGAGAGGGGATAAGCCATGCTCAGAGATGTGATCGAATCCTATGTGCCCTTTTGTGAACAGGAAGAGGTGGACCGGCGTGAAATACTCCGGCTCATGGACACGGGCATGGACCTGATGCACCGGGATTTCCCGGCGCACTTCAGCGCCAGTGCCTGGGTGGTGAGCCCGGACCGGGAGCATATCCTCATGGTCCATCACCGGATCTATCATGCCTGGTCCTGGCTGGGCGGACACGCGGACGGCGAGGAAGATCTGCTCTCGGTGGCGGTGCGTGAAGTGCAGGAGGAATGCGGGGCCAGCCGGGTGCGGGTGGCTTCCCCGAAAATCCTTTCCCTGGAAATCCTCCCGGTGCAGGGGCATGTGAAGCGCGGCGTATGGGTCAGCTCGCATCAGCACCTGAACCTTACCTACCTGCTGGAAGTCTCCCGGGATGAGCAGGTGCACGCGCGGGAGGAAGAGAACACGGCGGTGCGCTGGTTTACGCTTTCCGAGGCGGAAACCGTGCCGGAGGAAGCCTGGATGTGCGAACAGGTGTATGCCAAGCTCAACAGACGGCTGCGCAGCTTTCCGTGAACCCGAAGGTCCGGGAGGGACCGGGGAGCACAAAATGATGATAGAATAAACAATAAATGAACAGCTCGTGAGCGGCACGCACGAGGCCGTGCATGCTCAGAAGCCTTGAAATATAAGGGAATTTGCCTTCTTCTCACTGCGTGCGGACATGTTTGGATGCGGCCTTGACGAAACTGACATGAAGTGCTAACATTTGGTCGGATTGTGGACAGATAGTCCATGAAAATTTAAGAGAGAGGTAAAGAGTTATGAAGAAAGTTCTTTCCATCATTCTGTGCCTGCTTATGGTATGCCTCAGTGCCAGCGCACTGGCTGACGGTCAGAAGGTCGGCGTTTCCATGCCCACCAAGGACCTGCAGCGCTGGAACCAGGACGGCGACAACATGCAGAAGCTTCTCGAGGAAGCCGGCTACAGCGTGGACCTGCAGTTCGCTTCCAATGACGTGCAGCAGCAGCTCAACCAGGTTACCAACATGATCAACAATGGCTGCGAAGTGCTCGTCATTGCCGCCATCGAAGGCTCCTCCCTGGGCTCCGCTCTGGACCTGGCCAAGGAAAAGGGCATCCCGGTCATCGCTTATGACCGTCTGCTCATGGAATCCGATGCTGTTTCCTACTATGCCACCTTCGACAACTACAAGGTCGGCACTGTTCAGGGCACCTACATCAAGGAAAAGCTGGACCTGGACAATGCTGAAGGCCCCTTCAACCTGGAAATCACCGCCGGCGATCCTGGCGACAACAACGCTCTGTACTTCTATCAGGGTGCCATCGACGTCCTGAAGCCCTATATCGACGCCGGCAAGCTGGTTGTGAAGTCCGGCCAGATTGAGTTCACCGACGTTGCCACCCCCACCTGGAAGACCGAAGTTGCCCAGAACCGTGCCACCACCGTGCTGGCCAACTATGCTGACGGCTCCAACATCGACGCATGGCTGTGCTCCAATGACTCCACCGCTCTGGGCGTTACCAACGCTCTGGAAGACGGATATGACGGAGAATGGCCCATCATCACCGGTCAGGACTGCGACAAGTCCAACGTCAAGAACATGATCGCCGGCAAGCAGAGCATGTCCGTGTTCAAGGACACCCGTACTCTGGCTGCTCAGGTCGTGAAGATGGTCGGCCAGATCCTGTCGGGCGAGACCGTTGACGTGAACGACACCGAGACCTACAACAACGGCAAGATCACCGTTCCTTCCTTCCTGTGCGAACCCGTGTTTGCCGATGTCAACAACTATGAAGAGCTGCTGATCGAATCCGGTTACTACACGCTGGAAGACATTCAGTAATGTTTCTGCGAACCTGAGATCGATGCAGGCGGGCTATGTCCGCCTGCATCGTTTCTGATTTAGGTAATCCCAATTTTCCATAATGTATGGAAAGGCTGGAGGAAAACTTATGGCCAAAATCCTGCTGGAAATGAAAAATATCACGAAAACCTTCCCGGGCGTGAAAGCACTGGATAACGTGAATCTTCAGGTGGAGGAAGGGGAGATTCATGCACTGGTGGGCGAGAACGGCGCAGGCAAGTCCACCCTGATGAATGTGCTGAGCGGCATTTACCCTTATGGAACCTATGAAGGTGACATCATTTACAACGGGCAGGTATGCAGATTTTCCAACATCAAGGATTCGGAAAAGCTGGGCATTGTCATCATTCACCAGGAACTGGCGCTGGTCCCGGAAATGACCATCGGCGAGAACATGTATCTGGGCAATGAATGCGGACACAAGTTTGCCATCAACTGGAACAAAACCTATTCCGAGGCTGACAAGTATCTGAAGATGGTCGGCCTGGAAGAGAGCAGCAAGACGCAGGTGAAGACCATCGGCACCGGCAAGCAGCAGCTGGTGGAAATCGCCAAGGCGCTGGCCAAGAAGGCCAAACTGCTGATCCTGGATGAACCGACATCCTCCCTTAACGAAGAAGATTCCCGCGCACTTCTGGACCTGATGCTCAGCTTCAAGAAGCAGGGGATGACCATGATCATCATCACCCACAAGCTGAACGAGGTTTCCTATGTGGCGGATAAGATAACCGTGATCCGTGACGGGACCACCATTGAAACCATTGACAATCACGGCGCGGAGCCTGTAAGCGAAGAGCGCATCATCAAGGGCATGGTAGGCCGCGAGATCACAAACCGTTTCCCGAAGCGCGAGCAGGTCAGGATCGGTGATGTCCGGATGGAAGTGAATCACTGGACCGTGCATCATCCTCTGTACCCGGAGCGCAAGGTTGTGGACGACGTGTCCATGTATGTGCGCCAGGGTGAAGTGGTGGGCATCTACGGACTGATGGGCGCCGGACGCACAGAGCTGGCCATGAGCATATTCGGCCAGAGCTACGGCGTGCATTTCTCCGGTGAGCTCAAGCTTGACGGCAAGCCTGTGAAGATGCGCAGGAGTGAATCGGATGCCATTCGGCACAAGATCGCCTATGTGACGGAAGACCGCAAGGGCAACGGTCTGGTGCTGAGCCAGTCCATCCGGGTCAATACCTCCCTTGCCAACCTGAGCGCTGTCTCTTCCCACGCCGTCATTGACGCGGACAAGGAATATGCCGTGGCCGGGGAATACCGCGACAAGCTGAAGATCAAAACGCCCTCGGTGGACCAGCTGGTGGGCAATCTGTCCGGCGGCAATCAGCAGAAGGTGCTGCTGGCCAAGTGGATGTTTGCCGAGCCCGACGTGCTGCTGCTGGATGAACCCACCCGCGGCATTGACGTAGGCGCGAAGTATGAGATCTACTGTATCATCAATGATCTTGCGGCTGCGGGCAAAAGTGTTGTGCTGATTTCCTCTGAGCTGCCTGAGGTGCTCGGCATGAGCGACCGCATCTATATCATGAACGAAGCCAGGATCGTCGGCGAAATGAGGGCTGAGGAAGCCACCCAGGAGAACATTATGGCAGCCATCCTGCGGTCTGGAAGGGGTGTGTGACCATGAGTGAAAACCGGGCGGAAACCAGAAAAACCACGGCGGACCGCAGGCAGAGTGTGAGTGAGTTTTTCCAGAAATACACCATGACCATCGCTCTGGTGGTTGTGACCATTGCCTTTGCACTCTGGCCGGGCAAGCAGGGACAGATACTCCAGCCGTCCATGGTGTCCAGTCTGATTGCCGAGAACGCCTACGTATTTGTGCTGGCCACCGGCATGCTTCTGTGCATTCTGACGGGCGGCAACATTGACCTGTCCGTCGGCTCCGTGGTCTGCTTCACGGCGGCTGTGGGCTGCACCATGATGGCATCCGGCGCAAACATGTGGCTGACCGTCCTGGCCATGCTGGCCATCGGCCTTGCCATCGGCGCGTTCCAGGGATTCTGGATTGCCAAGGTCCGGGTTCCGGCGTTTATTGCCACGCTGGCCGGCATGTATGCCTTCCGCGGATTTTCCAATGTGGTGCTCAACGGCTACCGTGTGGACATTTCCAATGAGCAGTTTCTCCGGCTCTTCGGCAACGGCAAGCAGAGCTTCATTGCCGATGTGATCCGTCAGCAGTTTCCCTCCCTGGACGGCGTGTTCACCAAGGAGAATGCCTTCCTTTCCCGGCTCATCGGTGAGAACCTTGTGGCCAAGTTCAACGTGACCTGCATGTGCATCGGCGTTCTGGCCGCTGTCGTGTTCGTGGTGCTGAAGGTGCACAAGATTCTGTCCCAGAAAAAACTGGGCATCAGCCAGTCCGTTTCCAGCCAGGTGTTCTCCACTGTGATCATCACCGCCCTGATTCTGTGGGTCAGCTTCAAGCTGAGCTGCTACCGCGGATTCCCCATGGTGCTGATCTGGATCGCCCTGGTGCTTGGCATCTATGCGTACATCACCACCCGGACGGCCATCGGCCGGCACCTGTATGCCGTGGGCGGCAACGAGAAAGCCACGGCGCTCAGCGGCGTAAAGACGCGCAATGTGTACTGGTTCGCCTATGCGAACATCGGTCTGCTGGCCGGTCTCGCGGGCATTCTCACCGCCGGCCGGGCCAAGGGCATTGACCCCGTCTACGGCGAGGGCTATGAGATGGACGCCATTGCCTCCTGCTTTATCGGCGGCGCCTCGGCCTACGGCGGCACCGGAAAGGTCTCCGGCATGATCATCGGCGCCATTCTCATGGGCGTTATCAACAAGGGCATGATCATTGTCGGCGTGGATGCCAACTACCAGAAAGTGGTCAAGGGCATTGTGCTGCTCATTGCCGTCATGTTCGATGTCATGTCCAAGAGACAGAAGAAATAATTCAGGGAGGAGGATACTGTTATGGAAAACAAATGGATTCTTACCGTACTGAAAAAGAATGCAATGCTCATTGTCCTGATCCTTGTGTATCTGTTCTTCCTGATCCTGACCAAGGGCGGCATTTTCAGTCCTTCCAGCTTCACGGAGCTCATCAATCAGAACGCATACGTGTATATCCTCGGCGCCGGCATGCTCATGTGCATGCTGACCGGCGGAAACATTGACCTGAGCTGCGGCGCGTTCGTGTGCCTGCTGGGTGCCATCGGCGGCGTGTTCATGATTGTGTCGGGCATGAGCACCGGGCTTTCCATTGTGCTGCTCCTGCTCATCGGCGTGGCCTACGGCATGCTTCTGGGCAGTCTCATCGCCTATGTGCACATCCCGCCGTGGATTGCCACACTGGCCGGTTATCTGGCTTTCCGCGGACTGGGCACATCCATTCTGTCGGCGAACTCCAAAACCGGTTCCCTGGCTCCGTTCCCGCTCTCGTTCCAGAACCTGTTCTACGGCCGCGTGTTCCCGACGGAAAAGGGCGTGTTCAACTGGCCCTGCTTCCTCTTCGGCATACTTGCGGCGTGTCTGGTGGCCTTCGGGGTGTTCTATATTCGCAGAAGCCGTCTCGCGAAGGGCTATGATGCGATTTCCGTCAGCAAGGCGATTGCGAGAATCTGCATCAGCAGCGTGGCGATCATTCTCATGATGTCGAAGCTGGCCATGGACGGCGGCATCCCCACAACCCTTCTGTGGGTGGCGGGCATTATCCTGATCTACAGCTTTATCACCGAAAAAACCACCATGGGCCGGCATTTCTACGTGGTGGGCGGCAATATCGAGGCGGCCCGGCTGTCGGGCGTGAATACCCGCAGGGTCATGTTCTTCGCATACATGAACATGGCCGTGCTCACCACCATCGCCACCTTCACGGTGATTGCGCGTTCCCAGTCAGCCTACGCGGACGTGGGCAAGAACTTTGAAATGGACGCCATATCTGCCTGCGTGGTGGGCGGCGTTTCCGCCAGCGGCGGATCCGGCACCGTGATGGGCATGGTGATCGGCGCCACACTGATCGGCGTCATCAACCTGGGCATGAGCCTGATCAGTCTGGACGCAAACTACCAGCGTGTGGTCAAGGGCGTCGTGCTTCTGGCAGCCGTGGTGTTTGACATCCTTTCACAGAAAAAGAACCGTTGAGTGACCTGAAGCGCCCCGCGGATGCGGGGCTTTTATGCAGAAAGGAGGCTTTCCGGATTGAACAGCGGGAAAACACGTGCCAGTCTGATGGGCATAGTGGGCATCTATCTGCTGAACCTGGCCTATGAGCTTTTCCGGGACCGGAATCAGGAAAGCGCCATGACCATGCCTGTCCGGATTCTGTTCATTGTGCTGTTTCTCGTGTTCGCCGTCGGCCTGATGGTGTACGCGGTCAGACTGTGGCGCGGAAGCGGCAAGGCGGAGGAAGAGGACCGGAAACGCGAGGAAGAAATGCATCTGAAATAATGCCCTGATGCGTAAAGGAAAGGAAGGAAAGCGGATGGAAGACTGCCTTCTTGCCCTGGATCAGGTCTTTGCGCGTTACCGGCAGGACCTGGAAGATTACCGGAAAAAAAGCAGTCCCATGGACGGGCTGCTTGGCTTCGGGCACCCGCTTGGCCGTGATTACTGCCATGACCGGCTGGACGAAGGCATTGCAGGCATTGTGCAGGAAATGTGCAGGGACATGCCGGGGCAGGAGAAAGTGGAAGCCGTGGTGCGCAGGCTGCTCATGCATGACGCACGGGAATGGCCGGATGCTGCGGAATGGATGCTCCGGGCTGCTGAGCGGCATACGCTTCCGCTGATTCCGTTTCTGAGCGCGGAGGCGGCCCGTGCATTGTGCGCGGAGTACGCGGCGCGCTACAGGCCCTGGGACAGGCTCCCGGCGCAGAAGGAAGTCTATAAGGCGCTGAAGGCGCGGTGCTGAGCATGGAATGCGGAAAACATGAAAAATGTATTCCATGCATTGTGGGAATTGCACAGGTATGCGAAAATAGGGGGGCAGGCACGGCCTGCCCCCCTTTGCCGGTGCCAAAGCCCGGCAGGGAACCCTGAAATCTGGGAGGAAATAGGATGCAGTCACATTATCTGTTCGTGCATTTCCGCGAAACCACATCGCCTGAAGGTGAACAGGTATATTTTGCCCTGAGCCGGGACGGCTTCCACTGGGAAGCGCTCAATGAGGGACACCCGATTCTCTGGGCATATTATGGAGATCACGGTGTGCGCGACATGACCATTGTCCGGGAAAGGGAAAGCGGCCGCGTGCATATCTTTGCCACGGACCTGTCGCTGTCCTACGGCATGCGCGGCAAGTATGCCCACAGCTGGGACAGGATCTGCGAAATCGGCAGCAAGTGTCTGGCACACTGGGTCTCAGACGACCTGCTCCACTGGTCTGAGGAAGAACTGATCCCTCTGGGCACGGAAGAGTTCGGCTGCGTGTGGGCGCCGGATGTCATCTATGATCCGGAGGAAAAGAACTATGTCCTGCACTGGTCCTCCGCCGTGCGCGGGGAAAAGTACATGGCCATCTACTGCTCAAGGACCACGGACTTCCGGCAGTTCACGCCGCCGGAGGTTCTCTACCGGAAAGACGACGGCACGATCATTGACTCGGCCATGTATGAGGAGGACGGAAAGTTCTACCTGTTCGTCAAGGGCCAGGGCAATCCGCACAGGATCATGCTGCTGGAATCGGATCATGTGCGCGGTCCCTTCCGGCGGATCAGCCGGTTTGACGAGGCCATGCTGGCGATTCAGGAGGGCAAGTATGAAGCCCCTACTGCCGTGCGCCTCGACGACGGCCGGTGGTGCCTGTTCCTGGACTATTACGGCGTGGCCGGGAAGGGCCAGGGCTATGTGCCCTTTGTGTCCAATAGCCTGAAGAGCGGAGATTTCGTGCGCAGTGATGCCGCGTTTTCCTTCCCCTACGGCTTCAAGCACGGGACCATCCTGCGCATCAGCGAAGAGGAATACAGCAAAATGAAAGCCCATGACTGGACTGATGTGCCGGACAGGCGGTAAAGACATGGGAGGAAGCCCAAGAATTTACAGAAAAGAGAGAGAATCATGGCCGGTAATCGTGAAATCCGTCTGAACGCGGAGCAGCCGGTACAGTCCTATTTCCGTCTGTCCCTGCCCGTGGTGCTCGGATCCATTGTCACCATTGTCTATAACCTGGCCGATACCTATTTCATTGCGCAGACCGGGAACGCCCTGCTCATTGCCGGGGGCTCGGTATGCGCGCCGCTGTTCATGATCCTCATGGCGCTGGGCAATGTGTTCGGGCAGGGCGGCAGCTCCCTGATCTCTAGGCTGCTGGGGAAAAAGGACCTGGACGGCGCAGGCCGGGTCAGCGCCTTCTGCTTCTATATCGCATTGATTGCCGGCGCGGTGCTCGGGCTTGGCATGCTCATCCTGCGGGATCCGCTTCTGCGCCTTCTGGGCTGCAGTCAGGATACCCTGCCCTATGCCCGGGAATATGGTACCGTGCTGCTGCTCGGCGCTCCGCTGATCGTGGTCAACTTCATTCATATGAACCTGCTCCGCTGCGAGGGCATGTCCGGGCTGTCCATGCTGGGCACGGCCTTCGGCTCCGTGGTCAATGTGATCCTGGATCCGCTCATGATCCCGTCCATGGGCGCGGCCGGCGCTGCGCTTGCCACGGTCATCGGGTATGCCCTGAGCGATGCGCTGCTGCTCTTCTTCGTGCTCAGAAAGAGCGCGTGCCTGTCTGTACGCTTCCGCGTGTCCCTGCCCGGAAGCGCGGTCAGGGATATCCTGGGCGTCGGGCTCAGTGCCGCGGTGACCAACCTGGCCTCAAGCCTGTGCGCGGTCCTGGTGAATCAGCACCTCATGGCCTACGGCGATGACCGGATTGCGGCCATGGGCATTGTGCTGAAGCTGACCATGATTGTGCAGATGATCCTGGTGGGCTTTTCCTTCGGCGGTATCCCGCTCTTCGGCTTTCTCATGGGCGCGGGCGAGAAGGCAAAGCTCCGGAAGCTGGTGCGCTTCTGCCTTGTGTTCCTCGCAGGCCTTGCCCTGCTCATGTCCGCTTTTGTGTTCCTGGCCGCCCGCGCGCTTCTGGGCGTGATGACGCCGGACGCCGCGCTGACGGAGCTGGGCGTGCCCATGCTCCGCTGGCAGGTGGCGGGCAGCGTGTTCGCAGGGCTTGTGATGTTCCTGACCTGCCTGTTTCAGGCGGGCGGGAAGGCCGGGCCGGCCATGGCCCTGTCCCTGAGCCGGCAGGGGATTGTGTTCGCGCTTGTCCTGATCATTCTGGTAAGGATTCGCGGCTATGAGGGCGTGCTCATGTCCCAGTGCATCGCGGATATCGTGAGTGCCGCTCTTGCGCTGCTTCTGTTCCGTCTTTTCCCGGTCATGCGCGACTGAAAGTATGCACCAATCAAAAACAGATGCCCGCGGGCATCTGTTTTTACGTGATATTATGGTCTGTCGGTTTCCCGGGGAAGGTTCCGCTTCTTCGGCGTGAGCATCTGGCGTGTGCTTTCCGCCATCCGGTCGGCATAGCCCACAACGGCGATGACAAAGTCGCGCTTGGTCAGGAACTTTACCAGCCACAGGAAGCAGAAGAGCATGAGAATGGGAATGGCAATGGTGGTCACGAGCATGACGGCCACGGAGGACATGTAATTGCTCAGAACGGTCTTGGCCCATTCATAGGCCTTGGTGGCGCTGCCCCAGAGACTGGTGAAGAAATCCCCGACCTTTTCAAACACATTCCGGTTCTCGTCCGGAATGGACTCAACAATCGTGTTCGCGTTGCGCGCGTCCTCCAGCGCGTTTTCGATGGATTCCTCGTTTGCCCGCTCGATCTCGTGCCCGCAGGTACAGCCCAGAGGAATGATGAGCACAATGCAGACACCGAAGATAAGCAGGCGGAACGCATACTCCTTGAACTTGGTCTTGTTTCCTTCCCGGGCAAGAGCCGCCATGGCCGCAAACAGACAGGCCATGGGCAGGATGATGGCCGTGGAAACAAACCCGATGGTGGTCAGAAGATAGCGCTCAAGGAAAATGGCGGAGATGACAAAGAGCAGGTAACCGGAAAACCTGGCCAGTTCATTGGCGATGGGTGTTCCGGCGTCATCCGGGATCAGGCTGACCACAAAGGACGCGCTGGTGGCACCCAGGGTGAGCATCTTGGCGTTGGACAGCTTGCTGTCCAGATAGGAAATGGAATTCGGGTACGTGCCCGGATCCGTGAGAAAGGGCCGGGCTGTGATCAAAAGGAAGGCTACAGCCAGACCCAGACAGAACAGTTTCAGGATCGTCCAGATTATGCTATGCTTTGCGGGACGGGATGCGGTTTCGCTCATAGGTGTTCGCCTCCAATCAGGGATTCATCTGATGGTATGGTAGCCAGAAGCCGTCCAAACGTCAATCCATGCATCCCGGAAGCGGGTCACATTCCGGGAAAGGAAAGGGGCAGGGGAAATGCTCAGTCTGAAACACGCGGGCACCGATGTACACAGGGAATGGCTGCTTGTCCGGGATATGCCGGAGGATGAGAACGGCCTGACCAATGCGTGGCCCGGCATATCCGAGGAAATGTATGAAGAAACCGTGCTTCCGCTGATGCGCGCCTGGGAAAAGGGGGAAAAATTGCCGGAAGGCCACGTGCCGGAAACGTTTTTCTTCCTCTGGAACGATGACACAATTGTCGGGCAGTTCCGCCTGAGGCATGTGCTGTGCGCGTCGCTGCGCACAGGCGCCGGGCATATCGGATATTATATCTCGCCCATATATCGCGGACAGGGCATGGCCTCGGAAGGCCTGCGCCTGCTCCTCAAGGAAGCCCGGGGAATAGTGCCCGATGAGGAAATATACCTGCGCGTACACCGGGATAACCCGGCCTCGCTGCGTGTCATGCTGAAAAACGGCGGCCGTGTGGCCGCGGAGGATGAGAAGTGCCTGTATGTCCGGATCCCGAACCCGGGAAAGGGCCGGTACCCGGACCGGGATGAAGCGGAAAAGATACTGAGCGAGGCCGAAACGTGCAATCCCGGGCCCTGGGGCGCCCACAGCCGGACGGCGGCGCACTGCGCGGAAAAGATCGCATTGTATGCAGGGCTGTGTCCGGAAAAAGCGTATGTGCTGGGTCTTCTGCACGATATCGGCCGGAAATTCGGCAAGCGCCATCTGGGGCATGTGTCGGACGGGTACACGTATATGACGGAACTGGGCTATCCGGACTGCGCCAGGATCTGCCTCACGCATTCGTTTATCGGCCGGACGATTGACGGATACGTGGGCCGGATCGACACCACCGAGGAGGAAACCGGACTGATCCGCCAGAAACTCCTGGAAGTCAGGATGGATGACTATGACCGGCTGATTCAGCTGTGCGATGCCATTTCCGGCCCGGGCCAGGTACTGGACATCATGGAGCGCATGAGCGACGTGAAGCGCCGCTACGGCGCCTATGATCCGGTGAAGTGGGACAGCAACCTGCGTCTCAAGGCCATGTTTGAGGAGCGCATGCACAGGGATCTGTACGAGGCGGTGGACCGGGAACATTTCCGCGCCGGGGAAAGCACTTGAGCAGACAGCACAGAAAAACGCGCCAGCGGCGCGTTTTTTGGATGTCAGAACATGAGCACAAGGAATGCGGCGGCAAGGCTCAGCACCCAGCCCAGCAGAAGCAGAAGGGCATGCCTGGGTTCCGCATGGATCGCAATGTATTCCCGGATCACCCCGCTGGGCCAGAAATACAGGGCGATATGGCTTCCGATGCCCGTGCACTCCAGCCCGATCTGCCGGGCATATCGCATGGCCCGGTAAACATGATAGTTGCTGGTCACAAGCGCGGTGTATTTCCTGCCCTCAAATCCGTTCAGGATCTTCTGGGCGTTTACGAGGTTCTCCAGGGTGGAGGTGGACGTGCTTTCCGCGATGATATGGGATTCCGGAATGCCCTGGGAGAGCAGATAGCCTTTCATGGCTTCGGCCTCAGGAACGGTTTCATTCTTTCCCTGCCCGCCGGTGGGGATCAGGATGGGCGGGGACGGGTCCTTTCGGTAGACCTCAATGCCCTTGTCCAGACGGTCCCGGAGCAGTTTCGGCACCCGCTGTCCGTCCAGGAGCCCGGAGCCATGAATGATCACATAGTCAAAGTCCTTTTTCCGGGGGATCAGCTGAAGCAGCAGGGTATAGATCATGAACGCAGCCAGGGACAGCATGCCGTAGGCCATGGTCACGCACAGCGCGAGGCCGGCAAGGAAACGGACGGAGTATGCGCCTGTCTGCCTGTCCTGCGGCACCTGGCCATGCAGGCATGCAAAGGCCAGAAGCATGCCGCCAAGGAGCGAAATACCCAGCAGCAGGGATAGCATCTGCCGCAGCTGCCTTCCCTCACGGCGGACCATCTTGATGCCGTTGAGAATCAGGAGGGGCGGAATGCACAGGGAGATCCATGCGAGTGCTTTGAGCACGGTCCGGGCATGGGTGCCCAGTGCCTGAATCATGAGGAAAAAGAGGGAAAGGATGACCAGGAACAGAAGACAGCAGTTCCGGTATCTGCTTCTGTCCCTGCTGAAGAAGAGCAGGAAAAGCCCGCAGCAGAGAACCGAGGCTGTTCCGGTCACAAGGATGCCTGTCATGGTGCTGCATCCCTCCCAACTGTCTGTGATGGGCCATATGGTAGGCTATCCGGTCCGTATCGTCAAGCATGGAAAAACCAGGCTTTTTACGCCTGGTTTTTATCCTTTCAGGAGTTGCTTCAAACGAAATGCGGTTTCTGTCGATGCTTTTTCAGCGCTTCATGCAATGGCAGGCGCAGATGTGTCCTGGGCTGATCTCCTGCATCCCCGGTACCTGCTCTGAGCAGGATTTCTGCGCGTAGGGGCACCGGGTATGGAACACGCAGCCCGTCGGCGGATTCAGGGGACTGGGAAGCTCGCCCTGGATGCGCATGCGTTTCTTCTCCGCGTGCGGGTCCATGGACGGGACTGCGGAGAGCAGCATGTTCGTGTACGGGTGCGCCGGATGCGCAAAGATTTCCTCCACCGGGCCTTCCTCCACCAGGTGCCCCAGATACATGACGCCCACTTCATCGGAGATATAGCGGATCACGCTCATGTCATGGGAGATGAACAGGTAGCTCAGATCCCGCTGGCGCTGCAGATCACACAGAAGGTTGATGATCTGGCTCTGGATGGATACGTCCAGTGCCGAGACCGGTTCATCGCAGATCACGATCTTCGGGTTCAGGATCAGCGCCCGGGCCAGACCGATGCGCTGCCGCTGTCCGCCGGAGAATTCGTGCGGAAACCGGTAGAAATGCTCCTTATGCAGTCCGACCCTGTCCAGGATATCGAAGGCGGCCTGCATGCGCATGTCCCGGTCCTTCATGTGATGGATTTTCAGGACCTCCATCAGCGCGTCGCCCACGCGGATCCTCGGGTTCAGGGATGTGTAGGGATCCTGGAAAGCCATCTGGATCTGTCCGCGCAGCGGCAGCATGTCCCGGTCGGACAGATGCGTGATGTCCTGTCCCAGAAGCGTGATCTTTCCGTCGGTGGGCTCGAGCAGCCGGTTCAGCGTGCGCCCCAGCGTGCTTTTTCCGCAGCCGGACTCGCCCACCAGACCATAGGTGGCATGCCGCTTCAGGCTGAGGGAGACATCGCAGACCGCCTGCACATGGCCGGTGACCTGCCCGAGCGAGCCGCGCACGGGAAAGAACATGGAAACATGCTCGGCACTGAGCACCACTTCACGTTCAGGCATGGGCAGCTCCCTCCTTCCCGATGTTCTTCATGCACCGGACCATATGCCCGGGTGCGCATTGCTCAAGCTCCGGGTCTTCCTGCGTGCAGCGCGCGTCCGCATACGGACAGCGCGGCGCGAACCGGCAGCCCCTGGGAATCTGGTGCAGAAGCGGAACCGTGCCCGCGATCTGGTGCAGTTCACGGCGCGCGCCGCCGTCAAGCCGCGGAATGGATTCCAGAAGTCCCCGGGTATAGGGATGCATGGGATGATCGAACAGCTCCGTGACATCCGCTTCCTCCACGATCTGTCCGAGGTACATGACAGCCACGCGCTGACAGACCTGGGAGACCACGGCCAGGTCATGGGTGATCAGGATCACGCCCATGTCCAGCTTTTCATTGAGCTCCAGGATCAGGTCCAGGATCTGCGCCTGGATCGTCACGTCCAGGGCCGTGGTGGGCTCGTCCGCGATCAGCAGTCTGGGCTGACAGGCCAGGGCAATGGCGATCATGACGCGCTGGCGCATGCCGCCGGACAGTTCGTGCGGATACTGGTCCACCCGGGTTTCCGGGGAAGGAATGCCCACCAGGCGCAGCATTTCCACGGCACGCGCGTAGGCTTCCTTTCTGCCCATGTGCTGGTGAATGCGCAGCGGCTCCATGATCTGGTCGGAAATGCGCAGCACCGGGTTCAGGGACGACAGCGCGTCCTGAAAGATCATGGAGATATCCCGGCCGCGGATGTTCTGCATTTCCCGGAAGGGCAGGTCCAGGATATTCCTGCCCTCCAGCAGCACCTCGCCCTCATAGCGGGCCATGTATTTCTCGTCATAGAGCCGCATGATGGACATGCTTGTCACGCTCTTGCCGCATCCGGACTCGCCCACCAGGCCGAGAATCTCGCCGCGCCGGACGGAAAAGGAAACGCCCTGCACGGCCCTGAGCATGCCTCGGTCCGTGCGGAAGGATGTGGACAGCTGATTGACCTGCAATACAATCTCTTTCTCTTCCATACTGCGCCTCCTCAGCGGTTGGATGTGGGATCCAGCAGATCCCGGAGCCCGTCCCCGAACAGATTGAACCCGAGCACGGAAAGCCCGGTCATCACGGCGGGGAACAGAGCCATCCACCAGCCCTTGAACAGATAGGAGCGCGCTTCATTGAGCATGCCGCCCCAGCTGGGCTCGGGCTGGGGAATGCCCGCTCCGAGAAAGCTCAGCGAGGCCTCGGAGATAATGGCGCTGGCAAAGGCGAAGGTCATCTGCACCAGGATCGGGGAGAGAATGTTCGGCGCGATATGCCGCCACAGAATCCGGTGCTTTCCGGCACCCAGACAGCGCATGGCCTCCACATAGGTCTGCTCACGCACCAGGAGCGCGTTGGACCGGGCAATCCTGGCCACGCCGGGTATGCTCACAATGGTCAGGCTGACAATCACGTTGTTCATGTTGGCCCCGAGCACCGCCATGAGCGCAATGGCCAGAAGGATGTTCGGGATCGCCTTGAGTCCGTCGCAGATGCGCATCAGCAGATGATCCAGCACCGGGCTCGTGGTGGCGTAGAGCCCCAGCGCGGTGCCAATCAGCGCGGAAATACTGCCCACGGAGAACCCGACAATCATGGAAATGCGCGCGCCGTACAGCACACGGGCGAATATATCCCGGCCCAGATTGTCCGTGCCGAACAGATGCTGCGCCGAGGGCGCCTGGAACCGGTCCTTCACGGTGGCCTTGTACGGGTCCACGCCCATCAGTCCCGTGATCACAGGCGCGCAAATGGCAAGAAACAGGATCAGAAGGACGATCACCAGTCCGATCATGGAAAGACGGCTGCGCAGGAACTTCCGCCGGTTGATCTGGCGCTGCTCTTTCGACAGCTGTCTGCGGAGCCGGCGCAGTTCACTCTTTTCATTGCTCAATGCATGTTCCCCCTTCCCGCTTACTTCAGCCGGATCCGCGGATCCGCCAGGCCGTAGATCAGGTCAATCATCAGGTTGATCAGGACATTGAGCATGGCAATGACCAGTGTGATCCCCTGGATCACCTGGTAATCCCGCTTGTCAATGGAGTCCACCATCAGACTGCCCATTCCCGGAATGCCGAAGAGCCGCTCCACCACTGCCGCGCCGGCCAGGGCCGAGATAAAGCCCTGCCCGATCACCGTGATCACGGTCAGCAGCGTGTTCCTGAACGCGTGCTTGAACAGGAGCGGCGCTTCCCGTACGCCCTTGGACCGCGCCATCTTGATGTAGTCACTGCCCAGCACTTCCAGCATGGACGCCTTCGTCATGCGCATCATGTACGCGGAATGAATGAACCCAAGTGAAACTGCCGGCAGCGTCATGTACCGGAAGAACGCGCCCCAGCCCTCCGTGAACGGATTCTTGTACCCGGTGGCCGGCATCAGGCGGAAGGACACGGCCAGCAGCAGCACCAGGCCCATACCGAGCATGAAGCTGGGCAGGGAAATGCCGAGCATGGAAAACACGGACAGCACGCTGTCCGTGAGGCTTCCGCGCTTGCGCGCGGCCAGCATGCCCAGGGGCAGGGCCAGGAGAATGGTGATGAGCTGCGAGTACAGGGCAAGCAGCACCGTGGGCAGGAAATGCGTCCGGATCATGGACCACACGCTCTGCCCTGCCACGGCCGTGGAATACCCGAGATCCCCCTGCAGACAGCGCAGCGCCCAGCGCCCGTACTGTACCGGCAGGGGATCGTCCAGCCCCAGGCGCGCATGCAGCTGGGCAATGTCCTCCAGCGTCGCGTCCTCTCCCAGCATCATGGCAGCCGGGTCTCCGGGGGTCAGGTGCACAATCAGGAAGACCACCACCGACACGATAAACACCGTCGGAATGATCGCCAGCACCCGCTTCAACACATATCCGCGCATAGGCCTGCAGCCCGTCCTTTCCGTTATCCGTAAGGGAAGAAGAACAAGAGAAGGCATCCTCCGGCGTGTCCGTACAGACCGGCACGCCAGGGGATGCCTGTACTTTAAGGGGTTTGGATTACTTGGCCAGCTTTGCGTTCCAGAAGTTGGTGGTCAGGAACACATTGTAGCCGGTCAGCTTGTTGGTGCATGCAGCTGCCTGATGGAAGTGGCCCAGCATCAGCACAGGACAGTAATCCGAATAGCAGTAGGCCTGGATCTTTTCCCATGCCGCAAAGGCTGCCTCACGGGTACTTGCGGTGGTCATTTCCACCATCATGCTCTGCAGGGTTTCGTCATCGGACCAGCCTGCCCAGTCGGCGGCCAGGAAGTTCCTGAGGCTCGGCACGGGCACGGAGGAGAAGGTGGTGAAGAACACGTCATAGGCCGTTTCATCGGTGCGGGTCTTGGTCATGGTGGAACGGTCCTGTCCGATCAGCTCGGAGGTGATGCCGATGGTCTCCAGCTCCTGCTTGAGCACTTCCACCATGGCCGGTGCGCCGCCGCTGTTCACGTACAGGATGCGCAGGGGCTTGGAGGTGTCAAAGGAAGACTGGGCGAGCAGTTCCTTGGCCTTTTCCGGGTCGTTCTGGCAGAAGTACTCGCTGCCGGCGGTGGTGTACCAGCCGGGCTGGCCGTCTTCCATGAAGCAGGGATCCACGTCGTAGAGCTCGCCATAGTTGACGATATTCAGGTCATCCGCGTTGGCAAGGGCCTGCACGGCCTGACGCAGATACTTGTCGGTGGAGCGCTTGTTCCAGACCAGGGAAATCATGCCGGTCTGCTGGGAGTAAAGGGTGTACTCGGGATCGGCTTCCACGCGCGCCAGGTTGGCGTCAGTCACTTTCACGGCGAAGTCATAGTCGCCGGCAAACAGACCGTTCACGCGGGTGTCCGCATCCTTCATGATGTAATACATGAGCGTCTTGGTGTAGGCATGCTTGTAGCCCCACAGACCGTCCAGCTCGGCTTCCGGATCGCCATAGGGCGCATAGTCCTCAAAGCGCTCCAGACGCACATACTGGTCCACGGCCCATTCAGCGAAGGTGTAGGGGCCGGTACCGATCAGGGCTTCAGGCGGAACGAACCCGGTCTCGGCATTCTCAGCCGCCACGGACTCGGCAGGATAGATCACGGCGCACTGGGAAGCTCCGGCGAGCATGTCCAGCAGCATGATGGCGGAGTTCTGCAGCTTCAGGGATACCGTGTAGGCATCGTCAGCCACAAAACGGGCGTCGCCCAGCATGGTGCGCACGGTGGAGAAGTTTTCCACCCAGCGGTTCAGGGAAGCGACCACGTCCTCACTGGTCATTTCCTTGCCGTTGTGGAAGTGTACGCCCTGACGCAGATGGAAGACAAACTCGGAGCTCGTCTCGTTCACCTCGTAGGACTCAGCCAGCTCAGGTCCGATGGACCCGTCTTTCTTCAGGGTGACCAGCTGTTCAAAGACAGTGCCGCGCAGCATGTTTCTCGCGTTCACGGAAGTGTCCTTGTGCAGATCGTAGGACGTGGCCTGGTTGTCGTCTGCAATGCGGATCACGTCAGCATACTCTTCTGCGGAAGCCATGGCGCACACGCTGCAAAGCATGCACAGAATCATCACGACCGACAGAATCTTTCTGGAAATGATCATGAGCATCCTCCTCATAAAATGATGGATTTCCGCTCAGAGTATAATAAAAATCCGTGGCTTGTCAATGAAAAATTCGAACGTTATTTGAGAAAAATTTA